>DATFEG010000112.1:0-19688 GCA_035251445.1 Gemmatimonadales bacterium | reverse complement strand
CAAACCGCGCGTCGAGGAGCCACCGGTGGATCCCGCAGAGCGAGCGCAGATCTTGCTCTCCCAGGGGATGTCCCGGAAGGACGCCGCCGATCGACTCGCCGAGGAAACGGGAATCTCCCGGAATTCGGCGTACAGGTTGGTAAACGAACTATGAAAATGCGGCGGTCAAACGGCAAAGGCGGCGGTCGGGACGGTCAAAAAGCAATTGCGGCGGTCATGGTGCTCGTGGTGTCGTTGACCGCCCGACCGTCCGACCGCCCAACCGCCTCGCTCACCATCGGTCGCTTGCATTACGACGGCGGCGGCGACTGGTACGCGAACCCGTCCAGCCTGCCGAATCTCCTGGCGGCGGTGCGCGAGCGCACGACGCTCCAGGTCGCCGATCGTGATCGTGTGGTCACGCTGACGGGACCCGAGCTGTGGGACGTTCCTTACCTCTATATGACGGGCCACGGGAACGTGCACTTCTCCGATCTCGAGCTGCGCAACCTGCGACGCTACCTCGAACTCGGCGGGTTCCTGCATGCCGATGACAATTATGGAATGGACGTGTCGTTCAGGCGGGAGATTGCCCGCGTTTTTCCCGACCACCCGCTCGTTGAGGTGCCGTTGACCCACCCGGTGTACAACCTCGTCTACGCCTTCCCGCGGGGTATCCCCAAGATCCACGAGCACGATGGGCTGCCCGCTCAGGGATTCGGTATTTTTTTGGGAGGGCGGCTTGTCGTATACTACTCCTACCAGTCCGACTTGGGGGACGGCTGGGAAGACGCGGATGTGCATAATGACCCCCCCGAGCTGCACGAGGCTGCGTTGCGGATGGGTGTGAATCTTTTCACCTACGCGGTGAGCGGAAGCCAATGACGGAAACGGCGCGCCGGCTGCGTCGCTTGGGGCGGCCGCACGCGCTCGCGCGGGCGTTCGCCGTGATCCTTGGCGGACTCGGCGCGGCGCTGGCCGCAGCGGCCCTCGGGCTTGCGCTCGCGCCCGCGATCTCCGGCGTGACGGTGGCCTGGGTTCTGATCCTCCTCAGCGCTGGAGGCGCCGTCTGGGCTGCCATGCGCGCCCGCCGCGAAGCGGCCGACGCGCCCGTCGCGCGCTTGGTTGAATCGGCCAGCGGCGGTAGAGCGGGCAGCGTCGTTGGCGTCGTCAGCCCCGCTGCTGGTCGTGGGGACGGGCTGAGCCCCGCGTTGCTCGTGGCCGCCGATACCCGCGCCGCCGCATTCGTTTCCTCCGCCGCGCCCGCCGTCGCCACTGTACTGCGGCGGACCACGCGACAGCGTCTCGCGCTCGGCGTCGGGGCCGTGCTCACAGGCGGGCTGCTCTTCGTCGCGGCCGCGCCTCCACCCGCATCCGCACGCGCGGCTGCCTTCTGGCATCCCGTGCGTGCCTGGCGCGATGCACATGCTCCAGTCCGACTCCTCGTCGACCGGCAGCGCGTGCGACGCGGCGGCACGGTGACGGCGACGATCACCGTTCCCGGAGCTGAGCGGGCGACGTTGTGGACTCGCGGTGCCGGAGAGTCATGGAAGCCCATGCCACTGTCGCTCGATGCGCAGGGGCAGGCCGTGAAAGAGATCGGCCCCGTCGAATCGGATCTCTATCTGCGTGCGGCGAGTGGTGGGCGTTCGAGCCGAGAGATCAAGGTAGATGTCGCGTTGCCCGCGTTTCTTGCGGATCTCACCGTCACGGCGCGCTTTCCATCTTATCTGGGTCGCGAGGATGAGCCGTTGCTCATCGGCCCCGATCCGATCCCGTTGCCGGCCGGCACAACGGTCTTGACCACCGGATCCGCGAGCGTGCCGCTCACGAGGGCAGCATGGACTCTCGCATCACCCGCGCGTTCTGAGCCGCTGCGCGTGGTCCGCGCCGGGACAGATATCGAGGGCCGGTTCACTCCCGGTGTCAGTGGCACCTGGCGGCTCCAGGCGCTGAGCGCTGACGGAGCGGCTCTCGAGGGCGCGGCGCCCGAGCTTCGGTTGATCATCGTGCCCGATTCCGCGCCGGTCGTCGCGTTACCGGTCCCGGGGCGCGATACCACGTTGCCGATCACGCTGCGCCAACAGCTCGTGGCGGACGTTCGCGACGATCACGGCATCGCGCGCTTGGCGGTGGTGAGTTGGCGTGTGAGCCGCACGGGCCGGATCGACCCAGCTGTGCGGGAGTCGCTCGACGTGAGTGGAGTCGGCGATCGCGCCATCGTCCAGGGCCGCCTGGATGCCGAAAATCGCGGGCTGCTGCCGGGCGATACGCTCCGACTCTACGTCGAGGCGTGGGACAATGCGCCGGCTCCTCACATGGGACGCAGTCCGGAGATTGCGCTCCGCCTACCGAGCATGGAGGAGCTGCGCGCGGCGGCGCGGGAAGCTGCGCGGGCCGCGGGAACCGCGGCCGACTCCGTCGCAGCGGCGCAGCGCGAGCTGAGCGATCGTACGCGCGATCTCGCTTCGGAGCGAAGCCGGGATCCGGACGGGCGTCCGGCCGGACGAGCGGGCGGGCAACAGCAACAGGGCACGATGTCGTTCCAGGCCACGCAGCGCGCCGAGGAGATCGCGCGCGATCAAGCCGCCATGTCGGAGCGAGTCCAGGAGCTTGCCCAGGCACTCGATGAGATTTCGCGCGCGGCAAAGGCCGCGGGTGTCGATGATACCGCGTTCCAAAACCGTTTGCGCGAGGTTGAGGAGCTGCTCCAACGCGCGCTCACGCCGGAGTTGGAACAGCGCCTCCGGGAGCTGCAGGATGCGCTCGCGCGGCTGGATCCCGAAGCGACGCGGCAGGCGCTGCAGCGTCTGGCTGAAGCACAGCAGCAACTGCGGCGCGAGCTGGAGCGCAGCCGCGAGTTGTTCGAGCGCGCGGCGCTCGAGGGTGAGCTCGCCTCCCTGGCGAAGGATGCAGAGGATCTGCAGCGCCGGCAGGCGGAATGGGCAAAGGAGGATGCGCTGCGGGCCGATTCAGCCGCGGCAGCCGCCGAGCGCGACCTCGCGGCCTCCACCGATTCGCTGGCGCGCAATCTCGAGCGTGCTGGACAGGACGTTCCGCTCGAGCGGTCACAGGCGACGGCGCGCAGCGCCCAGCGCGCGATGGAGCAAGCCGCGGCAGCCGCGAGTCAGCGCGATTCACGCGGGGCGCGGAGCGCCGGGCAGGAGGCGGCCGATTCGCTCGACCAGCTTCCAGAGCAGCTGCGCGGGCAGCGGGATTCACTGGCGGCAGCTTGGCGCCAGGAAACACTCGACGCGCTCAACCGCGCGCTTTCCGAGACCGCGGCGCTGGCCAGGCGGCAGGAAGCGATTGCGGCCGCGCTGCGCGATGGTGAAGCAGGCGCCTCGACGCGCGCACGCCAGGCGGCGGTCGAAGAAGGGACCAAGGCCATCGAGCAACAGATCAGCGAAGCGGCCGGCCGGCACGCGCTCGTCTCACCGCAGCTCGAAGCCGCGCTGGGGTACGCGCAGAACCAGATGCGGCAGGCGCGGCAGCAGCTCGAGCAGGGCGATCCCAATCCCGCGACGGCCGCGCCGTTCGCGGAGCAGGCACTGGACGCGTTGAACGCGACGGCACACGCGCTGGTCCGCACCTCACAACAGGTCGCGGGCGCACAGTCGGGATCGGGATTCCAGGAGGCGCTGGAACAGCTCGCGCGCATGGCTCAGCAACAGCAGGGGATGAACGCCGAAGCGCAGGGTATGCTGCCGATGATGGGGGCCGGAGGTCAGGCGATCACGCAGCGCTTGCGCGAGCTCGCGGCGCAACAACGGGCGCTGGCGGAGCAGCTCGAGCGGCTGCAGGCCGAGGGAGAGGCGAGTGGCGCGGGCGCGCTCGCCCAGGAAGCGCGCGAATTGGCCCGCCAGCTCGAGGCGGGGCGGTTGGACCGCCGCACCGTCGAACGGCAGGAACGTCTCTATCGCAAGCTGCTCGACGCCGGCCGCAGCCTGTCGGGCGAGGAGCCGGACGAGCAAAAGGAGCGGACCAGCAAGTCCGCCGTGGGAGACAGCATCCACATTCCGGGAGCCTTGGCGCCGGGGGCAACCGGATCAGGCCCGAAGGTCCGCTATCCCACATGGGACGAGCTGTCGGGCCTCACGCCGGAGCAGCGGCGCATGGTACTCGAGTACTTCCGCCGCCTGAATGACGCGAAGCCTTAGCGCCGCGGTCGGCTTGCTGATCGCATGGCCGGCGCTCGCCCGGGGTCAAGCTATCGGCCCCGGGTTCGAGTTAGAGCGTTCGGGAAAATACGCTGACGCGGCGAACGTCTACTTCACGACGGTCCGCAGCGATCCCACCAATGTGCCCGCGCTGCTTGGGCTCGAGCGGGTGCTGTTCGTGCTGAATCGCATCCCCGAGCTGCTGCCCTTGGTGCAGCGCGCGCGCTCCCGCGCGCCCGAGAACGTCGCACTCCGCAGTCTCGAGGTGCGCGCGTACGCACACCTGAACGAGCAGGATTCCCTGGAAGCCGTGGTGCGCCGCTGGGCCGCGACGGCGCCGCAAAGTGATGCGCCGTACCGCGAGTGGGGACTCGCGCTAGCGGATCGTCGCATGTACGACGACGCGCGCCGGGCGTTGCTGATCGGGCGGCGCACGCTGGGTGCCGAGGGAACACTCGCGATCGAAATGGCGGAGCTGGAGCAGCGCGCAGGTAACTGGGATGCCGCGGCGCGGGAGTGGGCGCGGGCCATCGCGCGGTCGCACGACGTGGCGCCCAACGCGGCGACCCAGCTTGCTGAGGCGCCGAGCGTGATGCGCGACCGGGTCTTGCGAGTGTTGCTCGCGCCGGAAGCGAACAGAATCGCGCGGCGTCTGGCGGCAGAAGTCCTCCTCCTCTGGGGACGCCCCAATGAAGCCTGGGCAGCGATGGAGTCGACGCTTGGAGGTCGCGATCCGGAAACGCAAGCCGACTTGAGGCGCTTCACCGATCTCGCGGCGGGAATCTCGACGCCTGATGGGCACCGCGTGCGGGGGCTCGCGTTGAACCGATGGGCGGATCTCTTACCGTCGCCACTGGCGGAGCGCGCGCGCGCCGAAGCTGTCCGGGAGTTGCTGGAAGCCAACGACCGCGCAAGTGCCCGGCGCGTGCTCGAGGCTCACACCGGCGACCAGGGTGTGACGCAAGTCGCGCTCCTCCAGCTGATGATCGCGGATGGCCAGCTCGATGCCGTCGAGCGGCGCCTGGGGGGGGGCACCGACAGCGGCGCCGCGCTGCCGGCTGAAGATCGCGCTTCCCTGAAGCTCGCGCTCGCCCGCGCGCGCATCGGCCGCGGCGAGCTCGATCGCGCCACCGCCGCGCTCGGCAACGATTCGAGTATCGCGGCCATCGCGCAGCGCGGGTGGATCGCGCTGTATCGTGGTGACTTGAAAGCCGCAATTGATGCGTTCCGGATTGCCGGCCCGTACGCCGGCGACCGCTCGTCTGCCACCGACCGCACCGCAATGCTGGCACTGCTGCAGCGCGTACAGGAGCCATCCAGCCCTGAGCTCGGCGCCGCGCTGCTGGCGCTCACGCGCGGTGACTCGGCAGCCGCGGTCGGAGCGCTGCGGCGTGCAGCAGGCCAGTTGCCGATGCAAGGCGGCCGACTGGAAGTGCTGCTCGTCGCGGGACAAGTCGCGGCGCGGCTCGGCCCGCAACAGGAGGTCACGGCCGTCGCGCTCTTCGATGAAATCGTTCGCGCGGGTGGCGACGGCGCCGCCCCCGCGGCCGCGGAGCTCGAGTGGTCGCGGCTGCTGATCCGCCGGGGACAGCCGGCCGATGCCATTACGCACCTCGAGCATCTGATTCTGACGTATCCGAACAGCGCGGTCGTTCCCGAAGCGCGGCGCGAGCTCGAGCGAGCGCGGGGGGCGATACCGAAATCATGAAGCGGCGCCAGTTCCTGCGCACGATGGGCGCATATGGAGCGGCAGTAATGTTACCGCCTCCTACCGCCTCCTACCGCCTCGTGCCGTCACTGCTGATTCCAATGGACGATGCGCAAACGGACCATCTCAAAGCCTACGGTCTCACCTACCGCGCGATCCAGGCAGGCCTCAAAGCCGAATGGCTGCTCAATTATCGCGGCGGCTCGTTTTTCATTCCCGACATCGCGGGGCTGCGTCGGGATGCGGCGCTCAATGGTATTCGATTCGAGCCGGTCGACGGCGCCATGAGCGCGATCCGGGGAGAGATCGAAGCCAGCAACATGGATGCCGTACCGCTCGAGAAGGCGCCCAAAGTTGCCGTGTACGCGCCGCCCAATGCCGCGCCGTGGGATGATGCGGTGACGATGGCCCTGCAGTACGCCGGTATTCCGTTCACCAAAATTTGGGATCCCGAAGTGATCAACGGATCGATGAAGGACTACGATTGGCTGCATCTGCACCACGAGGATTTCACGGGCCAGTACTCGAAGTTCTTCCTCATCTACTCGGGCATGCCGTGGCTTGCGGAGATGGTACAGCGCAATTCCGCAATGGCGCGCACTCTCGGGTTTCAGACGGTGCCGGACTTGAAGAAGGCAGTCGCGCGAGGCATTCATCGGTACGTTGAGAGCGGCGGCTTCCTGTTCGCGATGTGCACGGCCACCGAGACGATCGACCTCGCGCTCGCGGCCGCCAGCGTGGATATTGCGGCAACATTCGCCGACGGCACCCCGATGGATCCTCGTGCCGGTTCCAAGCTGGACTGGCCGGACGCATTCGCCTTCACGGGCGCCAATCTCGAGCCGAATCCCCTGGTCGCCAGTTTCTCCGACATCGACGGTCACCAGGTGAATGGCGGCTCGCGCCGCCAACCGCTCGGCGCATTCAAGCTGTTCAACTTCAGCGCCAAGATCGATCCGGTGCCGACGATGCTGGTGCAGGATCATCGTCAGGTCATCCCCGATTTCTACGGCCTGACCACGTCGTTTACCCGCAATCGCCTCAAGCCCGGCGTGACGGTCCTGGCCGAGGAAGAGGGTGCCCCGTGGGTGAAGTACGTCCACGGTGATCTGGGGAAGGGAACCTGGACCTTCTTCGGCGGGCACGACCCGGAGGATCCACAACACCAGATCGGTGATCCCCCGACCGACCTGTCGTTGCATCCGCATTCGCCCGGCTACCGCCTGATCCTGAACAACGTGCTTTTCCCCGCGGCCAAGAAGCGCGAGCTCAAGACGTGAGTGTCGAGCGCCTGGCTGCTGCGGCGCGCTCTCTCCTCCAGGACGAAATCGCCGCGGCCCAGGGGCGCGAAGTGTCGTTCGTCGTGCGGGCGGACCCGAACGGCACGTTGACCGACGCGCGCGTTATCGCCCGCGGAACGATCGATGCGGTGCTCGCCTTGCCTGGCGTGGCGCAGAAGGGCGAGATGCTGCTCCACAACCATCCCAGCGGCTTTCTCGAACCCTCGGGCGCCGATCTCCATGTCGCGGCGCGCCTGCACGATGAAGGCGTCGGCTTCGGCATCGTCAACAACGAGGTCACCGCGCTGTATGTGGTCGTCGAATGCCCGCGCGCCCGCACGATCTTCCGCCTCGATTCGCTCGACGTCGCGAACCTGCTGACCGATTCCGGCCCGGTCGCGCGCGTGCTGGGTAGCACGGCCTTCGAGGACCGTCCGGGTCAGCGCGACATGGCCGCATACATCGCCGACGCATACAACGACGGTGGGATCGCTCTGCTCGAAGCGGGCACCGGCGTCGGGAAGTCCTTCGCGTATCTCGTTCCCGCCATCGAATGGGCGCGCGCGAACGGCGAGCGGACCGTGGTCTCGACGAATACGATCAACCTGCAGGAGCAGCTCGTCGGGAAGGATCTGCCCATTCTGGCGCGCGCGTTCTCGACCGGAGAGCGCGGCGTGACCTTCGCGCTGCTCAAGGGATGGCGGAACTATCTCTGTCTCTCGCGTCTCGAGCAAGCGCGCGCCGGTCAGGACTCGCTGTTCGACAACGCGCGTGCCGCCGAGCTCGAAGCGATCGCAGGATGGGCGTCGCGAACGTCCGACGGCAGTCTCTCCGATCTGGTGGAAGAGCCCTCGGGCGACGTGTGGGACGCGGTCGCGGCCGAATCGGATCTGTGTACCCGGCTCAAGTGCCCGCATTTCGACCAGTGCTTCGTGTTCGCGGCGCGACGCCGCGCTGCGGAAGCCGACGTCGTCGTCGTGAACCACCACCTGCTCGCGTCTGATCTCGCCGTGCGCATCGCTTCGGACAACTGGCAGGAAGCCGCGGTGCTGCCGCCGTATCGACGTCTCGTCCTCGATGAGGCGCACCATCTCGAGGATATTGCGGCCCAGCACCTCGGCACGCAGGTCAGCATGATCGGCGTCCAACGGCTGCTCGGCCGGCTCGAGCGCAACGGTCGCGGCCTGCTGCCCACGCTGGCCCTCGAGCTCGGTACGCGCAGCGACTTGCTCGCCTCGGCGAGCCGGGACCTGCTGACACGGACGGTGTTCGATGCATTGGTCGCGGCGCGCCGCTGGGCGGACGAGCTGTTCGGCCGGTTGGCGCGGCGGCTCGATGGTGAACCTGGGACCGGCCCGGCGCCCGTCCTGCGACTCACCGATGCATTCGCGGACGACGCGGTGTGGCGCGAGGGGCTCGACGTTGCGCTCGACAATCTCCTCATCGCGTTCTCGAAGCTGCGCGATGGTGTTGAGACGATTGCCGATCGGCTCTCGATCGACGATCCGGCGGAAATGCGCACGAGGCTCGTCGGCGAGCTGCGCGGAGTCGTACGCCGCCTGGATGCGGCTGCCGAGGGACTGAAAGCCACGTTGCAGCCACAACGGCCGTCAGGGCGACCGGCCATCGGGCCGTCCGTCAGATGGATGGAGCGGCGTGGGCGACGTACCCCCAATCTCACGCTGTCCGCCGTTCCACTCGATCTCGCACCAGTGCTGAAGGAGGCGCTGTTCGATCGCGTCGAGACCGTTGTGCTGACCAGCGCGACGCTGGCTGCCGGTGGCGAGTTCACGTTCCTCGAGGAGCGTCTCGGCCTGTCGATCCCACCGTCGCGCGTGGTGGCCCGCGAGATCCTCCCCTCGCCGTTCGATTTCGGTGCGCAATGCGTGTTCGGTATTCCGACGGACATCCCCGAGCCGCGCGACGACGAATCGGGGCATGGTGCGGCGGTGTCGCGGGTCCTGCTGGAGTTGGCGCACGCCTCCGACGGCGGCATCTTCGCGCTATTCACGAGCTATGGCGCACTGCGCCGCACCGCCGACGTGATCCGTGGCCAGGTCGGCGGACGCTGGCCACTGCTCGTGCAGGGGGAAGGCCAGCGCGATCAGCTGCTGCGCCGCTTCCGCGATGCCGGGTCCGCGATTTTACTCGGAACCGATTCCTTCTGGGAAGGCGTGGACGTTCCCGGTCGCGCGCTCCGCGTGCTGATCCTCGCGAAGCTCCCGTTCAAAGTGCCAACGGAGCCGCTAACGGCGGCTCGTCTCGAGCGTCTCACGCAGGCTGGAGTTGACGGGTTCACGCATTACCTCGTGCCGCTCGCAGCGCTCAAGCTGAAACAGGGGTTCGGCCGCCTGATTCGTACGAAGTCGGACGTGGGCGTAGTCCTGCTGTTGGACCGAAGGGTCTTAACCAAACGGTATGGGTCCGCGATGCTCGAAGGTCTCCCGCCCGCCACGAAGGCGATCGGGAACTGGCCGGATATCCGCCGGGAAGTGGAGGAATTCTTTGCCCTGCACAGCATCGGCGGCGCCCCTGTTTCATGGAGCTAGATTTCCCGTTGTGTACTGGATCGTATGGTCGTTTGACGTAAAGCCCGCTCACGTGAAGGCCTTCGAACGGGCGTACGGTCCTGACGGCGACTGGGTGAGGCTGTTCCAGCGCGCGCCAGGATTCGCGGGGACCGAGCTACGGCGCGAAGCAGACCGTCCCGCCCACTACCTCACCATCGACCGCTGGCGCACGCGTGACGATTACCATCGATTCAAGGACGCATTCGGTGTCGAGTACGACGTGCTCGACGCGCGGTGCTCCGCGTTGACCAGTGCCGAGCACAAGGTCGGCGACTTCGAAACGACAGCACGGGAGCCGCAGTGAGCGGATTCAGCAAGCGCGTGGCGCGGTTGCCGACCTACCCGATGGCGGAGTTACCGGCGATCAAACGGCGGCTGATCGAACAGGGCGTCGACGTCATCGACGTCGGGGCGGGGGACGCGGACTTTGCGCCTCCCGAGATTGCCGTCAAGGCGCTGAGCCGCGCGCTGCAGGATCCATCCATGAGCCGCTATGCGTTCCAACTCGGCCTTCCAGCGTTCCGTGAATCCGCAGCGGCGTACATGCAGCGCCGTTTCGGCGTCGCCGTCGATCCATTCACGGAGCTGCATCCACTACTCGGCTCGAAAGAAGGGATCGCTCACCTCGCCGCCGCAGTCCTCGATCCCGGCGATGTGGCTATCGTACCGGTCCCGGGTTATGCGGTCTATCACGGTGGAACCGTCCTGGCCGACGGCGAGCCCTATCTCGTCAACCTGACGCCGCGGACCGACTTCCTGCTCGAGCTCGACGAGATTCCGCGTGACATCCTGGATCGCGCCAAGCTGGTCTATCTGAATTATCCCAACAATCCGACCGCCGCCGTTGCGCCGCGCGACTATCTCGAGCGCACGATTGCATCATGTCGGCAGCACGACCTCGTGCTGGCGTACGACAATCCATACTGCGAGATCACGTTCGACGGCTACGTCGCGCCCTCGATCTTCGAGATTCCCGGAGCGATGGATGTCGCCGTCGAGTTTCATTCGCTGTCCAAGAGTTTCTGCATGACGGGATGGCGGCTCGGCTGGGCGGTGGGGCGTCCCGATCGCATTGCCGCGCTGGCACGGGTCAAGAACTATATCGACACGGGGGCGTTTCTCGCCGTCCAGGCCGCCGGAGCAGAAGTCTTGAAGCAGGCGGAGCGCCTCGCGGCCGGATATGCTGCGCAATTCAAAGAACGGCGCGACGCTGTCCTGCCGGCGCTGCGGAGCAATGGGTTCGAAGTGGAGTCGCCGCGCGCGACCATGTATCTGTGGGTGCCGCTGCCGGAGGGTTTGGCTTCGGCAGCGTTCCAAAAACGCGCGTTGGAAGAGGTCGGGGTAGTGACGCTGCCTGGGAGTGCGTTCGGCGCGGGCGCGGATGGGTTCTTCCGCATCGCTCTAACGGTTGCGACGGCGCGCCTGCTCGAAGCGGCCGAGCGGCTGGGAAAGGTGCTGGCCGCTGTTTGACCGTCAGGAAGAGCGCCTGCCGATTGGCCAGGGCTGGATCGTCGCCGCGGCGATCCACGTCGCGGCCGTGATTCTGTTTTTCACGGCCCCGTTGCAGGCGCCGTGGCGCGAGGCGACCTACGTGATCATGGAGTCACCAGACAGGGCGGAAATGGTCGTGTTTACGCCAGGTACGCGTGAGGCGCGAGCCAGTGGGCCGACGGTTACTCCCTCACGAAGCGATGCAACGCCTCCACCGCCATCACGCCCCCGTCCCGCCGGCATCGTTGCGGGTGCGGCAGCCGCTGCTGCCGCCGCGCCCGCTCCAGCGCGTTCAGATTCCGCCGGAACGGAACCCGCTCCTGCATCCTCAGCCACCACTTCCAACACCACGGCGGCCGCTGCTGCGGCGGCCGCCGCGGCTCTGCGGCAGCGCGACACCACCGCTATGCCGGCGTACGATCCCACCGCCAGCCGCGTCGCTCCCGCGCCTCGAGTCGGGGATGGGCGCCTCTGGGTCAGCCCGCGGCCTGGGCTGCCGGCCGCCGTGGCGGACGCGCTGTATGGGGACACGACTGGGCGGCATGACGCCGCGGTCGCGCGGCTGCGGGCGATGGTGGACTCGCTGAATGAGATCCTCGACCAGACGCAGCGGAATCGCCAGCGCCCGCGGTGGACGGTGGGAGGCACGCCCGACAACCCGACGTGGGGTCTTGATTCGGCCTACATTCACGTCGCCGGCATCAAGATTCCAACGCTGGCGCTGGCTTTGTTGAACCTGCTGCCGAACTGGGACAACATGGCGCAGGGCAATTTCGACGAAGAGCTGCGCATGCGTCAGCTCAACTACATGCGCGAGGACATTCTTCGCTCAGCGGAGCGCGCGCAATCGCTCAAGGAATTCAAGCGCTACGTGCGTGAGCTGCGCGACCGTCGTCAGGCCGAGCGCGACGCCGAGGACCGGCGCCGCGCCCAGGATACGGTGAGAGCTGTACCGTAGCTTCTTCCCCGTTACTGCCTTACCAGCGTCCCGCGAATCTCTCCACCCCCATTTACCCTGGTGTGAATGTTGACGTAGGCCCTCCCGTCGCGGATGATGTCGAACACCGAATCACCGGTGGTGGGGCGCGCCGCCGAACCGATAGCCGCCGTGCCGCTGAAGTCCAACCCGGTCGCAGGCGGTGCGAGGTTCTGCACAACACCTCCGAACCCGGTGTCCGGATGGAAGCGATGAATGTGCCCCAGCGTGATGCTGTCGATCGGTGAGTCGATCACGACCTCCCAGCTGATCAGTGAATCGCCGAGGATCGTCACGATGGCGTGCCCGGTGGCGGTCGTGGTGATGGCCGTCGGCCGCTCGTTCGCGCCATTGAGGGTGGCGGTAAAGACTTCCAGGCCCGCAGGGATACTACTCGTCGTATCCGAACAATTTCCCACGATCGCGATTGACGCGAGAACTGCCAACATGCGCGTCGTACGCATGCGTCCTCCTTTTCCATTTCCAATGACCAATGATCAATGATCAATGATCGATGTGATACCGCACAAAGCTTCGGAACCGAACTCGGCCTCCTTTCGACGGCTAGCGGTTATTGGACGATGACTTTGCCCAGCATGAATGGATGTGGCGTGCAGTGATAGGGGAATGCTCCCGACGCCGGGAAGGTATGAGAGAACCGGTTCCCCAGGCTTAAATCCCCCGAATCCCATACCGCACCATCGGACGTGGTCGTGTGCGGCTCCACTCCAAAGTCTTCGCAGTTGACCCACGTGACCGTGGCGCCGGGCGGGACGCTGATGGAATCAGGCACAAAATTGAAATCGCGAATCGCGACGATGTAGTGCAGCGAATCGATCACCGAGACCGGCACTCGGCACTCGGCAGCAGAGTTAACGGGCGGTCCCGAGCCGCGCTCGGAGAAGCAGGCGACGGCGGCGAGCACGCAGCCCGTCGCCACAATCGTACCTACCGTGAGGGGCCTCATGGCTGCCTCACGACAAGCACGCCCTTCATGAAGGGGTGCGGGGTGCAGTGGAAGGCGAATTCGCCGGGTTGGGTGAACGTGTGGGACCACGTCTGACCCGGCGCGATCTCCCCTGAATCCCACGATCGATCATCGGCGGTGATGGTGTGGACGAGGGGATCATTGTTCGTCCAGGTAATCGTCGTCCCGGCGGCGATCTCGATGCGATTTGGACCGAATGCCATTCCTCGCATCTCTGCCTGTGTCGCCCCTGCGCCCTGCGCCGCCGCACCTGCCGCTGCCCCTCGCCGCCCCTCGCCGCCGAAGTATCTGTTCAGCGTGAAGGGAATCGTGAACTCAAAACCGCCGCGTACCTGGTCGATGCCACGAGACACGCCTTGCAGCGTGGCGGTGTTCGTGTTCGTGACTTGGAGCGACAGACTATGCGGCGTGTAGGGGATTTCGATCTGCAGCCCGGCTCCCCACGCGACTTCCTCGCCGGATCGTTTGTCCAGCAGCGACGACACGTCGCCCGCAAGCGCAAACCACCGGTTCAGCCGCAGCGTCGCGCCGGCGCCGACCGCGTAGCGCGTCGTATCGCTCAGGTAGCCGTTGGAGAGCACTCGTCCTACCGCCATCGCCCTGAGTGAACCGAATGTGCGCGCGGCCGTCAGCTCGGCGTCGAAACTCTCGGCCGCCTGGTTGTAGCCGCCCTGGAGTGCAAAGCCGGAGCGCCCGTACCGCGCGAAGAACTCCCATTCATTTGGGAAGGACGGAGCGACGTCGGATGAAGTGGCGTAGTTGAAACCGATGAGCAGAGGGAGCGAAAGCTTGTAGCTGAGCAGAAACGTGGGGGAATTCGTGACCTTGCGCGTCGGTGGGTCGCCGACGCCGAATCGGTGCACGAAGTTGAACTGCAGCGTGCCGGGAGCGCCCAGCCAGCCGCCCGATAAATTAGGCGGCCGTTCGAGCACGGACTGGCACGAGGCTACATCGGAGACTCCAACAAACAGAAGGGCGCAGGATAGGGACACTGCGATCCGACGAAGCTGGGGCAACCGAGCCTCCTCATGTGAGAGACGCCGCCTCGAGGCGGCGCAGCGCCGCCTCTTTGCCGACGACCGACAACAGCTCGTTCACAGGTTCCGACACCGTACCTCCGGTCAGCGCGATCCGAATCGGCTGAAAAATCTTACCCGCGGCGACGTTCCGTTGCTCCGCGAGATTGCGCAGCACTTTTTCGAGATCCTCCGGCGTCCAGCCGGGCGCGTTCTTCAATGCAACAACGCTTGCAGCAAGCGAAGCCTGATACCCCGCCGGGTCCTTCGCTATTTCCCTTTGGGCCTTCTCGTCCAGCGTGACGAACTTGGCATCCAGCCGCGTTGCCACCTGCCGGGCCACGTCGAGCGTGGTGCGCGAACGTGTTTTTACCGCGGTGATTGCCATCAGGACCGCGTCCTTGTTGCCATTGAGACCCAGCTTCGCAAGCTCCGGCTGCACGAGCGGATACAGCTCCTCGGCCGACTTGGCGGTGATGTACTGCCCATTCATCCATTCGAGCTTCGTCGTATCGAACACGGCGGGCTTCTTGAGAATGCCGTCGAGCGAAAAGAGGCTGCGCAGCTCCTCCTTGCTCATGATCTCGCGGTCGCCGCCCGGACTCCATCCAAGCAACGCGAGAAAGTTGCGCATCGCCTCTGGGAGAATCCCTAGGTGTTGATAGTCTCCAACAGCCGTCGCGCCGTGCCGTTTTGAAAGCTTTTTGCCGTCGGGGCCGTGGATCATCGGCACGTGTCCGAAGATCGGCAGCGCGGCGCCAAGCGCGCGGTACACCGCGATTTGCTTCGGCGTGTTGGAAATGTGGTCGTCGCCGCGGATCACGTGAGTGATCTGCATGTCGATGTCGTCGACGACCACCGCGAAGTTGTAGAGCGGGGAGCGGTCGGCGCGCAGAATCACGAAATCGCGAATATCCTCACCTTTGAAACTGATCTTGCCGTGGACCGCGTCCTCCCACGCCAACTCGCCCGGCGGGACGCGCAGCCGAATCGCGCCCTCTTCCATGTAGGCGTTGCCCTGCGTGAGCAGCTGATCGGCGACCTGCTGATGGCGGGTGAGCCGAGCGCCCTGGAATATGGGCGGCTCATCCCAGTCCAGGCCGAGCCAGGTGAGACCGTCGAGGATAACCTGGGTGTTCTCGTCGGTGGAGCGGGCTTTGTCGGTGTCTTCAATACGCAGCAGGAACTTGCCGCCCTCGCGCCGAGCGAACAGCCAGTTGAAGAGGGCGGTGCGAGCGCCGCCGACGTGGAGGTGGCCGGTGGGAGATGGTGCGAAGCGGACGCGGGCGGTCATAGACCGAATGATCAATGATCAATGATCAATGATCAATGATCGCGTTCTTCCAGAGATCATCGATCATTGAACATTGATCATTGGACATTGATGATTGATCTTTCGCCGCGAAGCGGCGCACGGAGAGGGGGGGATTCGAACCCCCGATAGAGGAATTACCCCCTATAACGGTTTAGCAAACCGCCGCCTTCAGCCACTCGGCCACCTCTCCCTTACGCAGCCGATAACTTAGCGGGCCTGCCCGGATTGCGGCAGTGGAAGTCCAGCACGAAATCAGAACGCGGACGGCATCCGAAACGGCAGCAGGATGCTCGGTGACGACGTCGCAAGGTAAATCATGAGATCGAATTCGTTCGGCAGCGCTGCGTTGTAGCCGAATGGCTCATCGTTGTTGGGATCATAGATGGCGCCGATCGAGCGAAAGCGCCGCGGACCCGCCAGCCACGCAGCGCTGTCGCCGGCCGACGTTCGGTTGCGAAGATCCAGCAGGAAGCGCAGGTGTTCGCCTTCTGAAAAGTAATGTTCGTACGACAACGGCTGCGGCGGCGCTGCAGTGAGGGGCTGCAGACCGGAAAGAGTGGAACCAGTGCGGCGCACGGCATTGAAGCGTCCGTTGGCGAACGAGAAGCCCAGGATGACCACATCGTTGCCTAGACTGTCACGTAAGACGCGACCCATGGCGCCGGCCAGCGTGGAAACGTGGAAGTTATGAGCCCATAAGACGATCTTCCCGTCCGGGCCGAGGTGGCGGAGCAGCCACAGCGCATTTTCGGCCATTGCAGCGTCGCGTGATCTCCGTCCCGATGCCATTTCCTCGTACTGAATCGCGACCCGGGCGCTGTGCAGCGCCCGCGCGAACTCGGCTGGCGACGAAGCGCTCTCGTATGCCTGCCGTCGCTCGGCCAGCGTCGCGTGGACCTGTTCGAGGTCGCCGTGGCATTGGTCGCGGTAGGACGGTGCGGCGGAGTTGTAGCGAACTCCCGGAAACTGTCCGCGCGAATCATTGCTGAATGGCGCGAGGCACGCGAGCCGCGCAGTGAACTCCGAATCCGCCGCGACGTCGACCGCCTGCACGAACCGCCGAATGTTGTGAATCGCCATGCCCGGGTACTGCATGTCGAACCCGTAAAATCCCACACCCCCGGCGCCGGCCGCCACGTTGTAGTCGCGGAGCCACTGAATGAGATCGAGCACTTCCTGAGTGTTCCACGTCCAGAAGTAGAGCCCGGAGAGCAGCGAGTCGGCGGCACCCGTCCCGCTCCGCACGTAGGCGTCGAGCCGGTTGGCCTCCGGCCACGTTGCTTCGATCGCGAACGCGTCGAATCCCATCTCGCGCACGAGGAAACGGAGGATCCGGTCCTTCATTCGGAAGAACTCGCCTGTGCCGTGCGTTGCCTCGCCCAAAGCCACCACCCGCGCATTTCCGATCATCGCCCGCAGCGGCTCGAGATCGGCATCATCGTGGGACGGGTCAACGGTGGTCAACGGGATCGCCGCGGCGTTCAGCCACGCGATCTGGTGAGTTGGGAGCTCGGGGGGCGGCGGCAGCCGTGAATCGTGGGACGTTGTGTCGAGCGAGCAAGTGGTGAGCCCGACAGCGAGAAGCAGAGCCCCGAAGTGCCGGCGCCGCATCGGCTGCATGCGCTGTAATACCCAGCAGAGCCGCGTTTGGAGCCGGGACAGCGTGCTCCGAAATCAGTTGCGGCGGGTCGTCTTCAAGGATGCCTTCCGAACGATCGCAGCATTGTCACACCCCTCCCTTACCATACTGCTCCAGTCACATATGGAGCTTACCCATGACCGAAATCAGTCACCGGCTCGCCCACGTCCGCCTCGGCGAGCCCCAGTCCCACGGACGCCTCACGATGTTCCCGGTCCTGAATGGCGGCGGGGCCGAGCCGCGTTACCCCACGCTGCGCGAGGCGCTGGCGCGCGGAACGGTTGCCATTGAGGAGGTAACGGACGCGGGGTCGGTGCCGCGGCTGGCCGTTCGCAACGATGGCGACGTCCCAGTGCTGCTGCTCGATGGCGAGGAGCTGGTCGGCGCGAAGCAGAACCGCGTCGTCAACGTCAGCATTCTCGTCCCGGCGAAGACGACCCTCGCGATTCCGGTGTCGTGCGTGGAGCAGGGTCGCTGGCATTACCGCACGCGGCGCTTCGGCGACTCCGACCAGGCCATCTTCTCCGAGGCGCGCCGGCGCAACCACCGCGACGTCGAACAGAACCTGAAGCAGCGCGGCGTGCGGGAGGCCGATCAGGGAAGGGTGTGGAACGACATCCGGCGCAAGATGGCTTCGATGGGTTCGGAGTCCCCGACCGGCGCGATGCACGACGTGTACGCGCAATCGGCGGACTCGCTACGGCGGTATCACGACGCGTTCCGGCCTATCGACGGTCAGGTCGGTGCGCTGTTCCTGCTCGCCGGAGCTTGGTGCGGGCTCGATCTGTTCGAAGCCCCGTCCTCGCTCGGCGCCATGTTCCCCAAGCTGCTGAACAGCTGGGCGCTGGACGCGCTCGAGCCCCGGCCGGAAGCGAGCACTGCTTCGACGCGAAGCCGCGCCGAGGACTTTCTAGCAGCGGTGGCGCGCGCCAAGCAGCTCGACTATCCGGCTGTCGGGCTCGGCCGGGAGCTACGGCTGGAGGGGGAGGACGTCGTCGGTGCGGCCCTGATGCACGACGGTTCGGTCGTACATTTGGCGGCGTTCGAGCGAGGAGGAGCGTGACGGAGGGTGGTTAACGTGGAAAACAAAAACGGCCCGCGTTGAGCGGGCCGTTTGTCATCACCAGCAGCTGTTCACTTCGAGTTGTCTGCGGGCGAGGTCCAGCGTGTCGAGTTCACGATGATATTGTCCAAATACACGAACCCTGGGTTTGCTGGTACGTCAGTCCCTTCGTCGAAGACAATCGCCAGACCGCGGATCGTCGTCGTACCAGCATCCAGCCCGTAAAGGACGATTGCTGCGGCGATCTCTGCCTGAACATTCCATGAGTCCTTCGTCCAATCAGGGGCACTGCCAGCGATGTGAGCCGCTGCGTTGCAACCCAAGAAGGCGATGCCGAAACCGCCACTGGCATCAGTGAGTCCGATGTTCCACCGCGGAGCCCCCGCACCGCACCAACCGTCGTTGCGGTGTTCCCAGGACAGGATGGTCAGCGCTGTCGCCGGCAGGCCCTCCAGGCCGTCGACAATAGCGACACCGGCCGCGAATGTCGGCGTTTCAGTAAACTTCTGGAAATAGAGTGCGTGGTCTGCTTTGCCGTGGTTGTCCGGCAGGCCCTCTTTGGCCTTCCACGCCGCCAAGGAGTGCTCACCAAACCCGCTCGGATGAAGGCTCATGCCCGACTGCCCGCCACCCACATCGAACGACGGCGTCAGCGAGCCCGAACTCGCTGGTGCTGCTGCCTCCCGACAGGCGGCGAATACGAACGCCGCCACCGCCAACCCTGCGACTGCGAGACGCTTCTTCATTGGAACCTCCGAGCCGATTTCCACTCCACAGGCGCCTAGCTGCTGGGCGGAGTTAACCCGTAACCAACCTAGTTTCAGGGTGTGACACGGCTAGACGGACCGATTTGTGCCCGAAAACAGGCCACTTTCTGGGCTCGCGTGCACTCGCACCTCGCTCTGCCCCAAAACCACGACAGCAGAGACCAACGTGACGCTACCATTGCTCGTGTGACCATCGTCACAGTCGCTCGTCTCGCGGCGAACGATTGTCGGTTACACGGCTCCGTGCTCCGTTGACGAAATAGGAAGAACAGCCTGCCCTAGAGCCGAAACACTCCTTCAAGGGACAGGCCATGCGTACGCTCACTCTCATACTGACAGCGCTCCTTTGCACCGCGGGAGCCTGCGAGTTGCCGACTGAGCGCGGCTCGGGAAACGAGATGCCCGTCGCGAGCGTCACGGTCGCCCTGACCGCATCCGTACTCGGTGTCGGGCAAGGAACCCAGAGCACGGCCACGCTGCGCGACTCGAGTGGTGCCGTGCTCGAAGGGCGCGCGATTGCCTGGGAAAGCTCGAACACGAGCGTCGCGAGCGTGGGCGCGAACGGGTACGTGTCGGCGCTCGCGATCGGCACCAGCACCATCACCGCATGGAGCGAGGGCAAGAGCGGCTCGGCCAGTCTCACGGTCCAGTCTTCTCCGCCGCCGCCACCACCGCCGCCGCCGCCGCCGCCGCCGCCGCCACCGCCGCCACCGCCACCACCACCACCGCCGCCTGG
>DATFEG010000094.1:0-4892 GCA_035251445.1 Gemmatimonadales bacterium | reverse complement strand
TTGCGATCGGCTTGGCAGGCCATCGAAAGATTCAGGGATGTCTCGTATAGTTTCGTCGGCGAAACAGGGCAGAGTGCAGTTTCCTAGTCGGCATTGACGTTGCTCCCCCACAGAGAAGGGTTTAGAAGGAGATTTTCGCGTTATGCCTTGGCGCGCCGGACGTGATGAAACCGATTTTGCCATGGATTATCCTGATCGAAATCATTGTGGCGGACGTGAGGATGATTCATCGACAGGCCAGGAAGCCGATTACGCAAGCGCCGGAAGCGCCATTCACACCAACGGAGTGTCCGGATTGTCGTTCGCCGCACATCACGGTTGATCAGGCACGCGCCTAATCTTTTAACGGGAGATCCTTATGGTCCAGCGAACGATTACGGTCGACGGCAACGAAGCCGCCGCGTCAGTTGCGCATCGCGTGAGCGAAGTCATCGCTATTTATCCCATCACACCCTCGTCACCCATGGGCGAACTGTCCGATGAATGGTCGAATCAAGGCCGCCAAAATCTTTGGGGCAACATCCCCGAGGTGATCGAGATGCAGTCGGAAGCAGGCGCAGCGGGCGCGGTGCACGGTGCGCTGCAGGCGGGCGCGCTGGCCACGACCTTCACGGCATCTCAAGGTTTGCTCCTGATGATCCCCAACATGTTCAAGATTGCCGGCGAGCTGACCCCCTTCACGATGCACGTGGCGGCGCGAACCGTCGCCACTCATGCGCTGTCGATCTTCGGCGACCATTCCGACATCATGGCGTGCCGGCCGACCGGGTTCGCGATGCTCGGTGCCGCGTCGGTCCAAGAGGCGCACGACTTCGCGGCCATCGCGCATGCAGCCACGCTCGAGTCGCGCGTGCCCTTTCTGCACTTTTTCGATGGCTTTCGGACCTCGCATGAGGTCGCGAAGATCCATGAGCTGAGCGACGACGATCTACGGGCTCTGCTTGCGGAAGCGCCGATCGCCGCGCATCGGGCTCGGGCACTGACGCCGGACCGGCCCGTACTGCGCGGCACCGCGCAGAATCCCGATACGTTTTTTCAGGCGCGCGAAGCCGCGAACCTTTTCTATCTGGCGTGCCCCGCGATCGTCGAGGAGATGATGACGCGATTTGCCGCGCGCACGGGCCGGCGGTACGGTTTGTTCGAATATACCGGCCATCCCGACGCCGAGCGGGTGCTCGTGATCATGGGGTCAGGCGCCGAGACTGCGCACGAGACCGTGGAGTTTCTCGCGGCTCGCGCCGAGAAGGTTGGAGTGTTGAAGGTGCGCTTGTTTCGGCCATTCGCGATCAACGCGTTCTTGAACTTGCTTCCGCGGTCGGTGCGCGCGATCGCCGTCATGGACCGTACCAAAGAAGCCGGTGCGCTCGGCGAGCCGCTTTATCAAGATGTGGTGACAGCGCTCGCGGAGGCCCGCGCGGAGGGAAGCTCGCCGTTTGCGGCCGAGCCACGCGTCGTGGGCGGTCGCTACGGCCTGTCGTCCAAAGAGTTCACGCCGGCCATGGTGAAGGCGGTCTTCGACAACCTCGCGCAGCCTAGTTCGAAGAACCACTTTACGATCGGTATCGTGGACGATGTGACCCAGACCTCGCTGCCGTACGACGCGACGTTCGACACCGAGCCCGCGGATATCACGACGGCGCTCTTCTATGGCCTCGGTGCCGATGGGACCGTCGGCGCCAACAAAAATTCCATCAAGATTATCGGCACCGAGACGGATTTATACGTCCAGGGCTACTTCGTCTACGACTCGAAGAAGGCAGGGGCCACGACAATCTCCCATTTGCGCACGAGTCCCCGTCCGATACGATCCGCGTACCTGATCCAGAAAGCGCGCTTCGTGGCGTGTCACCAATTCGAATTCCTGGACCGGATCGACGTGCTCGAACACGCGGCCGACGGTTCCGTGTTCTTGCTGAACGCGCCGGGAGGCGCCGACGGAGTCTGGGAGCGGCTGCCCCGTGAGGTGCAACAGCAGATCATCGAGAAGCACATCCGCTTCTACGCCATTGATGCCTCGGTCGTGGCACGCCAGGCGGGCATGGGCGGACGGATCAATACGATCATGCAAACGTGCTTTTTTGCGATCTCAGGCACGCTGACGCGCGACGAGGCGATCCGGCAGATCAAACACGCGATCGACAAGACGTACCGCAAGCGCGGTCCCGAGGTGGTGAAGCGCAACTGGGAAGCGGTCGACTTGACGTTGGCTCATTTACATGAAGTCCCGGTGCCGGCAGTGATCACGGTGACGCATGCGCGTCCGCCAGTCGTCTCCACGCTGGCGCCCGACTTCGTCCAGCGGGTCACGGCCGTGCTCATGGCGGGGAAAGGCGACCTGTTACCGGTCAGTGCCTTTCCGGTGGATGGGAGCTGGCCGCTGGGCACGGCCAAGTGGGAGAAGCGAAACCTGGCGCTCGAGATCCCGGTATGGGATACGAGCATCTGTATCCAATGTAATCAGTGCGCCCTGGTCTGCCCGCATGCCGCCATCCGCGCCAAGGTGTATGACGCCGACGCCCTCGCCATGGCGCCGCCGACGTTCAAATCGGTGCCCTACAAAGGCCTGGAGTTCAAGGGGCGACAGTACACCATTCAAGTAGCGCCCGAGGACTGCACCGGCTGCAATCTGTGCGTCACCGTGTGTCCGGCCAAGGATCGCACCAACCCGCGGCACAAGGCGATCGACATGCACCCGCAAGCGCCGCTGCGTGACGCCGAGCGCGACAACTACGATTTTTTCCTAAGCCTGCCGGATCCCGTGCAGTCCGACCTGCCGAAGGTGGACCATAAGACGTCGCAGTTCCTCGAGCCATTGTTTGAGTACTCAGGGGCATGCGCCGGGTGCGGCGAGACGCCGTATATCAAGCTGCTCACCCAACTCTTTGGCGATCGCGTGCTCATCGCCAACGCGACCGGGTGCTCGTCGATCTATGGCGGCAACCTCCCGACCACGCCGTACACGACCAACCGGGAAGGACGCGGCCCGGCTTGGTCGAACTCCCTGTTCGAGGACAATGCCGAGTTCGGCCTCGGTCTCCGGCTCGGTGTCGATAGTCACGCCCGCGCCGCCCGGGCGCTCGTGGAACACCAGAGCGCCCGGATTGGCGACACACTCGCGGGCGAGTTGCTCCACGCCGACCAGTCGACGGAAGCGGGCATTCGCGCGCAGCGCGAGCGGGTACTCGCCTTGCGTCGGGCCCTCGCGCGTCTCACCACGCCCGAGGCGCGCCGCCTCGACACGCTCGCCGACTACCTGGTGAAGAAGAGCGTCTGGGTGGTCGGTGGCGACGGCTGGGCGTACGACATCGGGTACGGCGGTCTCGACCACATCCTCGCGAGCCAGCGCGACGTGAACGTGCTCGTGCTGGACACCGAGGTCTACTCGAACACGGGAGGTCAGCAATCGAAGGCGACGCCGCTTGGGGCCGTGGCCAAGTTCGCGGCCGCGGGGAAGACGGTTCCGAAAAAGGATCTCGGCCTGCTCGCCAACATGTACGGTCACGTGTACGTGGCGCGCGTCGCCTTTGGCGCCAAGATGCCGCAAACCGTTCAGGCGTTTCTCGAAGCCGAGGCTTACCCAGGGCCTTCCCTCATCATTGCCTATAGCCACTGCATCGCCCACGGCTACGATATGGCGCAGGGAGCCGCGCAGCAGAGGCTGGCGGTCAATTCCGGGGTGTGGCCGCTCTTCCGCTTCGATCCGCGGCGCATCACGAAGGGAGAGCCGCCGCTTCATCTCGATTACGGTCCCCCAAAAGCGCAGGTGGCCGAATACATGCGCAACGAGTCACGCTTCCGCGTCGTCGAGCGCACGGACCCGGTTCGTTTCAAGATGTTTCTGAAAGAGGCGCAGGAAGCGGCGCAGCAGCGCTATGCCGTGTACCAGCAGCTCGCCGGCATCACGGTGCCACAGGTCGAGGTGACGATCGACGACCACGACACACCCGCCGCCGTTGAGAGCGAGGAGTAACCATGGATTTGAGTACCCAGTATCTCGGTTTCACGCTGCCGCATCCGCTCGTCGCAGGGGCGTCACCGCTCGCCGATGACCTCGACACTGTGAAGCGCCTCGAGGACGCGGGCGCCTCGGCTCTCGTCCTTCGATCGCTATTCGAAGAGCAGATCACGCACGAACAGATGGCTGAGCACTTCCATCTCGATACCCACGGCGAATCGTTCGCCGAGGCGACCAGTTATTTCCCTGGCCCTGACGCGTTCGCGTTGGGCACGGACCAGTACTTGGAACATTTGCGACGGGTGAAGGAAGCCGTGCGGATTCCGGTGATGGCATCGCTCAACGGCACGACCCCTGGCGGCTGGCTCGAGTATGCGCGCCTGATGGCGCAGGCCGGCGCCGATGCACTCGAGCTCAACATCTACCGCATTGCGACGGACCCCGAGACCACCAGCGGAGACATCGAGCGGCAAACGATCGAGACCGTGCGACAGGTCAAGCAGGCCGTGACGATTCCGGTGGCGGTCAAGCTCTCGCCGTTCTTCACGTCGATGGCGCACGTGGCTCGAGAGATCGACCGGGCCGGTGCCGATGGACTCGTGCTGTTCAACCGCTTCTATCAACCGGACATCGATGCGGAGGAGTTGACCGTCGCGCGCACCTTACAGCTGTCGGATTCTTCCGAACTTCTGCTTCGCTTGCACTGGATCGCGATCCTCTCGGGCCGTGTCCGGGCATCGCTTGCGGTGACGGGCGGTGTGCACACGGCGCTCGATGTCGTCAAAGCCACGATGGCGGGCGCACACGCCACACAGATGGTGTCGGCGCTGCTGACGCACGGGCCCTCCCGTGTCCGAACCGTGCTCGAAGATCTCGTTGCGTGGCTGCAAGAACACGACTGGAGCTCGCTCTCCGAGATGCGCGGCAACATGAACCT
>DATFEG010000040.1:0-90078 GCA_035251445.1 Gemmatimonadales bacterium | reverse complement strand
CGTACGGGCCAGCCCTTCGACTTCGACCCGCTCAATGTCCTTTGGGTTCAGCTCGACCTCTTGCTGCACTTCGAGTCCGTCGGCTTTCGCTGCAGCATGCGCACCGGGATTGAAGCTGATCGCGTCCTCTACTTTTTCGACGAGAGGGGCAGCGGTTGAGGGCCGCGCGGAAGGGTTCGCCGAAAGCGCGGTATCGGTGGGCTCCCGTTCCTCATGCTCGATCTGCACGTCGGCTTTGGACATCAGCTGGGTGGGCGCGGTATCCATCGTCTTTGCCGCTTTTCCTTTGGCCCGCGCCAACGCTTCGGCTGCGTCCCCATTCATCGGATCTGCGTTCAGGAGCCGGCCCAGCCACTCGACTTCTTCTTCGTACCGCCCGTTGCGCTCGGCGAGCTCGGCAAGCCCGCGTAAGGCGATGATGTTTTCGCCGTCGAGTTCGAGCACTTTCTTGAATACGCCGACGGCGGCGGGGTCGTCCTTCTTGTCGACCAGGCAACGAGCGTAGACGATGTAAGCGGAGACGTAGTCGGGGTGAAGCTTCAGGCCGTTCTGGCACAGGTCGATCGCGTTATCTATAAGCCCCGCTTTGCGATAGGCGTCCGCCAGCGGCGCGAAATTCCGGCCCTTGGGGTTGTCCCGAAAACGCGCTTCGAGCTTGTCGATCTCGCTGGTATAAGCCACGGCCTAAGTCTATGTGGGGATTGAAGCAAGATAGTGTTTTTTCGCCGGTGCTGTCAAATGACCACCCGTTCTGTGCGCTTGAGTTTGTTCGTTGTGGTTTATAGACTTATGCCCCTTCACCCTTCCTTTTATGGGAGTCCGACGCCGCCATGCTGCGCACGATGCGCTCTAATGCCAAGTGGATCTTCTACATCCTCGCTCTCGCCTTCATCGGGTGGCTCGCTATCGGACAGGTCTCCGAGATCCTGGGGACAAGTAGCAACGTCCTCCTCAAAGTGAACGGCAAAGAATACCAGGCGCTTGAATACCAGCAGCGCATGCAAATAGCCTCCGAGCAGTACCGTGAGCAAACAGGGAGCGCGCCTTCGACGCGGGAAGACGATCGGCAGCTCCAGGACCAGGTCATTAACCAGATGATTTCGGAAGCGTTGCTGCAGCAGGAGTACAAGCGGCTGGGCATTCGCGTCAGCGACGCGGAGATCATCGAGACGGCGCGCACGTCGCCGCCGCCCGAAGTGATGCGCGACCCCCAGTTCCAGACCGACAGTCAGTTCGACGTCCGGAAGTGGCAGCAGTTTCTCGCGTCGAGCGCCAACCCCCAGCTCCTCGCACAGATCGAGGGGTTGTACCGCGAGCAGATCCCGCGGATCAAGCTGATGCAGTTCCTGACGAGCGACGTGTATGTGTCGGATGCGAAGTTGTGGCGGATCTACAAGGACCAACACGACTCCGTTCGCATCGCCGTACTCGCCGTGTGGCCATACGCAATGAAGGACACCGCAAAGATCAGTGACGCGGAGCTGTCGGCCTATGTCGATGAGCATCGCGACGACTTCAAGCGGCCCGCAGTCGCATACGTGCGCTTTGTCGCGCTGTCGCGCATGCCGAATGCGTCCGACAGTGCGGCTGCGCGGGCGCGTGTGGCGCGGGTGCGCCGCGAGCTCCTGCGCGGCGTGAAATTCGAGGACGTCGCCAAGCGCGAGTCGAGCGATTCCGTCAGCGGACAGAACGGCGGTGAGCTCGGCTGGATCAAGCGCAACGACGCGGGCTACGATCCGCAGTTCCTGGCCGGCCTGCGCAGCGTGAAGCCCGGGCAGATTTCCACGCCGGTGGCTACGCAATTCGGGTATCACCTGATCCGCATCGATCAGGTGAGGGGCGACTCGATGAAGGTGCGTCACATTCTCATCCCGGTCGCGTTGGAAGGGGATCACCTCACGGAAGTCGAGAATCGGGCCGACTCGCTCGAGCGCATCGCGGCCGAGCGCACCGATCCCGCGACGCTCGACAGCGCGGCCAGACGGTTGGGACTGCAGGTGTCGCCGACCTATCAGCTCATCGAGGGAGATCGTTTCCAGCTCGGCCGCTACGTCATTCCAGATGTGAGCATCTGGGCGTTCGAGGCGCCGCTGGGCGAAACCAGCCCGATCATCGAGGCCACACCCGCGTACTACGTGTTCCGCGTTGACTCCGTCACACCCGAAGGCATTCCACCGCTCGACCAGATCCGCGAGCGCGTCCAGAGCGCGGTGCGGTTGGAAACGCAAAAAGTTCTGGCGCAGCGCCGGGCGGATTCGCTTGCCACCGCCTTGCCGAGCACCGGCACCCTCACTGCGGCGGCCCGCTCCCGCGGCCTGGAGGTCCAGCAGTTTGGTCCTCTGACGCGCCTGCGTCCGCCCGGTTACCTCGGGCGGGAGCCGGTCGTGTTGGGTACGGCTTTCAGTCTTGGCGTGGGTGAGCGCAGCGGCGTGATCAAGGGAGAGGGTGGTTACTTCATCATCGAATCGCTGGGGCGGAAGCTGGCCGATTCCAGCGCTTGGCTCGCACAGCGTGATACGCAGCGCGAGCAGCTGCGTCAGGCGGCGCAGCAGGCGCGCATGCAGCAATACATGGAAGCGGTGCGCGCCAAGGCCAAGATCGTCGACCGCCGCAAGGATTTGTTCCGGGCACAGGTCGCCGCGGCGGACCTGACCTTCTAACCCCCTGGCTCCTAACTCCTAACTCCTAGCTCCTACCTCCTACTCCACCAGCCGTTTCGGCTTCACCTCACGCGGTCGCTCAGCCGGCGGTTGTTCGGAGGGGAGCTGATTGATGCTGTTCTCCGCATCCGTCAGGGCGCGCTTGAACTCGCGCAGCCCTTTGCCAACCGCGCGTCCCGCCTCCGGCAACCGGTTCGCGCCGAACACCAGCAGCACGATCACGGCCAGGATGAGGATTTCGCTGCCGCTCAAGTTTCCAAACATGCGAACCTCTGCGGTGATGCCCTTACTGGTTCAACCGTTTCGGAGCGCCGCTGCTGGCGGAAGGAGGAAGCGGGGTACCCGACGTCTCTTCCGGCTCTTTAGGCTCGTCCTTGAGACCTCGCTTGAATTCCTTGATGCCCTTCCCGATCGACGACCCGATTTCCGGGATGCGCTTGGCGCCGAAAAACAGCACCAGAATGAGCAGCAAGATTACGATTTCGGTGATGCCAAGATTGGGCATAAAGCGCCTTTCTAGAAGAGCGAGCGGGCGACGAGGAACGCGATAACGACGCCGACCACCGCGAGCAGGGACACGTCCAACCCGATCGGCCCCATCGTAATGGACATCACCAAAAGGTCCAGATGAATCGGCCCGATGGTCGGAGTAACAGACCAGGTAAAGACTTCACGGGCCGGCCCCTGCGGCAGAAAGCGCCGCAAGAACGCGTGCAACAATCCTCCCAGCACGAATCCTACAGCGAGAACGCCAAGATAGAAACCGGGGCGACGCGGGCCGTGCACGGTTAGCTGCGCCGCTCCACGGCGTACGCAATACTCCCCTGCAAGGCGTCCCGCGCCGGGGAGGCGGGCAGCACGTCCAGCTCAGCCTCCGCCTGCTGGGCCAGTTCGAGCGCGCGCTGCCGCGCCGCCTCGAGCCCGCCGCTGGCCTCTACCAGCCGGATCACTTCAGCCACCAGGTCGTCGCCCGGCTCGGCCGCGTCCATCAGCTCAGCCACGGCGCGCCGGCCGGGGCTGTCCGCAGGCATCCGCGCCAACGCCGCGATCAGCGGCAGCGTGACTTTGTGCTCGCGCAGATCGAGGCCCGATGGTTTCCCTGTGACCGCCTCGGTCTGCGTGTAATCGAGGAGATCGTCGGTGATCTGGAACGCCATCCCGAGCAACATGCCGAACCGGGCCAGAGCCTGGCGGATCGGCGGAGCCGCGGTGAGCGCCCCGACTTCGCACGCACCAGAGAGCAATGACGCGGTCTTCGCGCGAATCAGCGCATCGTAGGCGCCCTCGCCATACGCGAGCTTGTCGTGTGCCTCGAGCTGACGCATCTCCCCCACGGTCATTTCGTTCGTGACCCGGGCGAGCACGCGCAGCGCTTCACGCGCGTCCAGTCGCACGAGCTCGATGATGGCGCGCGAGTAGAGATAGTCACCCATGATCACCGCGATCTGATGAGAAAAGAGCGCGTTGATCGTGGGCAGCCCGCGTCGCAGAACCGAATGATCGACCGAATCATCATGCACCAGCGTGGCGAGGTGAATCAACTCGACGACCGCTGCGAGCGTGACTGCGCGCGGATCGTTCAGCCCTGACGCCTTGTCGCTCAGCAGCAGCAACGTCGGACGAAACAGCTTCCCCTTCATCTGGAGGAGATGCTCGTTCACTTCGCCCACGATCGGAAAATCGGCGGCGATGACGCGCCGCAGTTCCGCGCCGACGTGCTCGAGCTCGTCGGCCACGGGACGCTGCACATCGCGCAGGCTGACCCCGGCGACTTGCTGGCTCATGTCACTTCGCTTTGGCGAGCGCTTTGACGCGCTGCTCGGCATCGAGGAATCGGATATCGACCGCGAACACGCGCCCGTAAAGATCGCGCGCCTCGGCCTTCTTTCCCTGCTGCTCGAACGCGCGGCCTAACCAGTACAACACCCCGAGACGCTCCTGGTCACCGGATGCGGGGAGGTCGAGTCCCCGCCGCAGAATCGACTCGGCGACGCCGTAGGCGCCCTTCTCGAAAAAGCAGATGCCGAGCATTTCCGACGTGCGCAGCTTTCCCTCGGGCGCGCGCAGCGCCTTCTGGAATTCGGCGATGGCCTCGTCGAGCAATCCCATTTCCTTGAAGGCGACGCCGAGATCGTAGTGGGACTGAAAATCTCCCTCGTCGATGTTTTCGTCGATCCCCTGCTTGAAGCGCGCCAGCATGTCCTGAAAATCCTGTTCCTCGTCGCCGGTCGGCTCCTCGTCCTCTACGGTCATGCGTGTGTCGCGCGCTGGACCCTCGTCGTCCTCGGTCAGCAACGCGCCCAGGTCGACATAGTCCCCGTTAACGGCGGCTTCATCACGCACTTTCAGCTTGGCGTCCTTGGCCTTGACCTTGCCTTCGGGTTTGGCAGGCGCGACGGCCGGTGCGAGAATCGAGAGCGCCGCCTTGGCGCGCTCGTTCTTCGGGTCGTGCTCTGCTACCCGCGCGTACACCGCGCGTGCCTTGTCCGGTAAGTCGGACCGCAGCAGTGCATCGGCCAGCTCGAGATAGGCGTCCACCAACTTCACCTTGTCGCCCGCCTTGAACGCGAATTCGACGGCTTTCTGCCTGTGACGCACGCTATTGGGATCGAGGTGCAGAATCTCCTCGATCAAATCCCGCGCCTCGGAAAGATTGCCGGCGTTCTCATATCCCGCTGTCGCGAGATCGAGCTCTTCGATACCCCGCTCGCGCTCGCCCTGCTCGATCAGCGCTTCGCCGAGCGCCTGGTGCGCCTCGGGATCGTCCGGGTTATCGGCCACCCGCGACTCGAGCTCCTCGATCCCCGGAGCCGCGGGCGTTTGCTCGATATTCGAGAACACGAGCGAGCCCGCATGATCGCCACGGTGGATTTCGTCCACGCCGAGATCGATGAAGCCCGACCGGGAGCCCACCGAAATCGACGTGTCATCTTCGGTCTGGACAAAGCGCGACTGCGGCGGAGCCATCTCGTCCAGCGTCAGCGGCTCATCATCGACGTCGTGGCCCGCGTCCGTCGTCGCCGTCTGGAAATCGGGCTCGAGCTCGAGTGGCGGCACCTCGACGACCGCCTTGCGCGTGCCCGAACCGGACGTCAAAGGGGGGCGCGGCATCGAAGACACGGGACGCTTTGGCTGAACCGGCTTCACGCGAGTCTGATCCGGCGGCGTCACTTTCGGCTTGGCGACCTTGGGTGGCGGCCCCTTGGCTGGAGGCGCCACGTTACCCTCCAACACCAGATCCGCGTCATCGAGCCCGGGTAGGTCGTCCACTTTCTGAACCGGAGGCTTGGGCGTAGGCGCGGGCAGCGGCTCAGGCACCGGCTCCAGCAACGGCAGGTCCTCCAGCTCGAGATCGCCCGGCTCAACCTCGTCGCGTATCGAGGGGGGCTTCGGTGTGTTCGCTCGAACGTGGCCGAAATCGGCCACGGTCGTCTCAAAGCCCTCCAGCAGACCGCCACCCGAGTTCGCGCCCTCGGCCTCGTCCCCGAGGCTGGTGGTCTCGATCTGCAGGGATTCGTCCCCCTCCGGGACGACCTCCTTCGCGCGTGGCTCTGCAACGGGAGGCGCCGCCGGCGGAGATGTTGCTGCCGGCGGGGGGGCGGGCGGGGCCGCGGCCGGGGGAGGCTTGGCCCCTTTCGGCCCACGGGGCTCGTCCAGGTCGAGGAACACCAGGCTCGATGTCTTCCGTTTGCCCGACTTCCCGCTTTCCTCAGCCGGCGACGGTTTCGCAGGAGTGCCTACCCGGCCGCTGCCTCCGTCACTCGAGGCCACTCCCCCACCCGACGACGCGCCACGTTTCTCCAGATCGCCGCCATACATCTTCAGGTGCTCGGCGAGCATGGCGCGCAGGTTGTCGCTCTCCGGCGACATGTCGGTGAACTCCTTTAATGCCGCAAAGGCTTGCTCGATCCTGCCTGCCCGCTGCATCCGTTCGGCATACTCGACGAAGTTCTGCTTGGCCTCGGCGATAAACCCTTTGGCGGCGTAGAGCTTTGCGAGCTTCAAGTACGTCGCCTGCCGCGCGGGAGCATTGCGCAGCACCTTGTTACACATCGCGATCGCGTTGTTGTGAAGCCCAAGCTCGGCGTACTTGTCCACTGCTCGGTCGTAGTAGTCCGCCGCCAGCGCTGGATCCTTCAGCCTGATGTAGAGGTCGCCAATGCGATTATAGATGGAGAGATCGGCGTCGGCCTCTCCATCGGACTCCTGCATGCTCAGCGCCTCGAGCCAGATTTCGACAGCTTTCTTGGGATCCCTGGTCTCGAGACCCTTCGCCTTTGCTTTGAGCTGTTCGAGCTTGGACATTGGAACGACTAAGATAGAAGGGCCCTCAGGGGCGGACAAGCCGAACCTGCTGTCCAGACGGCGCTTACGATGTCGGCGCCTATCCAATACGCAACCTCGCGCCAATCCTCCACTCCCGCGACGACCAGGTCGGCGACGCACCCAGCGGCGATTTGACCGCGGTCTGTGCCAAGACCGAGTGCGGCGGCGGCGTTGATCGTCACCGCCGTCACAACTTCGGCGTGACGCATGCCGAGTTGCGAGACGCCCAGCGCCATCACGAGTGGCAGGCTCGCCGTCGGTGACGTGCCGGGATTGTAGTCCGTCGCCAGCGCCACTGCGGCGCCGGCATCGATGAGCCGGCGTGCCGGCGCCTGCGTGCGCTTTCCCAAAAAAATCATTGTCGCCGGCAACAACACCGCGATGGTCGGGCTGGCGGCAAGGGCGCGCACTCCCGCGTCGGAAACGCCGGCCAGGTGGTCTGCGGACAGCGCCCCCAGCTCAACCGCCAGCTCGGCGCCTCCCGACCCCTCGAGCTCGTCGGCATGCAGCTTCGCAGCGAGGCCGTAGCGTCGTGCCGCCGTGAGGATGGCGCGCGCCTCCGGGATCGTGAAAACGCCCGGCTCACAAAACACATCGCAGCAGAGCGCCAGGCCTTCGCGCGCCACCGCCGGGATCATCTCCTCGCAGACGAGCCGGACGTACGCCGCCCGGTTGTTGCGGTATTCAGGCGGCACCTCGTGCGCGCCGAGGAACGTGGGGATCAGCGTGACTGGGAGCGCGTCGCTGAGACGCTTGATCACGCGAAGCTGCTTGAGCTCCGCTTCGAGCTCCAATCCATAGCCCGATTTGACTTCGATCGTCGTCGCCCCGTGCGCCATCAACGTGGCGAGGCGTGCCCGCGTCAATGTTTCGAGTTCGGCCTCCGAGCGACTGCGGACGTCCCGCACCGACTGCAGGATGCCGCCGCCGGCGGCGGCGATGGCCTTGTAATCCACGCCGAGGGCGCGGCGCTCGTGATCGTCGAGGCGCGGGGCTCCGAAAACGGCATGCGTGTGGCAATCGATGAAACCGGGAAACATCACCCCGGTGATTTCTACAATACGATCAGCAGTGGGAGCGTCCGTGCGTGCGCCGACCCAGCCGATGCGGTTTTCGTCGATCAGCACCGCCGCATCGCGGAGCACTTCGATCTCGGCCATCTCGCGCCCGCGGCGCGCGCGTGCCGGCCCGCGGCAGGTAACAACCTGACGCGCGCCGACGAGCAGGGTCTTCAGTCGAGGTCCTCGGTGAGTGGCAGGCGAATGTGATGGCGCCGCGCCGTTTCGAGCGCCTCGGGATACCCCGCGTCGGCGTGGCGCGCGACGCCGATACCGGGATCGTTCGTCAACACGCGTTCGAGCCGCTTCGCAGCCGCGGGCGTACCGTCAGCAACGATCACTTGCCCCGCGTGCAACGAATTGCCGATTCCCACCCCGCCACCGTGATGGAAAGAGACCCAGGAGGCGCCCGACGCGGTGTTGAGCAGCGCATTCAGAATGGCCCAGTCCGCAATTGCGTCCGATCCATCTCGCATTCCCTCTGTTTCCCGAAAGGGCGAGGCGACCGATCCGGTGTCCAGGTGATCGCGCCCGATTACGACGGGCGCCGACAACTCGCCGCGGCGAACCAGCTCGTTGAGTGCGACGCCGAACCGGGCGCGCTCCCCCTGCCCCAGCCAACAGATCCGCGCCGGCAGACCCTGGAAGGCGACGCGCTCCTGTGCGAGGGTGATCCAGCGGCGGAGCTGCGCGTCGTCAGGGAAGAGCTCGAGGACCAGCTGATCGGTGCGATGCAGGTCTCGAGGCTCGCCCGACAGCGCGACCCAGCGAAACGGGCCCTTCCCTTCGCAGAACAGGGGCCGGATGTACTCGGGAACGAAGCCCGGAATGTCGAAGGCGTCGGCAACGCCGGCGTCGCGGGCTTCGGTGCGAAGGTTGTTGCCGTAGTCGAACGCTACCGCGCCGCGCGCATGCAACGCGAGCATTGCGCGAACGTGCGTCGCAATACTCGCCCTTGCAGCCTTCACATAGTCGGTCGGGTTGGCCTGGCGAAGTCGCACGGCCGCGTCGAGGCTGAGGCCGGCAGGGATGTAGCCATTCAGAGGATCGTGTGCCGACGTTTGGTCGGTCACGATGTCGGGCGCAAATCCGCGGCGTACCAAATCGGGCAAGACGTCGGCGCAGTTCCCGATGATGGCGACCGATAGCGCTGCGCCCCGTTGTTTGGCCTCTTCGCACCAGCGCAACGCTTGGTCAATCGAGTCCGTGGAGCGATCGAGATATCGCGTGTCCAGTCGCCGTTGCACGCGCGCGGGATCGACTTCGATAGCGAGGCAGATCCCTTCGTTCATGGTCGCGGCGAGCGGCTGCGCGCCGCCCATCCCGCCGAGCCCCCCCGTCAGCACCACGCGCCCGCGCAGCGAGCCATGAAAGTGGCGTCTCGCCACTGCCGCGAACGTCTCATAGGTGCCCTGCAGGATCCCTTGCGTTCCGATGTAGATCCAGGAACCAGCGGTCATCTGCCCGTACATGATCAGTCCGCGACGCTCGAGGTCGCGGAATACCTCCCATGTCGCGTAGCGTCCGACGAGGTTGGCATTGGCAATCAACACGCGCGGAGCGTCGGCGTGAGTGGTGAAGACACCGACCGGCTTTCCCGACTGCACCAGCAACGTCTCGTCATCCTCCAGCTCCTGCAACGTCCGGCAAATCGCATCGAACGAGCGCCAATCACGCGCTGCCTTCCCCGTTCCGCCGTAAACGACGAGATCCTGCGGCCGCTCCGCGACTTCAGGATCGAGATTATTCATCAGCATGCGCAACGCGGCTTCCTGCACCCACCCCTTGCACGATTTCTTGCTGCCGCGTGCCGCGCGGACGGTGCGCGGACCTGTCACAACGCGAACCTGCTTGCGCGAATGCCCGCGGCGACTTTCTCGATATCGGCAGTGAGGGGCCGGTCGGCTGTAAGGGCGGCGGAATCCTGCCGAACCGCGGCGTACACTTTCGCCACGCGCTTGGCCGGACGCAGTGGCTTCAAGTAGTCGAGTCCCTGGGCACCAGCCAACAGCTCGATTGCCACGATCCGCTCGCCATTGGCGAGGATGCGGTTCGCTTTCCAGGCCGCGCTCATTCCCATCGGCACGACGTCCTCCTGGTTACCCTCCGTCGGGACCGACTGCACGCTCGCGGGCGTCGCGAGCACCCGACAGTCGGCCGCGAGCGCCGCCGCCGCAATCTGCGCGGTCATGAAGCCGGACTCGAGCCCGGGATCACGGGCGAGAAAGGCCGGCAAGCCGGACGACAGATCGGGGTTCACCACGCGTTCGATCCGGCGCTCGGCCAAGCCCGCGAGCGTCGTGAGGACGATCGCGATGACATCGAGCGCGAGGGCGATCGGCTGACCGTGGAAATTGCCCCCGGAGAGGACGTCGTCGCCAAACACGAGCGGATTGTCGGTCGCGGCGTTCAGCTCGGTCGTCACCAGCTGCTCCGCGAACGCGAGCCCCTCCCCGACCGCGCCGAGCACCTGCGGGCTGCAGCGCAGCGAATAGGCGTCCTGAACTCTGGGGTCGTTTTCGCGGTGCGATTCTCGAATCTCGCTGTCCGCCAGCAGCTCGCGCAGCAGGGCCGCCGACCGCTGCTGCCAGGCATGCGGCCGGGCGTCGTGGATGCGAGCGTCGAAAGGATCGGGCGAGCCACGCACCGCCTCGAGGCTCATTGCCGCGGCGGCGTGCGCCGTACGCCAGAGTATCCAGGCGTCGTGTACGAGCAACGCCGCCAGGCCCGTCTGCGCCTGGGTGCCATTCACGAACGCGAGGCCTTCTTTCGCCTCCAGCGTGATTGGGCGGGACACCTTCACGTCCCCTTCTCCGATCATCGCCAGAGCCAGGTGCGACAGCGGCGCGAGATCACCCGACGCGCCAACGCTTCCCTGTGAAGGGACCGTCGGATGGATTTGACTATTGAGCATGTCGACGAGCAGCTCGGGGAGCACGGGTCGGACTCCGCTCGTCCCCCGCACGAGAACGTTGGCGCGGAGCAGCATCATGGCGCGCACCACGTCCGGCGCGAGCGGCTCCCCGACACCCGAGGCGTGGCTGCGGATGAGGTTGAGCTGCAGCTGCCGGGCCTGCGCTGGGGGAATGCGGACGTGAGCAAGTTTGCCGAAACCGGTGTTGACGCCGTATACCGTTTGCCCCCGCTCGACTGCCGCCTCGACTGCACGACGGGACTTGGTCACGGCGTCGAGGGCTTTGCCATCGATTGTGACGGGCGCGTTCTGCCGCGCTACCGCAACAACGTCGGCGATGGAGAGCGAATGGCCATCGAGAGTCACCGCGGCGGGAAGCTTGGACATTGGCTCAAAAGCTAAAGCGCCGGAGTGGTTTGACCACTCCGGCGCCAAACTGACCAAAGATCCCTCTATGGGGAGCCTGAAACCCCGGTGCCAGTCGCCAGTGCGGTCGACTGCCCGGCGCGAATCTGCAGCTCCGGGTTGCCTTGATCAGTCTGGAAGCTCCAGTCAAAAATCATGTAGTCCCGCCCGACATGCGTCACGCGCAGCGCTCCGTACCGTAACGACGTGCCTTCGACGATTTCAAAGACGTAGCCGAATCCGGGCGCCGCTTGGACCATGTCCCGCGCATATCCCGACGCCGGCGCGAAGTCGATGGAAGTCAGGTCCGCGAGCGGTGTGTTGCTGTACAGCCGCATTTGCGTGCCGCTGAACTCCGGCACCAGCCACAGGCTCGAGTCCGAAGGATCGCGATAGATCCAGAAATCGATGTCGGTGCGGTTACCATCCAGGACCAGCCCGAGCTCTCCACTCTGGGCCCGCCCGTCGGCGTTGGCGTCATCCCAGAAGCGGAAGCCCGATTGCGGCGCGTTCTCATCGTAGGCAAACACGAGCGTGTTACGCGCGTCCGGACGTGGTGTGTCCTGGCGCAGCGGCGACCACAGGCTCTCGTAGCCTTCGCGGCTCACGCCCGAAACGCCGAAGCAGCGAGGCACGCCGTTCGACATCGCGCTCGCGAGAAATTCCGGCGCTACTGTCGTGCCTTCGAGTAGCCAGTCGGTTCCGCACACCCCCGCGTCGAGATCGTAGCCGGTGCTATAGATGCGATACCACTTGAACCGTGTGGGATCGGAGAGATACGAGCCGTCTTCCCACCCGAGGTGGATCGCACCGTTCAACGAAAGCGAGCTGAGCCACACCGGGGCGATCAGTTGCAGTCGCTCATCCACTGTGATCACGTTGCTATTTCCGCTCTCGTACCCGTCCACATCCACGGCGGTCACGAGGTACTGGAGGTGCGGGACGCCGTTGTCGTGGAAGGTGTTCGACGACGTTTCCCCACGGAGGCCGTAGGAACCTCCGTTGGAGGGGCGGGAATACACGCGATAGCTTGCGAGACCGGCATCAGGGACATCGTCCCACACGAGCAAGATGCCGAGGGGGCGATTCGGATCGCCGCTGGGCTCGAGCTCGTAGCCCAGGTTGGTCGGCGCCGAGATGTTGCCACCACCATTGGGGGCGGAGGTCTCGTAGTTGCAGCCGAAGACCGCCCAGACCACGACCAAACAGAGCAGAACGCGCATAAAGGAGCCTCGGAACGGGGAATCGACCGTGCAGTAAGCACGGCTCATGCCCGAAGCGAAGTGGCTGTTTTACCGGCAGTTACGAGAGGTGCGCGCGGACCGTTGTCACCGCGAGAGGACAGGCGTCTAGCGCACGAACGTGGTTTGGTCGTAGTCGAAGCGGATGTCCGGCTGGTCGTTGAGCGCGATGTTGAAGGTGAACGCGAAGCTTCCCGATCCGGTCTTGTTGAACGAAAAACTCGCGCGCCACCGCCGCAGGTCACGGTTCAGCTGGACCATATGCTGGGCGAATTGACGCGTGCCAAAATCGAATGACGTGCCCCAGTTCACCGTCCAGTTGCGCGTCGGCGTGAAGGACAGCGTCAGGTTTGTCACCTGACGTCCGGGCGCGTTCCGCAACGCGGGAAGCGTGTCCAAGCGGCTCCGAGTGCTCGAGAAACTGACCCCAAGCGAGAACCCGCGACCCACACCGCCCATAGGGGACCCGGGCAGTACTTCAGTGTGCGTAGCCCCCTGAAACTGGCGAAACTGCGGCGACTGCGAACCTGGAAGGTCTTGCTGTCCGGTCGTATCCGCGGTCGGGGTGGGGGGCGGCTCGCCACGACGAAGACCGAACAGTCGCGCTATACCGTGTAGTGTCGCGGGCGTGACTTGGAACGATGCCGTGAGACTCGAGAGGAATGGATCAAACTCGGCCGAATCGGTCCCTACCTGGCCTTTGAACAGATCGTGAGTGATTCCCAATTGAAAGCCGGGAAGGAGATCGGATAGGAACGTGTTGGACAGCGAAGAAGTCTGCCAACCCGTGCGGTGAGGCTGCTTGGCCTGTTCAATGTTGTAGCTGATCGCGCTTGTATTGATGCTGAGCAGGCGGATCTTGCGCGGCGGTGCAGAGGACGATGTGTCCCCCGGTGGCGGCTTTAATTTCGCTTCGAAGTTTTGCGACAGTCCCAGGTTGATGGTCTGCTGCGGATCGCTGCGCGTGTCCAGACGCAAGCCGGTCGGATCAATCGCCCGCGCATAAGCTGGATCTACGGTGACCCCTGGGGCATACTGCCAACTTAGGAGCGGTGAAATGGAGTGACGGATTCGGGAAAACGGTCCGAACCCCGGAAAGAATCCAAAGAACGTGGGGGACGAGCTGGCCGAGAACTGCAGCCGCTTTCCCTGCTGCACCCAGTCGCCGCCGGTAAACTGATTGCGGATCATGAACGGGCCCTGACTCGTCGTGTTCACGATCGACACACCCGGCTGAAGCTTCCATGTGCCGGTAAACAGCGTCGGCAAACCAATGCCGGTCTGCCACTCGATACTCGTCGTGAACGTTTCAGCGAACAAGAGGTGGTGAACGGTCCCCGCGGAGTCGGTAAACCTCACCTCCGTGCGGCCATGCCTCACATCGTCGCTGTAGTTGATGCTGTTCGTCCAATTCCATCGACCGATTCGAATCGGAGTAGCGAAACTCATCGTGGTCGTCCGCGTGCTGGCAAACAGCGGTACGTTCGTGAGGGGAAGGGAGTCTCCCGGCTGTGAAGGAATCGGCAAAAATCCAGCCGTCGTATGAAACGTCTGTGCGTTCGCGTAGGTAAACGACGGAGCCCAGTTGATGGCCGGCGTAATCGCGATCGCGCTCGGCGTCAGGGTGATCGTTGGGAATTGCTGTCTCGTGGAATTTTCTGACAGTTCCTGACTTCTGGTGCCACCGATGGTCAGGGTCGCCCACGAAAAGCGCTTGTTGAAACTCGCGCCCGACGTAACGCTGGAGGTCACCTCAAACGGATTCAGCGAATTGCGCTGAATCACCCTCCCGTTGCTCGAGTAGTCGATGTTCGCGTTGAGATTCGTGCGTGCATCGAAGCTCTGCGAGTGATGCCAGCCAATGCGCGTATTCCGCGACCCGCCTCCCTCCCCGATCTCAGTGGTGCGCGTATACGTCAGACTCCCCTGCATGAACCGATCGATCCAGCGATAGCCTGCCTGCGCGTGAAATGACACGTTGCGATCGTCGTACCAGTCGCCCGAGACGAGCAGGTCCATATAGTCGTTGATCGCGAAGTAGTAGCCCAGGTCTGTGATGTGCCGCGAGTACGAGCGTGTGGGACGAACCAGATCGTTGAGGCCAAAGCGCGGGAACAGGATACCGCTTCGCCGCCCACCTCGAATATCCTGGAAGATGAACGGCAACCACATAACGGGAACGTCACGGACGTAGAGCACCGCCGGCCGGGCGACCATCGTACGCTTGTTGATCCACTTCGCTTCGCCCGCCGCAAAGTGGTAATCCGGTACCGGCTGGAGGTCCGAGGTGATCCTGGCTGGTCCCGCGTACACCCGAGAGGCTCCCGAGTCTATCGCGAGATTGCCGCGCATGAGCCACTTTGCGCCGCCCTGCTGGAACTCGGTGAGCGCGTCTTGCACCGTGCCCCGGCGTAAACACGTATCGTAGCGCATCCCTTCGCCGGCCAAGACTGTGCCTTGATCGAACAGTCGCGGGTCACCTCCGGCGTTCAATTGGCAGCTGCCTTCTCGATAGCGCACTGTGTCAGCTTCGAGCTGTGTGCCATCCCGATCGATGTACGCCTCTTTGCGCAGGAAAATGGTTTGGCTGTCCCCCTGAACGATCAGCGTGTCGGCGACGTACCGCGTCACGCTGTAGCCCCGAAGCTTGAGCAATGAATCGATGACGGGATCGGCAGCGGGAAAGCTGCGGGTGGGCCCGGTCGGCAGTCCAAGCTGGCGTGCCGTAGCGGTATCCATGTTGCCGCGGCGCGCCGTGTCCTGGGGCGCAGGTGGCCGCGCTTGCGGCGTACCCTGTCGTGGCGGAGGCGGCGGAGGCCGCGGAGGATTCTGCGCCGCAAGCGGTCCTCCCATCAGCAGGAACAGCACGACGATCGCGGCCGCCATCCGTCGCGCGCGCCGCCGGCTCGCCACCCAGGCGCACCAGATACTGAACTCGTACAGCAATACCAACGGCCCGAGCATCAGCAGCATCGAGACGGCGTCGGGCGGCGTGAGAATGGCGGCGAGGAAGGCGGCGATCACGACCGCAAACCGACGCTGGCGGGCGAGAAACTGCGGCGTGACGACACCAAGCGACGCCAGAATCGTGACGACCAGGGGCAGCTCGGCAATCAAGCCACAGCCGATCACGAACGGCACCGCCATCCCGAAGTAGCGGTCGATCGTGATCATTGGCGTCAGGTCGGCGGCCTGAAAGCCCAGCAGCACTCTGAGCGCCGCCGGCAGGAGCCACTCGTAGCAGGCGTATGCCCCGGCCAGGAACAGGACCACCCCAACCGCCAGCGCGGGCACGATCAAGCGCTTCTCTCGTTGGTACAGAGCCGGCGCCAGAAAGGCCCAGACCTGATAGATCACGATGGGAGACGCGAGCAGGCACCCCAGCGCGAACGCCACCTTGAGCGAGAGCATGAACGGCTCGGCGGGGCTCGTAAAGACGAGACGCCCCCCCGGCAGATAGGGGGCGATGGGCCGCTTCAACAGCTCGATGATGTCCACGCGCTCGAGCACCAGCCATCCGATGATCGTGCCCACCACGATGGCGCCAAGACTCCAGAGGATGCGCCAACGCAGCTCCTCGAGATGTTCGAGAAACGGCATCTCACCGCGCGCAGTCATTGTGGGAACTCGGGGGCCGGCGGGGCCCGGCTACTGCCGGAGGCGTTGCTGGTTTTGCCGCGCGAGATCAGCCTCTGGCGACCGCGGATAGCCCGCGATCACGCGCTGGTAATAGTTGCGCGCAGCGTTCCGGTCGCCGCGCTGTTCGGCGAGGCGGCCCAGCTTGTACAGCGCCGAGGGGGCGCGCGAGGAGTTGGGGTAGCCCTTCACGAGTTGATCGTACACCGCAGCGGCGGAATCGGGAGCCGCCTGCTCAAAACTTTCCCCGACGTAGTACAGGGCATCGGGAGCCCGCTCGTGCGACGGGTAGACGCGCAGAAACTCCCGGAATCCCGTTCGCGCGGTAGCATTGCTGCCGCGTCGGTACTGTTGCAGCGAGGCATCGTACATCTGATCTGGTCCCGGTCCAGACGGGTTCCCCGACGGTCCGACGGGGACCGCGTTGGGGTCGGGCTGCGACGACCGGGTTTCCAGCCGGGACCGCAGCTCGGTCAAACGCTGCTGGCTTTGGCCGGTCAACTCTTGTATCGCGACGAGCTGCTGTTCGATCGAGATCAGCTCGGTGCGCAAATCGCCGCGCATCTGAACGAGGTAAGCCTGCTGCGTTGTCAGAGCCCTTTGCAGCACCTGGACGGCGGCCAGGACCGTGTCCTGCTCCGCCGCCCGTGCCGCATCACTCTTGGCGAGCTCGGCCTGCAGCGACTGAACCTGGAGCTCCACTTTCCGGACGTCCCCTTTGAGGGCGCATCCGGCCAGGACCACGCTCAGCGCGAGCGCGCTACGGCCGCCGCAGATTCTCGCCACCACCGATGGCTTCGAACTCGCTGCGGCGGTTCTGCGACCAGGCCGATTCGTCATGCCCGTCGACGAGCGGCCGCTCCTCGCCCCACGATTGCGTTTCGATGCGGTTCGCGTCGACGCCGTGGCTCACAAGGTACTGCTTGGCAGCCTGCGCGCGACGGTTGCCGAGCGCCAGGTTGTACTCATCCGACCCTCGCTCGTCGCAGTGCCCGCCGATTCGGATGCGCAGATCGGGATTGGCCTGCATGATCGCGACTTTCTGGTCGAGCGCGCCCATGTCGTCCGGGCGGATGTTCGACCGGTCATAGTCGAAGTGGATCATCGTGCCCAGCATGGCACGCACTTCATCGCCCGCGCGCGCAAGCGCCGCGAGCGAATCTGCGATGCGCTGTTGCTCGAGGCGTTCTCGTTCGGCTGCCGCCGCGCGCTCCGCATCGGCCTGTGCGGCGGCGATGGAATCGCGCATCCGCTGGTTCTCGGCCGCGGTGTCGACTGGCGACGGATTCTCCGGAGGGGGACTGCCACCGCCGCACGCGCCCGCGACGGTCGCGATGCTCAGGCCGATCACGAGGAGCAACGATACCGATTTCATCCTATTTCTCCGCTCAGGGGGTTGTTGAAGGAGCCTCCGTAAGCCGTGGAGACCACGCCGGCAAACGCGCGCCGCTTACCTGCAGGAGCGGCCGGATTCGGCCGGTGTCGAGATCGATAATCCACAACTGGCGGTAGCCCGACCGGTCGGACACAAAGGCGAGATGACGGCTGTCGGGGGCCCAACTCGGATCCTCGTTGCGCCCCACCGAGGTGAGCTGCCGGACTGTGCGAGTGCGCACATCCAGCACGAACACCTGCAGCGTGCCCGCCACGTCCCGATGAAACGCCACCGATTGCCCATCGGGTGACCACTCCGGAGCGTTGGACGAACCAGTCACGCCATAGTCAAACGGCGCAAACAATTGCTGGTCCGTTCCGTCTGCCGCCATGACGTAAATCTGCGGCAGGCCCGGGCGCGTTGACACGAAGGCAATACGCTGCCCGTCAGGGCTGAACGTCGGGGACAAGTTGTCTGAAAAGCGCCCTACGGTCAAGCGGCGTAAGCAACAGTTGTTCTTGATGTTAATGGTATAAAGGTCCGTGCCCTCTTCCGTCGCTCGACTGAACGCCATGGTGGCGCCATCGGGCGCAAACGCCGGCGTGAAGTCGAGCGCGGTCCCCGTCGTGGATACCGGGTTCCGCCTGCCCGTCACCATGTCCTGCAGGTAGAGCCACCCCTTTCCCGACTGGAATTCCATGTAGGCAAAGTGCCTCGCGTCAGCGGCCCATGCGGGAGACATCGCCTGCCGGTTGGTGGACGAGACCAGCTTCTGGTCGGCGCCGTCCTGATCGATTTGCCACACCTTGCCGTCTCTGACGAACAGCACCCGCGTCGCGCCGATACCTGGCGCTCCGACTGCTGCCAGCACGATCTGATCCGCGAGTCGATGCGCAGCTTGCCGGAAGTCGCGGTCGGTCGCGGGGGGCAACACCGCGCGGATCGCGCGACGCACTCCGGCGGCGCCGACGTCGTGCAGCGTGGCGACGGTCGTGTCGCCGGCCGTGGTGATGTCGAGCGCGAAATCCGCTCCGAGTGCCTGATACAGCGGATAGTTCAGCGACCCAATCGCTTGGGCGCCGCCCCCTCGCGCGCGTGAGCCCGCGGCGCTCTGCGTCGTACGCCCCGCTCCTTTGCGAGGGGTCGCTGCGCTGCTCGCTGGCGCGCTGGCGGCAAGCCGGATCGAGTCCCCACCCGGCAGCGTGATGATTTCGAACCGGTCGCTGTAGTCGAGATCGCGCGCGACGATGGCCCGCACGGTATCGAGGCCCCTTCTCGGCAGCATCACCATGCCGGGACGCACACCGGGCCGATAGACGATGCCGATGCGCACGCCGCGGTCGATGGCCGACGTATCCTGTACCGCCAGCAGCGCGGCAAGCAGTAGCGGCGTCATTGTCTCCGCCCCGAGAAATAAAACCGCACGAACAGCACGTCCGACGTCCATCCGTCCGGCAGCATGCCGAAGGCCTTGAATCGGCCGGCCTCTTCGATCGCTCCCTGCGCCTCGAGATCGAATGCGAAGTTGCCCGAGCGCTTGATGAATTGGAGATCGGTCACGGCCCCGCTGCGATGCACGAAGAATGAGAGCTCCGCCTCGAGCGGCGTTGTCTGCGCGGGTCGTTGCCAGCGCCGCAACACCTGCGTCACGATGTTCTGCAAGTACTCGGGGAACGGGAATGCGATGCCCTCGGTGCTGACCGTCGCAATGTCGTTTCCCGTGGACGGCCGCTCTCCGGGGAGAGGCTGGTTTTGGGGCGTCGTGCGTGGAGCGGCCTCACGTTTCGTCTGGTCGCGCGTGGCCGGCGGGGTTGCCCGGGACACCGTGCTCCGCGGCGTCTTGATCTTGGGAACCGGTGCCGGCTTCTCCTCTGCGGGCCGCTCAAATGCTTCCGGCGCTTTTCGCGACTCGAGGTCAGCCGCTGGAGCGGCGATCAAGCGCACCGTATACGTGGGCGGCAGCCGTTTCTGGCTGCCCGGCGTCGCGAATATGAATGCCCCCGCCAACCCGTGCACGACGAGCGTGCCGGTCAAGGCCATTCCTACGGGGGCTGGGGCGCGACGTCGTTTCATCGATTGATCGTCTCCGGTTCCGCGACAAGTCCGACATCCTGGACGCCGGCCGCGCGTATCACCGCAAGCACCTGCACGACACGAGCATACGCCACGCGGCCGTCGGCCCGCAGATACACCCCGGTAGGCCGTTTCGTTCGCACGAAGGCCGGGAACGTGGCGCTGAAGTCATCATAGGAGAGCCCAGCCTGGTCGAGGTAAATCCTGCCGTCCGAATCGACGGTGACGACCAATCCCTCCTTGGGCTCGATGGCTCGTACCTGCGCGCGGGGGAGCCGTACGTCCACGCCACCCTGCATGATGGGTGCCGTGATCATGAAGATGATTAGTAGTACGAACGCGACGTCCACGAGCGACGTGACATTGATGTCGGCGTTGAGCGGCAACTCGCCATGGCCTCGCAGGCCGCCCGCGCCGCCGAGGAGTCCGGCCATCAGATCCTCCCTTCCCGGGCTAAGGTGCCCACGATCTCTTGAGCGAATCCCTCGAGCTCACCGGCGAACAGACCGAGGCGGTTGACGTACAGGTTGTAAGCCATAACCGCAGGGACCGCGACCGCCAGTCCACCGACGGTAGTCACGAGCGCTTCCGCGACCCCGGGGGCGACGGCCGCAATATTGCCGGAACCGCCGACAGCAATGCCGATGAATGCATCCATCACCCCGAGCACCGTGCCGAGCAACCCGAGGAGCGGGCTGACGGAACCAAACGTGGCGAGCCACGGGAGGAAGCGCGCCGCAGTATCACGCTCCGCGGCAACTTCTTTTGCAAGCACCATGCGTAGCGCCTCGAGCTGCGTCGTCGTCAGGGTCGAGGTCGCGGCTGGCGTCGCCGCTATAGGCGTGGGTGTGCCCTTCAGTGAACCTGGTTTGAGCTCGGAGAAGAAATGCACGGCCTCACGCAGCAGCCGATTGTAGGGGGACGGCGGCAGCCGCATCGCGGCGTGATAGGCGTCCTCCAGCCGCGGCGCCTTCTCGACCTCGACGAGAAAACGGTCGGCGAGGTGCCGCATGCGGCGGAATTGCCACCACTTGAGGATGATCAGGTACCACGACACGAGCGAGAAGACGGCAAGCACTGCGAGCACGAATTGCGTTTCGGGACTGGAGGTGAGTACCAGCTCCCACGGTGTGGTCGGAATCGCTCCTCGAGCTTGTAGCACTTACGCTCCCCCTCCCCCTCGATAACCTTGCGGATGCGCGCGATGCCAGCGCCAGGCGTCCTCCAGAATCTCCTCGAGACTCGACCGCGACGCCCGCCAACCGAGCACAGCCTTTGCGCGGTCCACCGCCGCCACGAGCTCGGGCGGATCGCCGGGACGGCGCGGCTGTCGCAACGTTTTCAATTTCTTGCCCGTCACTCGCTGCGCCGCGTCGACGACCTCTTGCACCGAATGACCGCCTCCCGTACCCAGGTTCAGCGCGACCGGCACGGGTCCCCGCCCGCCGTCCGCTCCGTCGAGCGGAATCTCGAGCGCGCGAACGTGGGCGTCGGCGATGTCTACGACGTGCACGTAATCTCGCACCGCGGTCCCATCCGGCGTGGGGTAGTCGGTACCATACACGTTGACTGCCGTCTGCTTCCCCAGCGCGACTGCCAGCACATTCGGAATCAGGTGGGTCTCCGGGTCGTGATCCTCGCCCAATCGGTGAGTCGCGCCCGAGGCATTGAAGTAGCGCAAGCTCACAACGCCAAAGCCGTGTCGCGGTCCCATATCGCCGAGAAGCTTCTCCAAATCGCGCTTGGTCTCCCCATATGGGTTCACCGGCCGCTGAGGTGTGTCCTCCGTGATCGGAACCTTCTCCGGATGCCCGTAGACAGCGCAGGATGAGGAAAAAACGAATCGTCTCACCCCGACGTGTGCCACGGCGTCCAACAGTACACGACCCGCCTCGACATTGTTGGTCACGTACTTCTGAGGCTCAGCGACCGACTCCGCCACGAGCGCGAATGCCGCCAAGTGCACGACGGACTCGATCCGTTCGCGCTCGAGCAGCGCCTCTACCAGCTCCCGGTTGCCGACGTTGCCTTGGACAAACCTCGCCCCCCGAGCCACGGACTCGACGTGACCCCTGCTCAGATCGTCGAGCACGAAGACCGCGTAGTCTCGCTCGAGCAGCTGGTCGACCAGGATACTGCCGATGTAGCCCGCCCCGCCGGTCACGAGGACTCGTTGGCTCATGCGGGTGGCTCCATTCCGAACAGCCGGCGGAGCGCCTCCAGCAGGCCGTAGCCATGGCCCTGCTCGGCGGCCTGCTTGAGAGCGACGGTGGGCTGATGCAGGAACTTGTTCAGCAGCGACTGGCTGAGCTGCTCGACACGCGCGCGGTCCTCGGGTGACAAATGGTTCAGTTGTTTGAGCGCGTGCTCGACCTCGGCAACGCGTAGGGCGTCCAAGCGTGCGCGGAATTCCTTGATTGTCGGAACCACGCCCAGCCCCCCGTACCAAGCCCAGAACAGGTCGGTTTCCTCGTCGACGATCCGTTCCGCAGCCGGGATCTCATCCCGACGCCGCGCGGTGGCTTGCGCAGCGACGGTCTGGAGATCATCGACGTCATAGAGGAACACGTTCTCGATTTGACCGACGGCCGGATCGACGTCACGCGGCACGGCGAGATCCAGGATGCAGAGCGGCCGACCCCGACGCTCCGCGATGAGGGGACCGACGCGCTCCCACGTCACGACCGTATGTGGCGCGGCCGTCGAGCAGAGGGCGATGTCCGTGGTCGCAAAATGCGGCCACGCTTCCTCCAACGACACGGCGCGACCACCGAGCCGCTCGGCAATCGCGCGGGCGCGCTCCTGAGTGCGATTCGCCACGAGTGTGATGTGCACCCCCTCTTTGCTCAAACAGGTGGCAGCGAGCTCGGCCATGTCTCCCGCCCCAAGAATGAGAGCGCTGTGACCGGCCAGATCGCCGAAGATCTTGCCGGCGACGGCAACGCCCGCCGACGCCGCAGACGCCGTCCCCATGCCGAGCGCGGTTTCGGTCCGGACGCGCGAACCGACGTGCAGCGCGCTCTGGAACAGGCGGTGCAAGACCGGTCCTGCCTGCGCGCGCGACGCTTCCCACGCTTCGCGCACCTGCCCCTGGATCTGCGATTCGCCGAGGATCATCGAGTCGAGGCCGGCCGAAACGCGATAGAGGTGGCGTACCGCATCACGATCGCGCGCGAGATAGCCATATTCACGCGCACTGCCGCTGGGCGGCATCGAAAGCCGTTCGCCCAGCAGCGACCATACGGTCTCGAGCGCCGGCTCGTCGTCCGCGACGAGGTAGAACTCCGTGCGGTTGCAGGTCGAAAGCAGGACGCCGCCGCTCGCACCGGCGGCGATGACCCGCGCCAGCGCACCAGGCACCTCGTGTGCTCCATGCGCGAACCGCTCCCGTACCTCGAGCGGCGCGGTGCGATGGTTCACGCCGATGACCTTGATTCCCATGCCGACGGGCGTAGTCACAGAAACCGCTCCACACCTGGCTGCGCGAGCTTCAAGGCGACGTAGACCAGAATGACCGCCGCGAAGCCGGCAATGCTGGCGAACGCAGCACGACGGCCGGCCCAGTGACGAACGACGCGGACCCACACCGCCCACGCGAGCACGCCCCACGTGAAGATGCCCCAGACGAGTTGGGCCTTAGCGAGGTGCAGGCCGTCTCCCGAAAACCGCGCCCCGTAGCCGAGCGCGAGAAGCACGCCGAGCGTCAGCGCCGGGAAGCCCGCGACGAGCGCGAATCGGTTGAGTTGATCAAGCCGTTCGAGCGGCGGAAACAGCTGGAAGATCTGACCGAAGCGACGCGCTTTGAGCTCACGAAATTGCAGCAGGTAGAGCGCTGCGGCGATGAAGGCCAGCGCCATCAACGCAACGCCCAGCACGCTCAGTACGACGTGCAATACGAACCACGTGTTGCGGCCGGGTGCCGGCGAGGCATCGGGTGTGAGACCGCTCAAGATGGCTAGGCCGAGGAGGCCGGTCGCGACGGGGGCGGCAAAAAATGACACCGCTGAGCCACGCAGCAGCCGCTCGCTGGCAAGCTGCAGCAGCACCAGACACAACGCCAGCATCGAGAGAGCGGGGCCCAGGCCCACAAGCGTGAGTTGCGAGACCGCCACGACCTGCGCGGACGCGCCCGCGCACGGAAGTGCGATCGCGAGGGCGCGCGGCGCGGCACGCAGCCCCACGAACGGCGCCAGCGTCAGTACGGTCGTCAATCCGTAGAGCGCTAACGCCACGAGATGCAGAGTGACAATCACGGGAGACGCGAGCCAAGCCATTCCCCGCCATCCGGCGGGAAATGGGCAGTTAGGAGGGCATCTTCTTGATCAGTCGTACCGGGAGACCGTTCTCGAGTCCAGGATGCGTGATTTGGATCAGGAGGCCCGTGGACGAATGCTCGCGTGTGTGCACGACCATCAGCACTGCACGAACCTCTTCCGATGCTGCACCAAGATACCCGCCCGCCGGCTTGTACGCCTCGAACACGTCGCCCAAAGTGACACCGTCGCTGCGCCCTTTGTCGATGAAGAAGTACTGCTGGGCTCCGGCGATCGGGTGCACATCGCGCGGCTCGATCAGCTTGCCTACCATACCCTGCTCCACCGCCGTCGGACGCACCTGTCCGGGGTCCCGGAACGGCTCGAGCGGCATGGCGAGGAGGCCATTGCGGACCCGCCCGAATTGCCCCACCACCCGGGCGAGGAGTTGAGCGTCTTCGACGGCGGTCACCCGCGCAATCCCGACGGGCACGACGACTTCTCCCCAACGCCCGGTCTGCACCACCCGGTCGATGCGCGCGACCAAGATGGAATCACCCACGTGATACGACGCATTGCCGGGCGGTCGAATCGCGATCTCGTCGTACATCGTGGCGCTGCTTCCCGCCGACAGACGCGTAATCGCCGACGTCGCCGTGGAGCCGACCACTTGAGCCCACGGAAGATCCTCGAGCTCGCTCAGGAATCCGGCGGCATAGAACTCGCCGGCCCGCAGCGGCCGATACGGCTGCTCCGCGTATGCACGCAGCACATCCTGCACCTGTTGCCGGCTGGTCCGGCGTCGATCGAATATCGTCTCGTTCGACTCCACGATCGACGGTGGAGGCGCCTCGAAGACGAATGTCGTGTCGGCAGGGATCGTATCGATCATCGCGGTGTCGGTCGGAATCACCGCGATCATGGTGTCGGCGCGGACGGTATCAGCCGCCGCGATCGACGTATCCTGCGCGACGGTCATCAGTTCGGCAAGGCTCAAAACCTCACCCGGATAGATCCAGTGCGGGTCTTCGATAACGACGGTATTGAGCCGGTAAATCTCCGGCCAGAGCAACGGGTCGGTAAAGTACATCTGGGCGATGGACCAGAGGGTCTCACCGCGGATCACTGTGTGGGTATTGGGAATTTGGCCCTGAAAGGCGGCGGCCGCCTGCGTGGTGTCCTGCTGCACCGCTTGAGTCGTATCCTGCGCCGGCACGACTCGCCACATCAGCGGCAACGCCGCCAGGGCCAGTAGAGCGGAGCGGCTAGAACGGCAGATCGTCGTCCTCCTCATCCAGCGCCTCCGGGAATGCGTCGAGCGATTCGGGGGTGCCCCCCTTTCCGCCGGATTCCGCGACTGCCCCGGCGCCTCGCCCTGCCCCCGCTCCGACCGGAGCGGCTCCGCCTCGCGAGCCAAGCATGATCAGCTCGCGCGCAATGATCTCGGTGACGTAGCGCGTCTGCTTGTTGTTGTCTTCCCACGTCCGGTATTCGACGCGGCCTTCGACGTAGACCTTGTCACCCTTCTTCAGGTACTTCTCGCACACGTCGGCCAGTTGCTGGCCGACCTTGTTGTTCCAGCAGATAACTCGATGCCAGTCCGTCTTTTCCTGCTTCTCTCCGCCACTGCCCGTCCACTGCCGACTGGTCGCTACAGAGAGGGTTGCTACCCGGGAGCCGTTATTCGTGCTGCGCACCTCGGGATCGGCCCCCAAATTCCCGATCAGCTGGACCTTGTTAAGACTGCGGCTCACAACGACCTCCGAACGATTTAAGCGGGTTGGGCCCAAGGGTGCCACACACTATATAAATCGCAAGTCATTCTGTCAACCAAAGATACGCCACTTGTATCAAAGTTTTGCATCACGTCTGAGGACGATCGCATCCTCGACGGGCCGCCGGTAGTACCGCTCCCGCCGACCGACCTCCCGGAACCCGAACGCCTCATAAAGCGCGCGGGCGGGTGCGTTGGATTCCCTAACTTCGAGATAGACGGACCGAACCCCTCGTCGGGACAACGCCTCCAGGATTTCCCGCACCAGCGCGCGTCCCAATCCGCGACGGCGCCCTGCTTCCGCGACTGCCAGGTTGAGGATCTCGCCTTCGTCCGCCGCGTCGAGGGCCACGACATAGCCGGCGACGGTGCCACCGTCGTCCGCCACGAGGAACTGCGCGAATGAGACACAGTCACGAAAATCCTGCGTCGACCATGGATCCGCGAACACGCGTTGCTCGATTGCGTGCACGGCAGAGACGTCGGTGAGTTCAGCGGGACGAATTCGGAAGCGGTCGGCCGTAGCGGCTCTCCCATTTCACCTGTGCTTCGGCGGGGCGTCCGTACACGGGTTCCGCGACGCTCGGGTCATCAATCCCGCGGCGCGCGAAATCATACGAGAAAAGCGATAGCAATGACCCGGCCAACCCGGGCAACCCATTGAGACCCACCGGCGCACGCCCCGTCCACGCCACGACTTCATCGCGATAACGGTCAGCGCCATCGCCGACGGCCAAAATCGGTGGCCGCGGGGCGGCGGCCACGAGCTCGGGCAGCGTAAACACGCTTGGCGCGACCAGCGTCTGCACTCGGTCGTCCCCAAACCGATAGATCGCGCCAAACACCTGGCCCCGTAACGCGTCGTAGCAGGCGGCGACGGTCTCAACGCCGGCTCCGTACGCCGCACCAAGGAGCGACGGGATCGCGATGAGAGGGAGCTGGCGGTCGTGAATGAGCCCCTTTGCCGCCGCCCAGCCGATGCGGACGCCGGTAAAGCTGCCGGGCCCGTCGCCTACAATGACTCCTAGGAGGTCGTTGAACGGCAGCTTAGCGAGCCCCAGCACCTCGTGAATAAGCGGGACGATCTGCGCAGCGTGCTGTCGGGCACCGCGACAGGAGCGCTCGACCGTGACGTTGGCCGAGCGAATCGCGACACTGGCGACGTCGGTCGCCGTATCGATGGCGAGCCAGCGCTGGGGCTCGCTCATCGACTATGCAATTCCTCGAGCAGGCGCACAGCGTCATCGCTGTCATACGACAGCTTGAAATGACGGTCGAGCGGCGGCGCCCACGCTCCCGCGCGCTCCGGCCACTCAATCAAGATGATCGCCCGCCCGCGCATCATGTCATCAAAACCCAGATCGCGCGCCTCATCGGGAGATCGCAGCCGATAGCAATCGACATGATAGACAGGAGTCCTGCTCGCGTCATACTGATGCACAAGTGCGTAGCTGGGGCTCGTGGCGCGCGATCGCGCTCCCAAACCGCGGCAAATAGCCTGGACGAGGGTTGTCTTCCCCGTGCCTAGCTCCCCCGACAACCCGATCACCGCCGGCGCGGTGAGCTGGGCGCCGAGCTCCTCACCGAACCGGTTGAGCTCGCTCGCGGAGAGGCGCATCGGCTTTGAGCTCGAGGAGCTGATCGCGCAGCACCGCGGCCAGCTCGAAATCCAACTCTTCGGCGGCCGCCTGCATTTGCTGCTCGAGCAGCCGGATCAGCGCATCCCGTTCACGGGCGTCGGTAGGACGTCGCACTGGGCCTGCCGCCGGCTTGCCGACGCGGGCATCGGCTACGCGGGTCACGAAGCGGATATCGACCACTGATTTCACGATGGACCGCGGGGTGATGCCGTGCTCCGCGTTAAACGCGAGCTGCGCCTCCCGCCGCCGCGTCATTTCGTTCAGCGCCCGTTCCATCGAACCGGTCACGCGATCAGCGTATAGAATGGCCCTCCCATTCAGGTGTCGCGCCGCCCGCCCGACGGTCTGGATGAGCGAGCGATCCGAGCGCAGGAAGCCCTCCTGATCAGCATCCAACACGGCGACGAGCGACACTTCGGGGAGGTCGAGCCCCTCGCGCAGGAGGTTGATCCCGACGAGGACATCGAATTCCCCGAGCCGCAAGCCCCGGATGATCTCGACCCGCTCGATCGCGTCGATCTCGGAGTGCAGGTACCGCACGCGGACGCCATGCTGCTGCAGGTAATCGGTGAGATCTTCGGCCATGCGCTTGGTGAGAGTCGTCACCAAGACGCGCTCGTTCTTCTTTTCGCGAAGGCGAATCTCGCTCAAGAGGTCGTCCACCTGGCCGGCGACCGGTCGGATTTCGACCTGGGGATCCACAAGCCCCGTGGGCCGGATGATCTGTTCGACGATCACACCGCTGGACAGACGCAGCTCGTCCTGGCCCGGTGTGGCTGACACGAACACGATGCGAGGGACCAATCCCATGAACTCGTCGTAGCGTAAGGGGCGGTTATCCAGGGCCGACGGGAGGCGGAAGCCATAGTCCACGAGGGTCTGTTTACGCGAGCGATCGCCCTCATACATCGCGCCGAGCTGTGGCAGCGTTTGGTGTGACTCATCGATGATGCACAGGTAGTCGTTCGGGAAGTAGTCGAGCAGGCAGGCTGGCCGCTCTCCCGGTTGCCTGCCGCTGAAGTGCCGCGAGTAGTTCTCGATCCCGGCGCAGCGGCCCACTTCAAGCAGCATGTCGATATCGAACTGCGTCCGGGATTCGAGCCGCTGGGCCTCGAGCAGCTTGTTCTGCTGGCGCAGCTCCGCCAGCCGCAGCCGTAGCTCATCGCGAATCGACTTGACCGCGCGCTCGATGGTCGGCCGCTGCGTGACGAAGTGCGTCGCCGGATAGACGGCACAGCGCTCCAGCTCGACGATCACGTTTCCGGTGAGGGGATCGATCTTCGCGATCCGCTCAATCTCATCGCCCCAGAACTCGAGCCGCACAGCCTGCTCGTCGTAGGCCGGAAAGATCTCGACCGTATCTCCTCGCACCCGGAACGTCCCACGCTCAAATCCAACGTCGTTGCGCTGGTACTGGATGGCGATGAGATCGGCGAGCAGCACATCCCGGCCCCGGGATTCGCCCTTTTGGGCCGTTACCAAAAGCTCGCGATAGAGCTCCGGGTCACCCAGGCCATAGATGGCCGAGACGCTCGCGACAATGACGACGTCATCGCGCTCCATCAAGCTCGACGTCGCCCGCAGCCTGAGCCGCTCGATGTCGTCGTTGATCGACGAGTCCTTGGCGATATACGTGTCGGTAGCTGGCACGTAGGCTTCGGGCTGGTAGTAGTCATAGTACGAGATGAAAAACTCGACCGCGCTCTGGGGGAAGAACGCCTTCAGCTCGCCGTACAACTGCGCGGCCAGGGTCTTGTTGTGCGACAACACCAGGGTCGGCCGCCCCAAATCGGCGATGACGTGCGCCATCGTCATCGTCTTTCCCGAGCCCGTTACGCCGAGCAGTGTCTGATAGCGGTCACCGCGCCGCAGGCCCGAGCTCAGCTCGCGGATAGCGCGCGGCTGATCACCCGCTGGAGGCGGGGCGGATCCGAGCTTGAATGGCATAGAAAGGAAAGCTAACCGGTAACGACTTCGGGGGACCCGGAATCACGGCGGGTGATTTCGGTTACCCCCTTCACCTTCCGCACAGCCTTCAGAACCTTGTGCAGATGGGTCTGATTCTCCACTTCGACCAGCACCGAGCCGAAGACGACCCCGTCCCTTGAGGCCAGCTCGGCGCTGCGAATGTTCGTGCCCGTCCCACTGATCGCTTCGCAGATGTCGGCATACAGCCCGCGGCGATCCTCGCCGCTCACCGCCAGACAAACGACGAAGGTCTCGCCCTCTACCTCACGCCAGTCGATTTCGACGCGCCGCTCGTCGTCCCCGGACAGCGTCAGCAAATTCGGGCAGTCGTTGCGGTGAATCGAGATGCCGCGACCCTGCGTCACGTACCCGATCACGGGATCGCCGGGCACGGGCTGGCAGCACTGGGCGTAGCGCACCATAAGCCCTTCGACGCCGTGAATCTTGATCCCGCGCCCCAGCCGCAGCCGCTCGATGACGCGCCCGAAGGCCGTCGGCTTTGGTGCCTGCGCTTCGTCGGCCGGCAGATGGGGGTAGATGGCCTTCAGTACCTGGCCGAGCTGCACGTCGCCCCGGCCGATGGAAGCCTCCACCTGCTCTGCGACGCCCAATGACAGGGTCTGCCCGGCCTGCGCCAGCTGCTCAGGGGTTGGCGGATCGAGACGGCGGCGGCGCACCTCGCGCGCCAGGATCTCGCGCCCCAGCGTGACGCTGCGCTCGTGCTCTTCCTGCTTGATCCATTGCCGGATCTTCTGTCGCGCGCGCCCCGTCTGCACGTGGGCCAGCCAGTCGCGCGAGGGCTTCGCCTGCGGACTGGTGAGCACTTCCACGGTGTCGCCGTTGCGCAGCGGCCGGTGCAGCGGAGCGATCCGGCCATTGACGCGCGCGCCATTGCAGTGCTGTCCGACCTCGGTATGGACCATGAACGCGAAATCGAGCGGCGTCGCGCCTTTGGGCAGACGCTTGACGTCCCCCTTGGGCGTGAACACGAAGATCTCGTCCTGATACAGGTCGATCTTCAGGAACTCGAGGAACTCCTCCGGGCTGTGCGCTTCCTGCTGGAGCTCGATCAGCTGTCGGAACCACGAGAGGTGATGATCCAGCTCGTCGGGACTCTTGCCATTTTCCTTGTACAGCCAGTGCGCCGCGATACCGTACTCGGCTGTGCGGTGCATGTCACGCGTACGGATCTGAATCTCGTACAGCTGCCCGCCTGGCCCGAACACGGTCGTGTGCAACGACTGGTATCCATTCGACTTGGGACTCGCGATGTAATCCTTGATCCGTTCCTGCAGCGGGGTCCACGTGTGGTGGATGATGCCGAGCACGTGGTAGCAGTCGGTGATGCTGTTGACCAGAACGCGGACTGCCAGGAGGTCGTAGATTTCCTCGAACGGCTTGCCGCGCTTCTTCATCTTCTTGAAGATCGACCAGAGGTTCTTGGGCCGGCCCACGATATCCCAGCCCGCGATGCCGGCGCGGCGCAGCTCGTCGGACAACGGCGCGCGCATCCGCTCGATCGTGCGGTCGCGCTCGCCTTTCCGCGATTTAACCTGTCGCGCCAGCGACTTGTATTCCTCGGGCTCGAGGTACTTGAACGCCAGATCCTCGAGCTCCGCCTTGACGCCCGCCATCCCGAAGCGGTGCGCCAGTGGCGCGTACAGCTCCCGCGTCTCCAGCGCAATCCGCATGCGTTTCTCCGGCGGCAGCGGATCGAGCGTGCGCATGTTGTGCAGGCGGTCGGCGAGCTTGATGATGATGACGCGTGCGTCGCGCGCCACTGACATCAGCAGCTTGCGGTAGTTCTCGGCTTGCTCCTCGGCGGTCGAGCGGAAGGTCAGCGCCTTGATCTTGGTCAGCCCGTCGACGAGGTCGGCCACCTCGCTCCCGAAGTCGCGCCGCAGCTTTTCGAGCGTCACGTCGGAATCCTCGACGACGTCATGCAACAACGCGGCCGCGATCGTCGTCGTGTCCATCTGCTGCTCGGCGAGAATCGTGGCGACGGCGACGCTGTGAGAGACGAAGTCGTCGCCCGACATCCGCTTCTGGCCTTGATGTGCCTCCGCGCTCACGCGATAGGCGCGTGAGAGGACGTCGAGGTCCAGCCGGTCTCGCTGGGCCGCGACGGCTTCGGCTAATTCAGGAGCCAGAATCGCCGCACTCGTCACAACAGTCCCGCCTCCGCAAAGCTCACGTACCGCTCTCCACCGCCGCCGACAATCACGTGATCGTACACCGGAACATCCAGCACGCGGCCCGCCTCGACCAGCTGCCGTGTCACCGCGCGGTCGTCCGCAGACGGCGTCGGATCGCCGCTCGGATGGTTATGCACCACGATGATCCCGGCCGCCGCCTCCGCAATCGCCGCTCGAAACACTTCCCGCGGGTGCACGAGCGAGCTGTTCAAGATGCCCCGCGTGATCATCAGGTCAGCCAGGATCTGGCTCTGGCTGCCCAAGGCGAGGACATGAAACTCCTCGACGGCAAGATCTCGCAGCGCCGGTCCATAATAGCGCTGTACGTCGCCAGGTCCTCGGATGCGCGCCGGCGGGGGCTCCATCTCGGCGCCCACCCTCCGGCCCAGCTCTATCGCCGCCGTCAGTCGGGCCGCCTTGGCCCGGCCCACCCCTGGAATGCGGGCAAGCTCCGCCCCCGGCCTCGTCGCGAGGCGCCGCAACGACCCATCGCCCCTGGCGAGTACCTCCCCCGCCACGGCGAGTGCATCCCGTCCTCGTGTGCCTGTCCCTAGGAGAATGGCCAACAGCTCCTGCGCCGTCAACGCGCCGGAGCCAACGGCCCAGAGACGCTCGCGAGGCCGGTCACGTTCGACGTGCTCGGAAAGGCGGAGGGGCATGAGCTAACATACGGGGAGAACTGCGAATACCGGTACCGAAAGAATGCGAAATGCGGAGTTCGGAATGCGCAATTTCAGGGCGGGTTTCGAAGCTTGCCCGTCAATTCCGCATTCCACACTCCACGTTCCGTATTTAGGCTGCCCCGTGGCATTTCTTGAACTTCTTGCCGCTGCCACACGGGCACGGGTCGTTGCGCCCAACGCCGGCGTAGGGGTTGGCCGCAAAGGCCGGCTCCGCCGTCCCACCACGCTGCACGGCGCGTGGGGGAGGCTCACCGCTGGTGACCAGACCGTCGGCGGCCGCTTTTGAAGCCACCATGGGCGCCTGACGTCGCGTCGTCCCCGGCAAACCACCGGCCGGTCCTGTCACGCCCCCGCCCCCGCCCCCGCCCCGGTTGGGCGCGCGCTGCAGGCCCGGAGGAGGGGGGCCTGGATCGACCTGGATCTGCAGCTTGAGCCACCGCTCGGCGAACGTCGCCTGTAGATCGTGCATCAAGCCCATGAACATCTCGTAGGCCTCCTGCTTGTACTCGACCAGTGGGTCCTTCTGTCCCCAAGCGCGGTAGTAAATCCCTTCCCGCAGCTGGTCGAGGTCATACAGGTGGTCTTTCCACTTTTCGTCGATCACGCCGAGGGTTATGCGTGACAACGCTTCCTCGCGGAGCTTCGCCAGACCGGTGCGCGACTCGATATCCTGCAGATAGCGCAGCTTCTCCTCGAACGCCTGACGTCCCGCTTGCTGCGCGGCGCGCACCAGATCGTCGCGCGTTCTGATCCTGGCGGGGTCGGTTGCGTCCGGGATCCTGATCAGGAACTTCTGGAGAAACTCCGTTGCGATGAGCTCGCGATCCCACTGCGCGGGCTCGTCATATTCGGCGGTCAAACCGTCGGTGAGACGCTCGACCGCGCCATCGATCATTCGTTGCGCTTCCGCCTTCAGCTCTTCACCGCCTTCGAGCGCGTAGAGCCGCTGGGAGTAGATCACCTCACGCTGCTTATTCATGACGTCATCGAACTGCAGCAGGCGTTTGCGTTGCTGGAAGTTCTGGAGCTCGACGCGCTTTTGCGCCTGCCCGATGGCCGCCGTCACCCAGGGATGAGTGATGACTTCGCCTTCTTCGGACCCGGTGCGATCCATGATGCGGGCGATCCGGTCCGAGCCGAACAGACGCATGAGGTCGTCTTCGAGCGATAGAAAGAAAATGCTCTGACCGGGATCGCCCTGACGGCCGGAGCGGCCGCGGAGCTGTCGATCGATGCGCCGCGCTTCATGTCGCTCGGTGCCGATGATGACAAGACCGCACGGCGGGTCCTCGTTGCATTTGTGCTCTTTGAGCTGCTCGGCCGTGTAGTCGGGCTTTTCGACGAGTTGTCCGAACGGCGCTTCCCGCGACTTGATCCCGCAGATCTGACATTTCTTCACGCCCGGACCGAGTTTGATGTCGGTGCCACGGCCCGCCATGTTCGTCGCGATCGTGATGGACCCGGGTTGTCCTGCCTGCGCCACGATCTCCGCTTCGCGCTCGTGGTACTTGGCGTTGAGGACTTCGTGCTTCAATCCGCGCCGCTTCATCAGGCGCGACAGCGTTTCGGAGACCTCGACGTTCGTCGTCCCAACCAGGATCGGCAGGCCCCGCTTATGCTGGCGCTCGACCTCCTCCATGATGGCGTCGTACTTCTCCTTGCGGGTCTTGTAGACGAGGTCATGCTTGTCGATACGCCGCACCGGCCGGTTCGTGGGAATCACCGAAACGTCGAGCTTGTAGATCTGATGGAACTCGGTTTCCTCCGTCTCGGCCGTGCCCGTCATGCCCGCGATCTTCTCGTACATGCGGAAGTAGTTCTGAATCGTGATCGTCGCGAGCGTCTGCGTTTCCTCGCGCACGGTCACCCCTTCCTTGGCCTCGACGGCTTGATGCAATCCATCGGACCAACGGCGCCCCGGCATCAACCGGCCCGTGAACTCGTCTACAATGAACACCTGACCGTCCTGCACGACGTATTCGACGTCCTTCTCGTACAGGGCGTGCGCCTGCAACAGTTTGTGGATGATGTGGAGGGTCTCGCTCTTGGCGGCGTATTCGGCCTCGACCGCGCGGCGCCGCTCGAGTTTTTCAGCCGCCGACAACTGGTCGTCGTGCTCCAGCTCGTGCACGGCATGCGAAATATCGGGCACCACGAACAGCGTCGGGTCCTGGGGGGACATCGTTTCGACGCCCTTGTCGGTCAAATGGACCGAGCGCCCGCGCTCGTCCATTACAAAGAACAGGTCGTCTTCGACGTCGCGCATCTTCTGATCGCGGGCCGGCAGCTTCCGGTCCGCCAGGCGGTCGAGCTCGACGCGCTGCACGAGCTGCTTGACCCCCTGCTCGTTGAGCAGCTTGAGCAGCTTCTTGTTTTTGGGCATGCCCAGCTGGGCTTTATAAAGGAGTTTGGCGCCCTCGTAATTCGTGTCGGGATTCTCGAGCAACGGCTCGCCACGCGCGATGAGATCATTCGCGACCGCCGTCTGTTTGCGGACGAGCTGAAGGACCTGCGTGTTGAATTGTGCGTATTTCTCGTCCGACTCCGCGCCGACAGGGCCCGAGATGATCAGCGGCGTGCGCGCCTCGTCGACGAGAATCGAGTCTACTTCGTCGATGATCGCGTAGATGTGTCCGCGCTGGACGCGCTGCTCCAGCGTAAACACCATGTTGTCCCGCAGATAATCGAAGCCGAACTCGTTATTGGTGCCGTACGTGATGTCGCACTGGTAGGCGGCGCGGCGCTCGGGTGTGGAAGGCTGGGTATCGTCGATGCACCCGACGGTCAACCCGAGCCACTTGAACAGGTGCCCCATCCACTGCGAGTCGCGCCGGGCGAGGTAATTGTTGACGGTGACGAGATGCGTGCCCCGGCCGGCTAGCGCGTTGAGATACAGGGGCAGCGTCGCGACCAGCGTCTTCCCTTCGCCCGTCGCCATTTCCGCAATCTTGCCTTGATGGAGGACAAGCCCGCCGATCAGCTGCACATCGTACGGCACCATGTCCCACTTCAGCGTGTGGCCGGTGACCACCACGTCGCTGCCCAGCAGCCTGCGGGATGCTTCGCGGACCGTCGCGAAGACCTCGGGCAGCAGGTCATCGAGGGTGCGCTGCAGCTCCTTGACGAACGTCTCTTCCGCTCTCGCCAGCTGGTTGCCGAGATCTGCACGCTTCTCCGGATCGGGGCAGTCGCGCTTTTCTTTCTTGATGCGCTCGACCTCCGCATGCAGCGCACCGGTGCGCTGGGCGATGCGCTCGCGGAACTTGGCGGTCTGTACCTGCAGCTCGCTGTTAGACAAATCCTTCAGGCGGACCTCGTGCTGCTTGATCGCATCCACAATCGGCTGGATGCGTTTCAGCTCGCGGTCGAATCGCGTCCCGAAGATTCTGGTGAACAGACGATTTGGCATAATCCTCTAGCGATAAAGCCCCCGGCCCGCGATGTATTCGCGGACCGGTTCAGGTACTAAATATCGAATGGAACGCCCCTGCTTGACGCGCTCGCGAACCTGTGTGGCGGAGAGGTCGATGGCGGGAACGTTAATCACCCTGCCAATGAGCGGATGCCGCGGGATTGCAGCACCGGCCCGGGCGAAGACGACGATATCGGCGAGCTCAGGCAGGGCTTCCATTTCCCACCACGCCGCCAGGTCATTGGCCGCGTCCGCACCCAACAATAACGTGAACCGGTTCCCCGGCTCCCGCGCCGCCAGAGCGCGTAGGGTCCGGACCGTATAGGATGGCGTCGGCAACTCGAGCTCGATCCGCTCGACACGCAGCCGGGGGTTAGTGCGCACCGCCAGCTCGAGCATCTCGGCACGCTGCTCGGCGGTCGCCTGATGGGCCGCGCGCTTGAACGGCTGCTCGCGGGCCGGCAGGAACCGAATCGCGGTACCGTCGCCCAGCTCGTCGGCCGCCGTTTCTGCCACGATCAGGTGCGCTACATGGACGGGGTCGAACGAGCCCCCGAACAGCGCGTTCACGCCGCTCAGGAGGGAGTCGCGCTGGAACCCGCGGTCGCGGGACAACTGCGGTCCAGCCCCATCGCGCTCGGGTAATAGCGGCGCAGGTGCGCGCAGGTCTCCTGCTGCTCCTGCGTGTACCCGATGGCCTGATAACTGTCCACCAACTTCAGCAACGCGTCCGGCGCGCGGCTGGCGCTCGGGTAGTTCGCAATCACGTCTTTGAAGTAGATGATCGCGGAATCGAACGCTTTGCGCCGCATGTAGAAGAGGCCCGTCTTATACGCCTTCTCGGCGAATTGATTCTCGAGCCGGCGTACATGTGGACGTGCCCGCCCCGCGGCATCACTCTCGGGATAGCGTCCGGCGAGCTCCTGATAGAGCGCGAGCGCGGTCTCGCCGTAGCTGGGATCCAGCTCCGGCCGGCGCCAAAGCCGCAAGTTCGCGTCGCCGGCCCGCAGCAGGGCGATCGGTGCGTACTCACTGGTCGAAAAGTCGTCCGCCACCCGGCGAAAGTCCGCGGCCGCCTGGATGAATTCACCGAGCTGGAACGAGCACTCGGCGAGGTAGTAACGCGCCTGCGCAAGCTCGGGCTGACTGGGTCCGAATTCGAAGGTGAGGCGCTGCAACGTCGTCTGTGCTTTCCGAAAGTTGCCGCGGCGGAAGTCCTGCATCGCGCGTTCGAGGTTGACGGACGGATCGAGCGTCGGGGCGGCCGATCGCGCGCGCCGGCCGCAGCCGGCGCTCGCGCCGAGCGCGGCGCACAGTATCACAACCCCGATCGTTCGCTCCATCGTCATTCCGGCTCAGCCTTTCCCAACGCGTTGAGCTTTTCCTGGGCCCGCTGTGAAATCGTGTCCCCCGGCGTGCCGCCCACGAGCGCCTGCTGATAACTCTCCATAGCCCCCGCAATGTCACCCTGCGCGAGCCGCACATCGCCCAAGCCGAGGAACGCGGCGCGTACCACATCGGGGGAGGCGCCCGGAGCGGTCGCGCGGCGAAACCAAGCCTCCGCGTCGCCCGGCCGGCCCTGCTCGAGCGCGATCTGCCCTTCGACAAGCGTGCACAGCCCGAGGCCCTCGCGCGCGGACTCCACGACAACTGCCGCTCGCTGCCGGCGGATCACTGCCTCGAATACCCGCACGGCGGTGCTGCAATCCCTCACCCGAACGAGCGTCCGTCCGTACACGAAGAGTAGCGAGTCGGACCGGGCTGCGTCGACGGCCGCCGCCGCCGCGACCGGCAGCAACGCCGTCGCTTCGGCCGTGTCCCCTCGATCGACCGCGTCCAGTGCCGCCAAAACGACGTAGCGCCCGAGCGGCCGGCGCGGCGCCACCTCGCGCAAGCCCGTCAACGCGCTCGCCAGCGCGGTGCGGTCATTCGCCGTCAGGGCGGCCCGGGCGACGCGATCCAGCCCGTCGGCTGCTTCATCCGCGCGGGAGCGGTCGCGCTTTGCGAGGGTGCGATAGGCTTCGGCCGCGAGCTCGTAATCCTCGGCGTGCGTGGCGGCCGCGCCGACCTTCGCCAGCAAAGTGGGGCTGCCCGCGTCGGCTCGACGGCCGAGCTGATACTCGGCGAGGGCGTCGACGTACAACCCGGCGGCGTATGCGCGGTCCCCGAGCTCCTCGTGATTGGCCGCCGAGCGCGTGCACGCGCTCAGGAGCAGGAGGGCCGCCGTTCCAATGCGTCTCACTTCTTTTTCTTCTTTCTGAGCGCCGGCTCCTCGCTCGCCCCCGCACCCCCCCCACCCCCGTCGACTGCGACTGGGGTGACGTCGGAGCGGGACAGCAGCGCGAGGTAGGCCTCCACCCGGGGATCTTCGGGGCGTCGGGCGCGCAGGTCCTGCCAGACCGCTCGGGCGCCCAGTCCGTCCCCCGAGAGATAACATGCGAGCCCCAGCATCGCGGCAGCATCGAGAAAAGAGGGATGCTCGCGCACGATTCTCTCGAACTCCTCGTGCGCATCGAGCGCGCGACCAGCCTCGAGCAACAAGCGGCCGAGCTTATAGCGGAGGTCGTGAAAGTCCGGTCCCAGCTCGAGCGCGGCCTCGTATTGCGCGATCGCCTCCGTCAGCCCGCCCGCCTCGAGGTATGCCTGGCCGAGCGACGCATGCTGGTTGGCGAGTTTCGCGGCCACGTGCCCGTGAAAGCCACCGCGTCGCTCCGAGGTCACCTGTCGGGCGCGCCGCAGCGACGCGTCGGCCTCCTCCTCTCGTCCCAGCTCGTTGAGCACCAATGCGCGGTGAATCAACGCTTCGATGTAGTTCGGATTCAGCGCCAGCGCGCGATCGAGCTGTTCCAGCGCCTTTTCGGGCTGACCGACGAGCGAGTAGGAAAGACCGAGCAGGTGATGGGCGTCGGCAAAGGCGCGGCCCGTCGCGATGACCTCCTCGAGGAGGTGAATCGCGCCGTAATAGTCCTGCAACTGAAAGCGCTCGTTAGCCTGCTCGACTAGGTGCTCGGGACTGACGTCCATGAACCTCCTGATACCAGTCGACGAACCTCCGGATGCCTTCCTCGATCCCGACTTTGGGCCGGAAGCCCAGGACGCGCCCCGCGTGCTCCAAGTCCGCGTCGGTCAGCCGCACGTCACCCGGCTGATCGGGATGCCGCTCGATGGTCGGTTCCCGGCCAAGCGCTGCGGCGATAAGGGCGATGAGCCGGTCGAGACGCACCCGCGCTCCGCCGCCGAGGTTGACGATCTCAACCGTCCCAGGACGTGCCTGCGCCGTCCAGTCCAGCCCCGCCATGATGCCGTCGAGAATGTCGGTAATATAGGTATAGTCCCGCTCGCTCGACCCATCTCCATGCATCCGAATCGGCCGCCCCCGCGCGAGCAGATCGGTGAACTTGTGGATCGCCAGGTCGGGGCGCTGGCGCGGGCCATACACCGTGAAGAACCGCAGGCACATGATGCGCAGCGGGTACAGATGGGCAAAGGTATGCGCGAGCAGCTCGCCGGCCCGTTTGCTGGCCGCGTACGGCGAGATCGGCGAGACGGCGGGCTCGTCCTCGTCGAATGGAGCGGGTGTCGCATTCCCGTATACGGACGACGACGACCCGAAAACGATCCGTGCAATTCCCCTGCGTCGCGCCGCATCGAGCAGTCGCGCCGTCGCGGTGACGTTCGCTTCCATGTAGGCACCGGGGTCCTCGAGCGACGGCCGCACACCCGGCTTCGCGGCGAGATGGATGATCGCCTCCATCCCGTCGAGCGGCAACGGATCGCGCGCGACATCCGCCTCGACAAACTCAAAGCTCCTGTGCTTGCTGATCCCCTCGATGTTCCGCTCCTTCACCTCGCGCGCGTAGAATGGGTCGAAATTGTCGACGCCCGTGACACTGTAACCCCGCGCGAGAAGCGCCTCGGCGAAATGCGAGCCGATGAACCCGGCAGCGCCGGTGAGGAGCACTTTTGTGCTCATCGGACCGCCGCTGTCTCCGGTGCCACGACTTTGCGGAAGTATGCGATTGTCCGGGTCAGCCCGTCGTCCAGAGGAACCTTCGGTTCCCATCCGAGCGTCGCGCGAGCGTAGGTAATATCAGGTTGGCGGACCCGGGGGTCGTCGATCGGCAGGGGACGTTGGACCACGGTGCTCTTGCTCCCGGTCAGCGCCAGCACGCGCTCAGCCAGTTGCCCCACGGTGAATTCATACGGATTCCCGATGTTCGTCGGTTCGTTGGTCCCGCGCTCGAACAACCGCACGATCCCTTCGATCAGGTCGTCCACGTAGCAGAAGGAGCGCGTCTGTGAGCCATCGCCGTACACGGTGAGCGGCTCGCCGCGCAGCGCCTGCACGATGAAGTTGGACACCACCCGGCCGTCATTGGGGCGCATCCGCGGCCCGTATGTATTGAAAATCCGCACGATGCGGGTGTCGAGACCGTGATAGCGGTGATAGGCCATGGTGAGCGCTTCGGCGAAACGCTTCGCTTCATCGTACACCCCCCGCGGCCCCACGGGATTCACGTTACCCCAGTACGATTCCGGCTGCGGGTGGACGAGCGGGTCGCCATAAACCTCCGAGGTCGAAGCGAGGAGGAAGCGCGCCCGCTTGGCCAGCGCCAGGCCGAGTGCTTTGTGGGTGCCGAGCGAGCCCACCTTGAGGGTCTGGATCGGCAATTCGAGGTAGTCAATCGGGCTCGCCGGACTCGCGAAGTGCAGGACGCCATCCAGCGGGCCTTCGACCTCGATGTAGCGCGTGACGTCCTGATTGGCGAAGCGGAAGCGGGGGTGCCCGTGAAGATGCGTGAGATTCGCCGGATTCCCGGTGACGTGGTTGTCCATGCCCAGCACTTCGTACCCCAGTGCCAGGAACTTGTCAGCGAGATGCGATCCGAGGAATCCGGCGGCGCCCGTTACGAGGACGCGCATCCGAGCGGACGGCCGATGGAGTCGTAGGTGAATCCGAGCCGGCCCAGCTTGACGGGGTCGTACAGATTGCGCCCATCGACGATCAGCGGCTGGGTCAGAAGCTGTTTCATCCGCGCGAAGTCGGGGGTACGGTATTCGAGCCATTCCGTGACGATCGCGAGCGCGTCGGCGCCGCTGAGGGCGTCGTACGCGTGCGCCGCGTACTGCACCCGCGAGCCGAGATGACGGGCAGCGGTTTTCATGGCGGCGGGGTCGTGCACGTGCACCTTGACGCCTTCACACAGCAGCGCCTCCACGAGCACTAACGCGGGACTTTCCCGCACATCATCCGTCTCGGCCTTGAAGGCGAGGCCCCAGACGGCCACCGTCTTTTGCTGCAGGTCACCAAGATGGCGTTTCAGCTTGTCGAACAGCACGTGCTTCTGCGCATCGTTGGCGGCTTCGACCGCCTGCAGGACGTCGAGCGCCACGTCGTTCTCGGACGCAGTGCGGATCAAGGCTTTGACGTCCTTGGGGAAGCAAGAGCCGCCGTATCCCGGTCCCGGAAAGAGAAACGCCTGGCCGATGCGCCGGTCGCTGCCGATACCCCGGCGCACGTGCGTGACGTTGGCCCCCACCGCCTCGCACAGCCGCGCGATCTGATTCATGAACGAAATCCGGGTGGCGAGCATCGCATTGGCCGCGTACTTCGTCATTTCGGCCGACGGGATGTCCATGACGATCAGGGGATTGCCCGTACGGACGAACGGCGCGTACAACTCTTCGATGACCTTGGCCGCGTGATCGGAGTCGACGCCCACCACGACCCGGTCGGGCTTCATGAAATCGTCGACTGCCGCGCCTTCTTTCAGGAACTCGGGATTGGAGCACACGTGGAACGGCGTCGTCGTGTGTCGCGCGATCTCGGCCCGCACCTTCTCGGCCGTACCCACAGGCACCGTGCTCTTGGTGACGACGAGCTTCGACGTATTCATGTGCTGGCCGACCGTGCGCGCCACGGCGAGGACATGCTGCAGGTCGGCCGAGCCGTCCTCGTCGGGCGGCGTTCCGACGGCGATGAAGATGACCTCCGAGACTTCGACGGCTTGCGCGACATCTGTGGTGAACGACAGCCGGCCTTCGCGCTGGTTGCGCACCACCATCGGCTCGAGCCCGGGCTCGTAGATCGGAATCTTGTTCTGCTTGAGAGCGTTGATCTTGGAAGCGTCCACGTCGGCGCAAATCACATCGTTGCCGGTTTCCGCAAGACACGCTCCCACGACGAGGCCAACGTACCCCGTGCCGACGATGGCGACCTTCACTCGCGAGGTCCTCCCTTGGCACCCCGGGCAAGCACGTGCCGCGTATCCACCGTCGCGCGCGCGTGCCGCTTCACGAGCTGGTAGTCCACCGCGTCGTGATCCGTGATGATCATGACACAGTCGGCGGCGCGCAGCGTTTCGGCGGTGAGCGGCTGCGAGGTCAGCGCGATCCCGTCTTCCTTCAACGTCGGCACATGGGGATCGTAATACGAGATCTGCGCGCCGCGCTGGTGCAGCAAGCGAATCACGTCGAGCGCGGGGCTCTCCCGGATGTCATCGATGTTTTTCTTGTAGGCCACGCCCAGCAGCAGCACCCGGCTGCCGCGCACCGCCTTGCCCTGGTCGTTCAGCGCGTCGACCACCTTCCGCACCCAGAACTCGGGCATCTCCGCGTTCAACTCGCCGGCGAGCTCGATAAAGCGCGTCTTGTAGTTCAACGTGCGCATCTTCCACGCGAGATAGTGCGGATCGAGCGGGATGCAGTGGCCACCGACGCCCGGTCCGGGCGTGAACTTCATGAAGCCGAACGGCTTGGTCGACGCCGCCTCGATCACTTCCCACACATCCACACCCAGCTTATCGCACACGATCGCCATTTCGTTGACGAGCCCGATGTTCACGCTGCGGAACGTATTCTCGAGAATCTTCACCAGCTCGGCCGCTTCCGGAGAGGACACGGGAACCAGCGTATCGATCGCGGGCTGATAGAGCGCGAGCGCGACCTTCAGGCAGGCCGGAGTGATTCCGCCCACCACCTTGGGCGTGTTGCGGGTGTTGAAGCGCTCGTTGCCCGGATCCACGCGCTCAGGCGAGAAGGCCAGGAAGAAATCCTCGCCGACCTTGAGGCCCGTCGACACGAGGGAGGGCAGCATCAGCTCGCGCGTGGTCCCCGGATAGGTCGTCGACTCGAGCACGACGAGCTGGCCCTTGCGCAGCGCCCGCTTGACCGATTCCGTGGCCGCGAGCACGTAACTCACATCTGGATCTTTCGTCTTGGACAGCGGCGTGGGCACGCTGATCGAGATGACGTCGGGCTCGCTCAACCGGCTCAGATCCGTCGTCGCGGCGAACTGCTTCGCCTGCACGGCGTCGTTTACTGTGCCTGCGGCGACGTCCTGAATGTGAGAACTGCCGCCGTTCAGCAAATCGACGACGCGTGGATTCACGTCGAACCCCAGCACGCGATAGCCGGCTCGCACGACCTCCATCGCGAGCGGTAACCCCACGTATCCCAGACCGACCACGCCGAACACCGCCGTGCGGTCTTTGGCTTTCGCGAGCAGCGTATCAACCGTTGTAGGCACCGACACCGTAGCCGTCATGGAACCTCCGGAGCGCCACCGCGTGCCAGCGAGCGCGAAGCGGCTTCCAACACACGCACCACGTGCACCCCGTCCTCGGCGCTGGCCCGTGGCGCTTCGCGACCCTGCGCGGCACGCACGAAATGCGCGAGCTCGGCCGCAAGCGGCTCGACCGAGGGGATGCGGGGAATGAAGATGTCGCCCTCCCGAATCGCCAAGCTCTCCCCAAAGGAGCCGTATTCGGGTGGACGGTCCACACCTTTGTCGTAAATACGCAACTTCTCGCGGGGCTCCATGTCGTCGAATACTACCATCTTCTTCGCACCGACCACGGTAAGCTTCCGCTCTTTATGGGGATCGAGCCAAGATAACTGGACGTGCGCAAGCACCCCGCTCCCGAACTCCATCGTAAGAAACACGACGTCCTCGATGGCGGGCTGCAGGTAGCTCTTGCCGTGCGCAGCCACACGTATGGGGTGCTCCCCAAGCAAGTAAAGTGCCACCGACACATCGTGCGGGCCGAAACTCCAGAGAGCGTTCTCGTCCTTGCGCACCTGCCCAAGGTTGACCCGCAGCCCATACAAATAGAACACCTGCCCCAATTCTCCCGTCTGGACCAACTGCCGCAGCCGCTCCACGGCGGGATGGTAGACCAGCAGGTGGCCAGCCAGCACCGGCACTTTCCGCTCGGTGCTGAGCCGCGCGACCGTCAGGGCGTCTTCTACGTTCAGCGCAAACGGCTTCTCGACCAGCACGGGCTTCCCGGCCTCGACCACCTGCCGGGCGATCGCCGCATGCGTCGCCGCGGGCGACGCGACGATGACCGCATCGACGACTCCGAGCAAGGCCTCGACATCGCCGGTGACGAGCGCGGCCGGATACTGCCGGGCCACCCGTTCCCGGACCTTCGGGTCGGCATCGCAGACGGCCGCGAGCTCCGCCTCCGCCAACCCCGCTACCGTCCGGACGTGGTTCCTGCCCCACGCGCCGGCCCCCACGACGCCGACTTTGAGGCGCTTCACCGATAGAATCCGCGCACGACATCGACCACCTGGTCGAGCTGCGCCTGCGTAAGCTCCGGATAGATCGGTAGCGACAGTACCTCGTGAGCGGCACGCTCAGCGATGGGGAGGCTGCCGTCTTTGTAGCCGAGATGCGCAAAACATGGCTGACGGTGAAGCGGGATCGGGTAGTACACCGCGTGCCCGATTCCTTCTTTTTTTAGATGCGCCTGAAGGTCGTCGCGCCGCTGAGCGCGAACCGTGTACTGGTGGAAGATGTGTTCGTTCGCAGGATCGGTGATGGGCGGCTTCACTTCCGGAACATCGGCGAACGCCTTCGTATAGTAGGCGGCATGCTCCCGCCGTTTCGCGGACCACGTGTCCAGGTGCGGCAACTTGGCAAGCAGCACGGCAGCCTGTAACGTGTCGAGCCGGGAGTTGGTGCCGACTTCGTCGTGGTGATACTGTTTGGCGCCGCCGTGAAGCCGCAGCTTGCGCAGCCGGTCGGCCGCCGCGTCGTCCGACGTCACCATCATGCCGCCGTCGCCCCAGGCGCCGAGATTCTTGCTCGGGAAGAACGAGTAGCCGGTCACCCACCCGAGCTCGCCGGCCAGGCGCCACTCGCCATCCATCTTGCGCCGCGCCCCGATCGCCTGCGCGGCGTCCTCGATGACCTTGATTCCGCGCTCCGTCGCGATCGCCAACAATTCCATCAGGTCGGCCATTTGACCGTAGAGATGCACCGGCACGATGGCACGGGTCCGCGGGGTGATGGCACGTTTGACGGCGGCGGGATCGATGTTGAACGTGTCGGGCAGGATGTCGACGAAGACCGGTTTTCCGCCGGCATTGTGGATCGTGCCCGCCGTGGCGAAGAAGGTGAATGGCGTCGTGATGACTTCGTCGCCAGGCTTCAGGTTCAGCGCCTTGAGCGGCAGGAGAAGCGCGTCCGTCCCACTCGCGCAGCCAATGCCGTGTTTGGCGTGCGACACCTTGGCAACTTCCACTTCCAGGCGCGGCACGGCCTGCCCCATGATGAACTGCTGCGTCTCAATCACTTGCATCATCCCGCGCAGGACTTCGTCCTTGATCGTCTTGTACTGCGCGACGAGATCCAGCATCGGCACGTTCATGGGGTCCCGGCCTTGGAGCGTGAAGGCGCGGTTTGCCGCAACATCCGTCCGCCACCTCCGGCCGCCGCTTCCTCATACGTTGCCCCACACACCGCGCAGGCGGCTCGCCCGGCGTTGGGATGCAGCCGCTCACCGCACTCGCACATCCATCCCACGAGCCGCCCGGGCACGCCGATCATGAGTCCATAGGGAGGGACGTTCGAGGTAACGACCGCGCCGGCGCCGATGAAAGAATACTCCCCCAGGGTAATCCCACAGACGATGGTGGCGTTGGCGCCGATCGTGCTGCCGCGCTTCACGAGCGTGCGGCGGTACTCGTGTTTGCGCGACACGTGGCTCCGAGGGTTCATCACATTCGTGAAGACGCACGACGGCCCGCAAAACACGTCGTCTTCCAGCTCGACGCCTTCGTAGATCGAGACATTATTCTGGATCTTGACGTTGTTGCCGATCCGTGTCCCGGGCATCACGACGACATTCTGGCCGAGGTTGCACCGCTCCCCGACGACTGCGCCGGGCATCACGTGGGAAAAGTGCCAGATCTTGGTTCCGTTGCCGATCTTGGCACCCTCATCGACGTAACTGGACTCATGGGCGAAGTAGCCCTTCTCGCCGGTCCCCCCCGTTCCCCCGCTCCCCCCCCTTACACGCCGATGATCTTGCACTCGAGCTCCAGCGTGGTGCCGGTCTTCTTGGCGACGGTCTTGCGAACGTGATCGATCACCTTGAGAACGTCGCTGGCGGTCGCGGTGCCTTTATTGATGATGTAGTTCGCGTGCAGCGTAGAGACCTGTGCGCCGCCGATCGTGAAGCCCTTCAGCCCGCACTCGTCGATGAGCATCCCGGCGGTTTTAGTGCTTCCGCTCGGATTCGTGAACGTCGAGCCGCAGCAAGGCTGGTCGAACGGCGTCCCCGCTTTACGCCAGCGGAACAGCTTTGCCTGCAGCTCCTTCAACTTCGACGGCGATTCCTCGCCCAACCCGAGCTTCGCTTCCAGGACCACGCCTTCGATGTTGCTCGAGCGATACTTGAACGAGATCTGCTTGCGCGAGAGCTGCTTGACCTTGCCCCGGGGATCCATCACGGTCACCTCTGTGACAATCTCCGCGAACTCGGCGCCGTGGCAGCCCGCGTTCATGTAGATCCCGCCGCCCACGGTGCCGGGAATTCCCACGAACCGCTCCACGCCGACGAATCCGGCTTCGGCAGTGCGCCGCGCCAGGATGGGCGTTGGCATCCCCGCGCCGACGATCGCCGTCGCGCCCTTCATCTCGAACTTGTCCAGCCCCTTGCCCATGCGGATCACGACGCCGGGGAATCCGCCGTCCTTGACCAACACGTTCGAGCCGAGCCCGAGCACGACCCACGGCAGCCCGCGATCCTGCGCGAGCTCCAGCGCGCGTGTCACGTCCTCGGTGTCGGCGGGCAGCGCCAGATAACGCGCCGGTCCGCCGATCCGCCACGTCGTGTACCGCGCCAACGGCTCGTTCTCGAGCAGTTTGCCGCGAAACTTGACCTTCGGCGTCACGGGTGCCGTCGGCGTGGCTGCGGTCTTCTTCGCTACGCCCTTATGGCCGCCGCTCGTCCTACGGTCAGAGACGGCTTTTCGGCGTTCGCTTTTTCGTGCCATTCCTGTAGGCTCCTGACGCTCCCGGTTCGACTGCGGAGCGCAATGATCGCATCACACGCGGCGCTCGCCGCGGACATGGTCGTGGTATACGGCACGCGATGCACCAGCGCGGCGCGCCGGATCGCGTAATCATCCACCTGCGTGAACTTCCCGAGGGGGGTGTTGATCAACAAATGGACATCGCCCGACACGATCAAATCGATCGCGTTGGGACGCCCCTCGTGTACCTTCATCACCCGCTCCGCCGGCACGCCCCGGCCCCGGAGATAGCGCTGCGTTCCTTCCGTCGCCAGGATCCGGAACCCCAGCTCGTGGAACCGACGCGCGATCGGCAGCACGGTGGGCTTGTCGGCGTCATTCACCGTCACGAAGATCGTGCCCTCGAGCGGCAGGCTCCCCTCTGCCGCGATCTGGGCCTTGGCGAACGCCATGCCGAAACTGTCGGCTAACCCCATGGCTTCACCCGTCGACCGCATTTCCGGCCCCAACACTGTATCCACACCGGGCAGTTTCGTGAAGGGGAAGACTGCCTCTTTCACGGCCACCCCGGGGACGGGAAGCTCATCGGGAACGCCCAAATCGTCCAGTGTCCTCCCAGGCCCCCCGGCAATGACCGCCGCGGCAAGCTTGGCGAGGGGCACGCCCGTCGCTTTGCTGACGAATGGCACCGTACGGGAGGCGCGTGGATTGACCTCGAGGACGTAGACCACGCCGTTTTTGATGGCGTATTGGACATTGAGCAGACCGACGACCCCGAGCGCCTTCGCGAAGGCCTGGGTGTGGCGCCGCATTTCCTCGACCTGGCGATCGCCGATGAGATAGGGTGGCAATACGCACGCGGAGTCACCCGAGTGCACTCCTGCATCCTCTATGTGCTGCATGACACCGCCAATGACGCACCGTGTCCCGTCGGCGATCGCGTCCACGTCGGCCTCGAACGCGTCCTCGAGGAAGTGATCGATCAAGACCGGGTGCTCCGGGGCCACGCGCGCCGCTTTGACGAAGTACTCGCGGAGCGAGCCGTCGTCATAAACAATCTCCATGGCCCGTCCGCCCAGGACATAGGATGGCCGAACCAGCACCGGATAGCCGATGCGCTGGGCGACCGCGACCGCTTCCTCGACCGAGCGCGCGATGCCGTTGGGCGGCTGGGTGACGCCGAGGCGGTCGGCGAGCGCCTCGAAGCGCTCACGGTCCTCGGCGATGTCGATCGCATCGGGCGAAGTGCCGAGGATGGAAACCCCCGCGGCCTCGAGCGGCTTGGTCAGCTGCAGCGGTGTCTGCCCACCGAACTGTACCACCACCCCCTTCGGCTGCTCCAGTCGCGTGATCTCCACCACGTCCTCGAACGTCAACGGCTCGAAGTAGAGCTTGTCGGAGATATCGAAGTCCGTGGACACCGTTTCCGGATTCGAGTTGATCATGATCGTCTTGTAGCCGAGCTCGCGGAACGCGAGGCCGGCGCGAACGCAGCAGTAATCGAACTCGACGCCCTGCCCGATGCGGTTGGGGCCGCTGCCGAGAATCACGATCCCCTGCTCGCCAAGCGGCTCCGATTCGTTCTCCTCGTCATACGACGAGTAGAGGTACGGCGTCGCGGACGGGAACTCCCCGGCGCAGGTGTCGACGGTCTTGTACGCCGGGTGGATGCCGAGCTTCCAGCGCTGCTCGCGGATCGCGGTCTCGGTGGTGGCGCGCAAGGCCGCGAGCTGCTGGTCCGAGAACCCGAAGCGCTTCATACGCTTGAGATCCGGTCCGCCGACTATGCGCAATCCTTTGAACCAGCGCTCCGCTTCGATCAGCTCTTCGAGCTGATAGAGGAACCATGGATCGATCCCGGACGCTTGCGCGATATCCTCGACGGGAACGCCGGCGGCAAACGCACGCTTGATCTGGAAAATCCGCTCCGGCGTCGGGGTTCGCAGAGCGACACGCAGGTCCTCGGGCGAGGCGCTCGTCAGCCTGTCGTCCGCGAGCGTCGCGCCCACCGTCCATCCGGGACGCCCGATCTCGAGCCCGCGCAGTCCTTTCTGGAACGCTTCCTTGAACGTGCGGCCGATCGCCATCGTCTCGCCGACAGACTTCATCTGGGTCGTAAGACGGTAGTCGGCCGTCGGGAACTTCTCGAACGCGAAGCGCGGCACTTTGACGACCACGTAGTCCAGCACCGGCTCGAAGGACGCCGGCGTGGTCCGGGTGATGTCGTTGGGCAGCTCGTCCAGCGTGTAGCCCACAGCGAGCTTCGTGCCGATGCGCGCGATGGGGAATCCGGTGGCCTTCGACGCCAACGCGGACGAGCGCGATACCCGGGGATTCATCTCGATCACCAGCATCTCGCCGTCGGCCGGATTGACGGCGAACTGAATGTTGCAGCCACCGGCCTCGACGCCGATCTCGCGGATGATCGCGATCGCCGCATCGCGCATGCGCTGGTACTCGCGGTCCGTCAGCGTCATCGCCGGGGCGACGGTGATCGAATCGCCGGTGTGCACGCCCATCGGATCGAGGTTCTCGATCGAGCAGACGATCACGACGTTGTCGCGGCCGTCCCGCATGACCTCGAGCTCGAATTCCTTCCAGCCGAGCACGCTGCGCTCGATGAGCGTGGAGTGCACCGGCGAGAGCTCCAGCGCGCGCTCGACGGCCTCCTCGAACTCGGCGCGATTGTAGGCGACGCCCCCACCCGTGCCGCCCAGGGTATACGACGGACGAATGATCGCCGGATAGCCGACCTCGCCGACCGTCGACAGCGCGGTCTCGATTGAGGTAACCGTCCGGCCCGCGGGTGTCGCCAGGCCGATACGTCGCATTGCGGCGCTGAACTCGGCGCGATCCTCGGCCATGCGAATAGCCCGGGCGTTGGCGCCGATCAACTCGACCCCATACTGCTTGAGCGTCCCGTCGTTGGCGAGCGCCATCGCCACGTTGAGGGCCGTCTGGCCCCCCATCGTCGGCAGCAGGGCGTCCGGCCGTTCCCGTTCGATGACTTTGCGCACCCACTCCGGCGTGACGGGCTCGATGTAGGTCCGGTCCGCGAGCTCGGGATCGGTCATGATGGTCGCGGGATTCGAGTTCACGAGAATGACGGTGTAGCCTTCCTCTTTCAGCGCTTTGACCGCCTGCGTGCCCGAATAGTCGAACTCCGCCGCCTGACCGATCACGATCGGCCCGGAGCCCAGAAGCAGGATTCGTTTGAGGTCAGATCGTTTGGGCATTGAGCACGTCCCGCAGCGTATCGTTGAGCGAGCGCCGCGGCGACCAACCCGTCGCGGCCCGCAGTTTCGCGTAATCACCCACCAGGTGTGGGATGTCCGCCGGCCGCATCAGCTCGGGATCGGCTTCGGGAATCGCACGGATGCCGAGCAGCCCCGCCATCTGGAACAGCAGATCCTCCAGGCGTGAGCCCTGCCCGGATGCCACGTTGTACACCTCACCCGCTTCGCCCTGCCGGATCAGCCGCACATAGGCATCCACGACGTCCAGCACGTGCATCAGATCACGCACGGGCTCGAGATTACCGACCTTCACGACCGGCGCGCCGATCTTTTTGGCGAACAATAGTCGCTGCGCGAATGCCGGAATGACGAACCCCGCCTCCTGGCCGGGGCCGGTATGCGCGAAGGAGCGTGCTACGACGACCCGCAAGCCGGAGCGGCGCCATGCCTCGAGCGCCGCGACTTCCGCGGCGAGCTTGCTCGCGGCATACGGGGACACCGGCACCAGCGGATCGGTTTCCCGCCGCGGCACCGACTGGCCCAGCCCGTAGACTTCGCCGGTGGATACGACGAGAACCACGGGGTCGGCGCGGTCCTTCCGGCGGGCTTCGGCGAGGACGTGCACGAGTCTCGCGGTTCCGCCCGCGTTGATGTCCCACGCCAGGCCGGGGTCGCGCATCGCTACTGCCCCGGACGAGACCGCGGCGAGATGGACAATGGCATCGTATGGGAGATCCACGCATTGGCGCACCGACTGGGCATCGGTGATTTCGAGCGGCAGCCACCGCACGCACGCGCGTTCCTCCGGCGTCAGGCCGTCGGCGCGCTGCGGCTCGGACGGGCGAACCGCTCCGTAGACCTCTCGACCGTCGTCGAGCAGCCGCCGGATCAACCACCGGCCCACGAAGCCGTCGGCGCCGGTCACGAGCACTTTCATGACAGTCGCTCGATATCGGCGTCGACCATCATCTCGACGAGCTCCGTAAAGCTCACGCGCGCCGACCAGCCGAGCTCTTTGCGGGCGCGACTCGCGTCGGCGAGCAGCACGTCCACCTCGGCCGGGCGCACGAAGCGCTGGTCGACTTTCACGTACTTCTTCCAGTCCAGTCCGACGTGCCCGAATGCGGCGGCGCAGAGATCGCGGACCGTGTGCATCGTCCCGGTCCCGACCACGTAGTCCTGCGGCGTTTTCTGCTGCAGCATGCGCCACATCGCCTCGACGTAATCGCCCGCGAAACCCCAATCGCGCCCCGAGTCCAGGTTGCCGAGACGCAGCTCGTTGGCTTTGCCCAGCTTGATGCGGGCCACCGCGTTCGTCACTTTGCGCGTGACGAACTCTAGGCCGCGACGCGGCGACTCGTGATTGAACAGGATGCCGCTCACCGCGTACAGCCCGTACGACTCGCGGTAGTTCACGGTAATCCAATGGCCGTAAACCTTGGCGACGCCGTACGGTGAGCGCGGGTAGAAGGGTGTCGTCTCGCGCTGCGGCGTTTCTACCGCCTTCCCGAACATTTCCGAGGAGCTGGCCTGGTAAAAACGGGCTTCCGGGTGCGCCAGGCGGATGGCTTCGAGCAGCCGGGTCACGCCGAGTGCCGTGAACTCACCGGTGAGGACCGGCTGACTCCACGACGTGGGGACGAAGCTCTGGGCGGCGAGGTTGTAGACCTCGTCCGGCTTTGCATCCCGGATCACGGTCGTCAGCGAGTGCTGGTCGAGCAAGTCGGCCGCGACCACGTGCACGCGGTCGAGGAGGTGCCCGATCCGCTCGTAGGAGTCGTGCGACGTCCGCCGCACGATGCCGATTACCTCATACCCTTTGTCGAGCAGCAGCTCGGCGAGGTAGGAGCCATCCTGGCCGGTCACGCCGGTGATGACGGCGGTCTTCCGCGCGGTGCGGGGTTGTCGAGCCTGGGTGGCCGGTTTAGGTTTAGGCCTCTTTGCGGCGTCCTTTGAACTCATTTGTCGTCGGATCGAACTATGGCTCGAGTGTGTGAGATTTGTGGCAAAGGTCCCATCGCGGGACATAACGTCAGCCACGCGAATAACAAGACCTCCCGCCGCTGGTACCCCAACCTACAGCGCGTCCGCGCCGTGGTGAACGGCGCCGTCCGCCGCATGCGCGTCTGCACGCAATGCATCAAGTCCAATCGGGTGGCCAAGGCGTCGTAAGCCAACGCATGTGAAGAAAAAAGGGACCCGTTCCGGGTCCCTTTCTTTTTCGGATGCTGCTCCGGTTACTCAGCGAGCAGCTCGATCCGGGCCACGTCGGCACCATCGCCGACGCGATGCCCCAACTTGACGATGCGGGTGTAGCCTCCGGCGCGCGCGGCAAAACGCTTGCCGATCTCCTCGAACAGCTTGTGCGTGACGTCCTTGTCTTTCAAGCGCCGCTCGACCAGCCGCCGCGCGTGCAAATCTCCGCGACGGGCGAGCGTAATGAGTCGCTCGGCAAACGGCCGCAGCTCCTTCGCCTTCGCCTCGGTGGTCTGAATCCCACCGTGCTTGAACAGATTGGTGGCGAGATTGTTCATCGTCGCCTTCTTATGGCTCGCCGTGCGCGAAAGCTGGCGACCCTTGGCGCGATGGCGCATTACTCTTCCTCAGTCCCGGTCAGCTGGGCCTGCGGGGCGGTGCCGGCATCGATAATGTGAATCTCGCCGCCCGGCGTTTCTTCAAGCTGCATCCCGAAGTTCAGGTTCTCGCGGCGCAGCAGCTCGGCGATTTCTCCCAGCGCCTTCTCCCCGACGTTCTTGACCTTGAGCAGATCGTCTTCCTTGTAGCGCACCAGGTCGCCGAGCGTGCGGATGTTCGAATTCTTGAGCGAATTCACCGACCGCACCGACAACCCGGCGTCGTCGATGGCCCGGCCGAGTACGTCACGGAGCCGGCTGCCTTCGGAACCGTCACCGCCCACCGGCTCGCCTTGCACGATCGGCACCTTGCCGAAATCGACGAAGAACCGGAAGTGCTCCTGCGCCAGCGCCGCGGCATAGGCCACCGCATCTTCCGGGGAAATCGTGCCGTTGGTCTCGACGCTCAGCGTGAGCCGATCGTAGTCGGTTCGCTGGCCGACGCGCGTCTCAGCCACGGTGAAATTGGCGCGACGCACCGGATTGTAGATCGAATCGACCCTTACGACGTCCACCGCCAGGGTGCGATCGACCGGATGCTGCTCGGCTTCGACGTACCCGCGGCCCTTGTTCACGTACAGCTCGCCCGAAATGTCCCGGTCGTCCTGAACCGTGAAGAGCAGCTGGTCGGGATTGACGATCGACACCGAGCCGTGCGGCTCGAGGTCGCGCGCGTAGACCGGACCGGCCTTCTCCACCTTGAAGCGCAGGACCGCCTCATCGACCTCAGGCGCGAGCACGAGCGTGAGCTGCTTGAGCCGCTGGATGATCTGATGGACATCTTCGACCACGCCCGGGATGGTCTGGTGCTCGTGCACGACTCCGTCGATACGGAACGCCCAGACCGCGGCGCCTCGCAGCGACGACAGCAGCAGCCGGCGCAGCGAATTGCCCAGCGTATACCCGTATCCCCGCTCCAGCGGCTGGAGGCGGAACTCGGCGGCATTCGGGTTGTCCTCGCGCTTGGTCATCTCGACCAAGTGGGGCCGGACCAACCCCGTCAAATCGAGAGTGTTGATCACTTGGAATAGAGCTCGACGATTAACTGTTCTTGTGCCGCGATCGGAATGGCGTCGCGGGTCGGCCGCTCCGTCATTCTGCCCAGCACTTTGTCGGTATCCACCTGAATCCACGAAACGGGCTGCCCCCGTCCGAACTGCTCGAGCGCAACCTTGATCTGCACGAGCTCCTTGCTCGCGTCCATAACCTTCACTTCATCGCCCGGCCGTACGACGAACGAGGGGATGTCCACCACGCGGCCGTTTATCTGGATGTGCCGGTGCCGAACGAGCTGCCGCGCCTGCTTGCGTGAGGTCGCGAAGCCCATCCGGTATACCAGGTTATCCAGCCGGCTCTCCAACGCGACGAGCAGCGCTTCACCCGTAACGCCCGGCTCCTTCAACGCGCGCTCGAAGACATTGCGGAATTGGCGCTCGGAGAGTCCGTAAATCCGTTTCACCTTTTGCTTCTCACGCAGCTGCTTGGCGTACTCCGATGCCTTGCGGCGCCGCCCGGTCGATTGACCATGTTGTCCGGGCGCATACGCCCGGCGCTCAACGGCGCACTTTTCCGTGAGGCACCGCGTCCCCTTGAGGAACAGCTTCGTGCCCTCGCGGCGACACAGCTTGCAGACGGGTCCCGTGTACCGTGCCATGGTCTAGACCCGCCGCTTCTTGGGAGGACGACAGCCGTTGTGCGGAATCGGTGTCACGTCGCGGATCGAGCGGATCTGCAATCCCGCGCTCGCGAGTGCCTGAATCGCCGATTCCCGGCCCGAGCCCGGCCCCTGCACCTTCACGTGCACGCGCTTGACGCCCAGGTTCAGCGCTTCGCGCGCCGCCTGCTCCGCGGCCACGGTCGCGGCAAACGGCGTGGACTTCTTCGACCCCTTAAAGCCCGCCTTGCCGGACGAGCCCCAGGTAATCGCATTGCCCTGGAGATCGCTGATCGTGATGAGGGTGTTGTTGAACGTCGCCGTGATGTGCGCGACTCCCTCGGCCTCGACGACCTTCTTGGTGCGCTTGGCAGCCGGACGCGCCGCCGCGGGCTTTGGCTTTTCCGGCTGTTTTTCCTGTTGTTTTTCTTCGGCCATGTGCCTCTACTTTTTCAGGACGGGCTTCTTCTTGCCCGCGATCGCGCGCCGCGGTCCCTTCTTTGTGCGCGCATTGGTGTGGGTGCGCTGGCCGCGCACCGGCAGATTCTTGCGATGGCGCGTGCCCCGATAGGTCCCGATGTCCATCAAGCGTTTGATGTTCATCGCAACCTCGGTGCGCAGCGCGCCTTCAACCTTGTAATCGCGCTCGATCACCTGCCGCAACCGGGCGACCTCCGCGTCCCGCAAATCGCGCACACGCGCGTCGGGGCTAATTCCCGTCTCCGCGAGAATGCGAATGGAGTTGCTGGGACCGATGCCGTAGATGTACGGGAGCGCGTACTGGATTTTCTTGTCGCGTGGCAAATCCACGCCGGCGATACGGGCCATGCGTTAACCCTGCCGCTGTTTGTGCTTGGGGTTGCGTTTACAGATCACGCGAATCACGCCCCGGCGCGTCACAACCTTGCAGTGCTCGCAGATGGGGCGCACGCTCGAACGTACCTTCAACAGGCTGCTCCGAGATTGTGAACGTTTTCTGGTTGAGTCTTGAACAATAGACGGGGCTGTAACTTCACGCAAGGGGCGCAATTACGGTGCGTTGCGTAGCTCCACCAGACGCCACTCCTCGAACTGGAAACGGTACCCCAAGAACAACGTCTCGCGACGCACTTCACTGGTTCCGGCGACAACATAGCGACGGGTCAGCTCAACGAATCCCTTGCCCGCTTCGACCTCACGAATCGTGGCGATATCCAGGCCCCGTTCCTCCGCAGGCCGCAGGTAACGGCGTAGCAGCTCGATCGCTTGCGCCCGGCCAAGGGGTGACGAGGGATCAGCGCCCGGGATCTGTAACACGATGTTGGAGCTCTTACCAACAAGCGCTTCCGGGTCGTGGGCCGACCAGGCCTGCTTGGCCCGGTCGGCGGCGGCCGACAACGTCGCCTGCGCAGGCAGTCGGCCCGACAGAACGACTGAGAGCAAGAGCAATCCTGGCCACGATTTCATACGCTGGTTTAATACCCTCAATCCAGGGCTTCCACCAGCCGCTGATAGGCCGCCGTCGGATCGCGTGCGGCGGTAATGGGACGTCCCACCACGAGATGCGTCGCGCCACGGCGAATCGCCTCGGCAGGCTCGATCGTGCGTACCTGGTCGCCTGCCGAATCCCCGGGCGACCGTATCCCGGGCACGACTATCCAGGGCGCGGGACCCAGGACCTCGCGCAGGAATCCGACTTCCTGGCCTGAAGCGACAATGCCCCGCAGACCGGCCTGCAAGGCGACTCGCGCCAGCCGCTCGGCCTCGAAACCCACGTCGGGAACACCGCGCCCCAACACGCTTTCGAGCTCGGCGGCATCGTGCGACGTGAGCACCGTGACGCCGACCAGGGCAATGTCGGTCCCCGCGGCTTGCGCGGCAGCGGCAAGCATCGCCCGGCCGCCAAGACAGTGCACTGAGGCCATCGAGACACCCAGGTCGCGCGCAGCCGTAACGGCGCCGGCGACTGTGTTGGGGATGTCGTGCCACTTGAGATCGAGAAAGACGCGAACGCCGCGTTGCGCAAACTCTTTGATCAGCGCGGGCCCTTCGCGCACGTAGAGGATCGGTCCCAGCTTGGCCCACCGGAGGTTTGGCAGTCGCGCGGCGAGTTGGAGCGCGTCCGGCGCGCTCGCCATGTCGAAGGCGACGATCAGCTCAGGCATGTGCGAGCTCGCGCGCAATGCGCACGGGCACTCGCGGATCCGCCAGGGCAGCGGTTCCGATTGCCACGAGCGACGCTCCGGCCGCGAGGTACTCGCGCACATCGGCTGTGCTCCGCACTCCGCCCACGCCGATGACAGGCATCCCGACGCGCTCGCGGACCCGGCGCGTCGCGAGCACGCCGATCGGCAGCAGCGCCGGGCCGCTCAATCCCCCGCTCCCGTTGCCCAAGCGCCGATCAAGTAATCCGGGCATCGTGTTGACCAGCGTCACGGCCTCGGCGCCCTCGTCGCGCGCCACGCGCGCCATCGCCGGAATGTCGGGCAGCACTGGCGACAGCTTGATCGTGAGGGGCCGCGTCGAGACACGACGACACGCGCGTACCAGCTCGGCGAGACCTCGCGGGTCCGACCCGAACTCGAGTCCACCCGCACTGGTGTTAGGGCACGACGCGTTGATCTCGAAGGCGGTGATCCCCTCAAGGTTGGTGAGCCGCTTGATCACGCGGACATAATCGTCGACTGTCGCACCCGCCACGTTCACGATGATGCGGGCGCGTCGCAGCCGCCCCACGAGCCACGGTAGCTCGTGCTCGGCAACGGCCTCCACCCCGGGGTTGGCGAGCCCGACCGCATTCAGCATTCCGCCCCGGAACTCGGCGACGCGGAGTGCGGGATGTCCCTGTCGTGGCTCGGGAGTTACCGCCTTCGTGACGATGCCACCGAGCGCGTCGAGATCGATAACGTCATCCAGCTCCCGTCCAAAGCCGGCGGTACCAGCAGCGAGAAGAATTGGGTTTTGGAAGGTCGTGCCGAACAGCTCGACCGCGCTCACGGGCGTTCGGTCGCGGCCGGTCGCTCGCGCGGAGTGTTCGCGGGCACCGGTCGCGCGCGGGGACCAGGAGGCGAAGGAGTGCGGGCCGGCTGAGAACGCACGGGCTCGGTCAAGAGCTCCTCGAGCAGCGGGCCTCGGACGCGGGGAATCGGCGGCGCGAATCGCAGCCCCGACGGTGCCTCTCTGGCGATGCTCGTCACTTCGACTCCCAGTTCGCGCGCCAGGGAATCCTCCGCCACGGCGTACGCGACGCTCGCTTCGCCATGAAAAGCGCGTGTGTACGGCGATTGAGGATAGCGGGTGTCGAGGACGGCGATGATCGAATCGCTGCGCCCAGGCAACAATGCCAGGGCGGCGACCAGCGCTTTGGGGGCGTAGAGTGAGCCGGTATCGGCGGCCGCCACGTCGAGGAAGAGCTGGCCCGCCAACGCCTGGGCGCCGAGCGAATCCCGCACGCGCTCGGCGATGTGGAGGCGCGCCCCCATGGTCGAAGGCGGCTCAGCGACCACTGGGGTCACCTGGTCGAGTAGCTGCTTCGCCTCGGTACTCGCGCGCTCACCCCGTGACAGGTTTCTGAGTTCCCCGATCACCGGTTCGAGATCGCGTCGCTGCGTCGCCTGCATGATCCTGAGACGCTGCACTCGTACGTAGGCAGTCGTGGCTTCGTTGGACGCGAGGCCGCCGATGGCGGTGGCACGTCCGTATCGCGCTTCGGCCTCCTCATACTGGCCATACACCGCCCAACGGTCGCCGTCCGCAATCAACAGGCGCGCCTGCTCGGCGAACGGAACACGACGCGTGAGCAGGCGGTCCAGGGTCGCGGAGGCGAGTTCCAGACCTCCCACGATCGACAGCCGGCTCAGCAAGTCTGCCCGCTCCGCCGCGAGAGTCGGCTCTTCACCAATCTCTTCGATGACCGCCGCGGCGTCGGCAGCTCGTCCGAGCTCCAGGAGGGCGTACGCGCGGGCGGGCCGCGCTGCCAGTTCACGCGAGCGCCGCAAGTGTTCAACTGCTGCCGCATGGTCCAGCCGCAGGCCCGCCGCCACTCCCGCGAAGTACTCGGCGCGAGACCGACGCGAGTGATCCCGCGATGACAGCACCCCTCGCAGCGCGGCTTCCGCTTGAACCGTCCGGCCGGCGGCAAGCGCGCATTGCGCGTCGGCGAGCTCGACCCGTTCGCGCAGCGCGTCGTCCTTCGCGAGCCCCCGCGCCCGGACGATCACCTGTTCGGCCTCTTCACACGAGCCCGAACGCGCCAGACCCTCGGCTTGCAGCACGAGTGCGTCGTCGGCCCAGCGACTGCGCGGGTGTTTGGCGACGACTCCTTCCGCCTTGGCGGCCGCCTGCGCCCATTGCGACCGGGCCTCCGACGCCATGCCCTGCCCCTCGAGCTTCCGCGCGCCCTTTGCGTATTGCTCTGCGGACCACATCGCGTTGTAGTAGGCGCAGCCGCCCAGCACCACGAGCAGCGCGAGACTATCTAACCACCTCACCGCGAGTCCCCCGACCCGCCGCTCCCTACCGCCAGCTTCCGCTCGAATTCCAGGAGGTACGCCACGATCCCATCCGCGATCGCTGAGGCGATCTTGTGCTGGCCGGTCGCCGACGCGAGAAACGCGCCGTCGTCACGATTCGTCGCGAAACCGGTCTCGACGAGAATGGACGGGCGGCGCGCGGCCGCCAGCACCATGAACGGACCCTGCTGTACACCGCGATCCTCGCCGGGATGAATGCCGGCCACCTTCCCTTGGACCAGCTCCGCGAGTCGCGCCGATTCCCGCAAGTACTCATTGAGCTGGAGGTCGCGGAGAATGTAGGCGAGCGGCCCCTCGACCGTCGCGACGGTCTCGAAACGAAGCGCATCGTTTTCCATCTGCGCGACGCGCTGCTGATCTTCGGTCTTCGCGTCAGACAGGAAGTAGGTCTCCGCGCCATTGACCGTACCCTGCTTCTTGCCCCGAGGCATTGCGTTCACGTGGATGCTGACGAAGAGGTCGCAGTCCGCCCGGCAGAAGAGCGGGCGGTTGGCGAGATCGATCAACGTATCGGTCGAGCGCGTCAGGACCACCGTCAGACCCCGCCGGACCAGCTCGGCTCTCAGCAACCGGCCGATGCCAAGCGTGATGTCTTTCTCAACGAGGCCACGCGGGAAATGCATCCCCGGATTGCCCGGATCGACGCCGCCGTGACCTGGATCGACGACGATCGTATGCGGCAGGCGCAGCCCCGTGATGGGGTGTGGAGCACCACTCGAAGCGATCGCCGAAACCGATGCGGACGGCGCGGCGGCAGTCACCGCGGGCGCGGCAGTCGAGACAGCTCGCTCGTCCAGACGTGCGAGCCCGGGATCCCAGCGGTAGCGTGCGGCGAGGAGGCGCGGTACATGGTCGGAAAGCCAATGCAGCGGCAGGAATACGGTATCGCGCGCGACGTACGGAGCGCCGACCATCGCGTACGCTGTACCGGCGTAGCGAAAGAATGGTGAGTCGAGCTCGAATTCGAATTCAACTCCCGCCAACGTCGCCCGAATCGTGGAGCCATCGAGCGACGTCGCAAGCCCGAGTGGTTGGGACAGCAGTATCGCCGCGACCGCGGAGATTCGTCGCTCCTCCGTAACGGGAATTCTCGCTTGACCGCGCGGCGTCGCGATCAGAACGTGCTGCGGCAGGAGGGCCGCTATAAGAAGGAAAGCGTTCATGCCCGCCTTCCCTTCACAACGCGTGCCATCTCGCGCTCTGCGACGCGGCGCTTCAGATCCTCGCGCTTGTCATGCGCCTTCTTTGCTTTAGCGAGAGCGATCGCGACCTTGGCGAGACCATCCTTGAAATAGATTTCCAACGGGACAACCGTGAGGCCTTTTTGCGTGGTGGCGCCCAATAATTTGCGAATCTCCCGCTTGTGCAGCAGTAACTTGCGGGAGCGCGCCGGGGGCGGATTGTTGTAGCTGCCGGGTCCGTAGTGTGAGATCGTCATCCCTTCGAGCCAGACTTCCCCGTTGCGCACGTGCGCGTAGGCTTCGTTCAAGCTCGCCTTGCGGTCGCGCAGCGACTTCACTTCGGTCCCAGTCAGCACGAGTCCCGCCTCCCACGTTTCCAAGAGATGGTAGTCGTGCCGGGCGCGCGGGTTTCTGGCAATCGAGGTCTTTTCCACAGTATCGAGGCAAGATACGCATTGACTTGGGCTTATACAACGTTCTAGATTGCCCGTTCCTCAAATTCGCCGAAGTGGTGGAACTGGTAGACGCGCTGGCTTCAGGAGCCAGTGGGCGCAAGCCCGTGGGGGTTCGAGTCCCCCCTTCGGCATCCTTTTAGTTAACTACGTCAAAAAAAGGGCGTCGAAAAACGTCGTCAAAGCAACGGCGTCGAAAAAAAGGCGTCGCAAGAGACGTCAAAAGAGAGACGTGGCAAGAGGCGTCGAAGTGAGGTGCTAATAGCGTGGGACGCCAGGGTCGATCTCGCGTGACCACGCATCAATCCCGCCCGCAAGACTTCTGACATTCCCAAATCCTGCGCCCCTCAGTATGGCCAGCGCCTGCAGCGAGCGCTGACCGTGATGGCAAAACGTGACGATCTCGACATGCCCCGGCAGCTCGGACAATCGGCCGGGGAGCTCGCGCAGCGGGATCAGCCGCGCCCCCTCGATATGTGCGATCTCGACCTCACGTGGTTCGCGAACGTCGAGGAGCACGAGATTAGGATTCCGACCACGCTCCCGAGCCAACTCTTGAGGACTGATCTCGACCGTTTCCCGTTTCCCGTTTCCCGTTTCCCGTTCGCCACAAAAGGCCTCGTAGTCGATCAGCCGAGTCACCGTCGGATTCGGGCCGCACACAGGGCAGTCGCGATCCTTCTCGAGTGCGAGCTCGCGAAACTGCGCGCGCCTCCCGTCGAACAGCAACAGCCGGCCGATCAACGGATGTCCCACACCCACGATCAGTTTGATCGTTTCGAGCGCCTGGAGTGATCCAATGATCCCCGGCAGGACGCCGAGCACCCCGCCCTCGGCGCACGACGGGACGAGATCGGGTGGTGGGGGCTCGGCAAACAGGCACCGGTAACAGGGACCGCGCGAGGCGTCGAAAACCGAAACTTGCCCGTCGAACTGGAAGATCGATCCATACACATCCGGCTTGCCGAGCAGCACACATGCGTCGTTGACGAGATAGCGCGTCGGAAAGTTGTCTGAGCCGTCGACGACGATATCGAAGTCGCGCATGACCTTGAGCCCGTTACCCGACGTGAGTCGCTCGGGGAACATCTCGACCGAGACATGTGGATTGATGTCGTGCAGCCGCTCGCGCGCAGAGTCGGTCTTGGCCCTTCCGACGCTGGCGGTGCCATGCAGGATCTGACGCTGGAGGTTGCTCCGGTCGACGACGTCGAAATCAACGATGCCGAGCGTGCCCACACCGGCGGCAGCGAGGTAGAATGCAGCGGGCGAGCCCAGCCCTCCGGCGCCGATGAGGAGCACCCGCGCCGCGCGAAGTTTGGTTTGGCCTTCGAGACCTACATCGGGCAGGGTGAGGTGCCGCGAATACCGCAGCAGCTCCTCGTGGGACAGCTGCATCGTCAATTCCCTGAAGCGACCCCTGCGATCTGGTACACTTCCGGCTCAGCGTGCCGCAGATCGGCGAGCGTGATGCCGGCGAGTACCTCGTTGATGCGGCGTTCGAGCAGCCGCCAGACCGGTCGAATGCTGCACGGAGTAGCGGGGTCGCAGCGCTCCTCGTCGACGCGGTGCCGATCGCAGTTCACCTCGAACGTCACGTGCTCCGATGCTTCGATGACATCCTTCACGCTGACCGCCTGGGGAGGTCGAGCGAGCAAGTATCCACCTCTGGCTCCGCGTACGGACTCGACTAGGCCGGCTCGCCGCAGGCGCAGCAGAATCTGCTCGACGTAGTCGTGAGGGAGCCGTTCCTGCTCGGATAGCTCGCGGGCGGCGACGGGCCCCTGCCCCGCGCGCCTGGCGAGATGAATCGAAACGATTAAGCCGTACTCCGCCCAGGTAGTGACGCGCATGGGGAGAATATGCGAGAGCCGTTATCGGGATTCAATGGCTTCGCAATTACTTCCGCTGGCCGGGCACGCCGATCTCCGTCATCCCTCTGAGCGAGAGCACCGCATCGAGCTCCTTCCCCTTCAGCAGACCCTTTTGCTCCACTAGCTCGCGCACGGTGACCTTCTTCTCCACTGCCTCCTTTGCAAGCTTGGCCGCTTCGGCATACCCGATCTTCGGTGCGAGTGCCGTCACCAACGCCGGGCTGAGCGCGAGCCAGTGCGCGGTTTGCGCCTCATCGGCTTCGATTCCCTCGACACACCGTTCGGCGAGCACGTGGGACGCGTTGGTCAAGATCATCATCGTGAAGAACAGATTGTGCGCGATCACGGGCATCATCACGTTCAGCTCGAGCTGCCCTGCTTCGGCTGCAGTCGTGATGGTGACATCGTTGCCGAGCACCTGAAAGCACACCTGGTTCACCATTTCGGGAATCGAGGGATTTACCTTGCCGGGCATGATGCTCGAACCCGGCTGTACCGCGGGCAGTACGATCTCGGCAAGGCCGGTGCGCGGCCCCGAGACCATAAGGCGCAGGTCGCTCACGATCTTGCCCAGGTCGACGGCATAGGTGCGCAGCGCACCCGAGAATGCGGTCGCGTCCCCCATCGACTGCATCAGTTGGAAGCGATCCCGGCCCTCGCGGACGTCGAGCTTGGTGATTGACCGGAGCTGCTTGATCATCAGCGCCGGATACGCGGGCTCCGCATTGAGTCCCGTGCCCACTGCGGTGCCGCCGATGCCGAGGTCCCGCAGGTCGTCGGCGACTCGGGCGATGCGATCGCTGTTGCGCTGGACGGTGTAACCATATGCCGTGAATTCCTGCCCCAGGCGCACCGGAGTCGCATCCTGAAGGTGCGTTCGCCCGGCTTTCACGATGTCGTCGAATTCCTTGCCCTTGGCAATGAACGCACGGCCCAAACGACCGAGGGCTTCCGTGAGCGCCGGCAACAACGCGAGCGCGCCCAGACGAATCGCCGTGGGGATCACGTCGTTTGTGGACTGCGCCATGTTGACGTGATCGTTCGGATGCACCGGCTTGTACTCGCCCCGTTTCCCGCCGAGCAACTCGTTCGCGCGATTCGCGAGCACTTCGTTGCAGTTCATGTTGTGCGACGTACCGGCGCCCGCCTGATAGGGATCGACCAGGAACTGCTCCCGATGTCCACCGGCAAGCACTTCGTCCGCCGCCCGGCTGATCGCGTCGGCGAGCTTGGCGTCGAGCCGCCCGGTCTCACGATGGGTCAGCGCGGCCGCTTTCTTGATCCAAATGCACGCGTCGACGAACGCAGGCAGGGGTCGCAGATTAGATATGGGAAAGTTCTGGCGGGCGCGCTCGGTCTGAATGCCCCATAACGCGTCCGCCGGAACCGGCAGATCGCCCAGGGGGTCGCGTTCGATCCGGGTCTGACTCAGTGGACCCGCCCCGGTCCCACTCGTGTCATGTCGCTCCCTGCGTGTATCGTCCGTCTGGAGCCAGGAATCGCCCATGGAATCCCCAGAAATGGTTCAGCACCTGCTCGAGCGCGCGGCATTTCGCGCGGCCGCGATGACGAAGATCGACTGCTTCCGCTCTCACCGCCTGCTCGTCGGGCTCAACTGTTTCGAGCCAGGACAGAGCCAAGCGGTGCACACGCACACCGACGCCGACAAATTCTATGTAGTGCTCGAAGGAAAGGCCACTTTCGTCGTGGCTGAGCGTGAGATCGAGGCCGGTCCCACCGATCTGATCGTCGCGCCGGCGGGCATTCCGCACGGTGTCGCGCATGCAAACGAGCGGTCCGTCGTCCTGGTCGCGATGGCGCCCGCGCCTAGGACGGCGCCGACGGAGGGGAAGCGGGGGGAGCGGGGGGAGCGCGGCGGCGGAACCAGCCGACGGTGAAGAGCTCTTTCGCCGCGGCTGCCCCGTGGGTTCGCACCAATAGGTAGATCCCCAGAATCGTCAGCAGGATCGTTGTGTAAAACCGCCAGAGTAGCAGCATCGCGACCTGGTGCCCGGGTCCGAAATCCCCGACGAATCCCGACAGAAAGGCGACCTCGATCCCGCCTCCGCCGGATGGTAGCGGCACGACGAGAGCGGCGTGCAGGAGCGCGAGTGCGCCAAAGAACATCACGGCAAACGGGGGCGCGTCCGCGTGGCCCCACACGAGCGCCGGCAAAATCAGCGCGCGTGCAGCGAGGCTCACCGCCGTCAGTAGAGCTCCGACGAACAACACCCACCACGGTGCCCGGCGCACGTGCGCGATCGCGACCCGCCATTGCCGCCGTACACGATGGCGTATGGCTCCCGGTCGCACCAATCGCTGCAAGGTGAAGATCAGGATGAGCACGGCGATCGCGACGAGCTCGATGACCAGCAAGTCGCCGGCGAGTTTGTGAGTCAGGAATTGGTCCACGGCGTGACTCCAGTCCGGCACGTAGTACGCCGCCAATGCCAGCGCTACGATCCCAAACACGGGCCATTCCGCCGCCACTTCCACACCGAGCGCGACCAACGCTGTCACGACCCGCATGCCCGAGCCCGTCATGCCCAGGAACCGGGCCGGTTCCCCTCCCAGCCGATTCGGGGTCAGTGTGGACGCAGCCTCGCCGTAGAGATTGAGGCGCAGCGCGTCTCGAAACGACAGGCGGCCGCCCGACGCCCAGCTCGCGAGTTGAATTCGCCAGGCGCGCGTGGCGCAGTCGACGGCGAGCAAAAGAATGGCGAGGACGTGATTAGTCAGAGCAGTCGCCGAGGGGGTAGATGAACCCGCAATTCGGACAGGGATTCTTGCAGCCCCACGGTTTCGGCCGGACCTCCGCACCGCATCGCAAGCAGCGCGGTGTCTTAGGCGATCCGGGGGATGCCCGTGAGGAAGGGATTCGAGGCTCGTTCGCGTCCGATGGTGGTTTCTGGCCCATGCCCACTGTACACGATGGTATCGTCGGACAGCGGGAGCAACTCGCGCTCGATGCTGGCGATCAGCGTCTCGAAGTCTCCACCGGGCAGGTCGGTCCGTCCAATTGATCCGGCGAATAGGACGTCCCCCGTCAGAGCGACACCCGGGCCGAGCAAGCAGACACTGCCGGGCGAATGCCCTGGCGTGTGACGGACCGCGAAACTCAGATCGCCAACACGAAGATTTTGACCGGACGCCATTTCTTTATCGGGTGCCGGCAGGGTGCCGGGCGGGACCAGTCCGAACCACGCGGCCTGCTCGGGCACGGCGTCATATAACGGCCGGTCGGCAGGGTGGAGCCAAATGGGCGCGCCCGTGTCGGCGGCGATATGTGCAACGCCCAGGACGTGATCGAGATGCGCGTGGGTCAGCCAAATCGCGACGGGGTGGGCACCAATTTCCTCGACCTTGTGCAGGATCAGGCCGGCTTCCTCTCCGGGATCCACGATGGCGCACTCGCGCGCCTGCTCATCCACGATGATGTAGCAGTTCTCCGCAAAGACGCCATTAGGGATCTGAACGATCTTCATGCCCGGACCGGTGCTGGGACCTCGCTCTCGCGCAGAGCCTTGAGGTACTTCTCGACGGCGATCGCCGCCGTGGTGGCGTCCCCTACGGCGGTGGTAATTTGGCGCGTCAGCTGGCTGCGCACGTCACCCGCCGCGAATAAGCCCGCCATGGACGTCATCATCTTGGTGTCCGTGATCAGGTACCCGCCCGCGTCATGGTCGACGTGGCCATCGACGAGCTGCGTGTTGGGCTTGAACCCCGCGAAAATGAACACGCCCCCGACATCGAGATTGGAGCGCTCGCCAGTCGTCTTATTCTCCAACACGGCGTGCGTGACGCCCCGCTCATTGCCGACGATCTCGGGAACGACGGTGTTGCGGATGATTTCGATCTTGGGATTGGAAAAGGCCCGTTCTTGCAGGATTCTCGACGCGCGGAACTCCGCGCGGCGGTGCACGAGCGTGACCTTGCTTGCATAGCGGGTCAGGTAATCCGCTTCTTCGACGGCCGCATCGCCGCCCCCGACGACGGCGAGCCGCTCGCCTTTGAAAAAGGCACCGTCGCATACCGCGCAGTACGAGACACCTCTACCGGCGTATTCCTTTTCCCCGGGGACGCCCAGCTTCACGGGCGTCCCGCCTGCGGTGAGAATGACTGCCTGGCTCCGGTACGTCTCCCCCCGCGCTGTCTCGACGTCGAACCAGCCATCGGAACCTTTATGGATGCGCTCGACCGTGTCGGTGACGATTTCCGCGCCGAACTTCTTGGCGTGTTCGGTCATCTTCTGCGCGAGGTCCCACCCCTTGATGGTGTCGAAGCCGATGTAATCCTCGATCAGATCTGTATTCAGCAGTTCGCCGCCCGGCGCGCCGCGCTCAATCGTCACGGTCTTGAGCATGCCACGGCCGGCGTACAACGCGGCGCACAGGCCTGCCGGGCCCGCGCCCACGATTATGACGTCGTAAGTGAGATCGACACGCTTAGTCATGGGCTCTGAATTCCAATCGCGGGGCCTCGCCCTCCCCCGCCAGGGCGCGCGCGAGCTGCGCGCGAAATTCCACCGTTTCGAACTCGATCCCGGGATCCTGCGGACCGGCCAGCTTCTCCAGCGCTGCCGCGCCAACGACCACCGTCCCGTGGCGGTTCCCGCGGGCCCGATGGAGCAAGGCCGCAGCGGCCTGAATGTAGCCCTGCCAGACCCGTGCCTCGTCCTGCTTAATAATAGAACGCCAGATTGTTTCCAACGCCTCGTGCGCCAACCAGAACTCGCCGGAATTGAACAACTCCCGCGCGTGCTCGAGGTAGCGGCGGCGGTCCTCGGGACTCACGTGCGTCGTGCGTCGTACGTCGTGCGTGGTGCCCTCACGATACGCCCAGTGTCAGCAAGTTTAGGGCGCCGTGGCAACTCGAGATTGTCCCGACGAGGATCTCGGCGGGCGCGCCGCTCAGCCCCGCTTCCTCCACCAGACGATCAGCCGCGCGGACACTCTCGGCCGAGAACATCCCGACGCCGAAGACCTGATGGCGGCACACGAACAGCGCGGGTCCATCCACCGGCTTGCCACCCGCACGCAGGCGCTCGACGAGGTCGCGCACCGTGTCGGCCATCTCCCACGTGCGGGGTGCCCCGATGGCGGGACAGAGCGCCGGTTCGATGCAATGCGTAGGACAGATCCAGTCCGCCCATGAGACGTAGCGCGTCACATCCGCGCCATCGCTGGCCCGATCGTATGGCGTCGGAAACGGCCCGGGGACCGGAGCGACCGAGATGGAGCGTTGGGGCCATCGCGCGCGGGCACGCCGCAGGACCCATTCGAACATCAAGTGCGGCATGTGGGGGGAGGGGACGATCTGGTCATCTCGTGCGTCGTGCGTCGTACGTCGTGCGTCGGAGAGCCAATCGTCGAAGAACGGGGTCCAATCCGAGACAACCCATTGCCGGTCGGGAGCATCGCCGAGCTCGCGTCGAGCCTGGCAATCGGGATTCCGGTCCACAACAATGACGGTCCGATATGCGGTCTTGCCACGCGCCTTGGCCTTCGCGAGTTGCGACGCGTAGAACGTGCCGTAGCAGCCTCCACCGACCACGACGACGTCCCTCAGCGGATGAGTCTCCCTCCATCCACGACGAGGATGGTTCCGGTGAGGTAATCGGTGCCGCTCAGAAGGAAGCGGACCGCGGCCACGACATCCGCGGGCGCGCCCAGGCGTTTGAGGGGGGTCGTCTCGCGGATATGCGCGCCCGCCTCCGCGTCCCAGTCCCCGGGCAATAGCACCGCGCCGGGCGCAACGGCATTGACCGCGATGTCGGGAGCGAGTGCGCGCGCCAGTGCTTTCGTGAGCATCACCACGCCCGCTTTGCTGATACAGTGCGTGGCGTAGGCAGGCCACGGCTCGAGCCCCGCCAGGTCGGCGATGTTGACGATTTTGCCCCGGGCGCGGCGCAGATGAGGAATCGCGCCCTGCGACACGAAGAATGTGGCACGCAGATTGAGATCGAGCGTTTCATCCCAGCTCTCCGGGGTGACGTCCTCGACGTTTTGGCGCACCATGATCGCCGCGGAATTCACCACGACATCCAGCCGTTTGAGCGAGCGCGCCGCCTGGTCGGCGAGGCCGCGGGCGGCGATCGGATCACGCAGATCGCCACGGATCAGCTCCGCGCGGCGGCCCTCCGCGCGGATCGCCGTCGCCGTTTCCTCCGCGCCTTGCTTCGAGCCGTAGTAATGCACAGCGACATCGCAGCCTGATTGCGCGAGGCCGACGGCGATCGCCTGTCCAACCCGCCGGCCCGCACCCGTGACCAGTGCCCCGGCCCCCTCCAGGCGCATTAGTACGTTTTCCCGGTAATGGGAACGATCTGACCGGTGATCGCGCTCGATTCTTCGCTCGCGAGAAAGAGCACAGTATTGACCACTTCCTGGAGCTCGACGAGTGGCGCCTGCGGATCGTTCATCTGCGCGACGTTATCAGCCGTCCGAACGGTCGCTGGTGCCACGGCGTTGACCCGGATCCCCGCGTCGCGATACTCGCGTGCCAGCTCGCGGGTCAGTCCCGCGACCGCAGACTTCGCCGCGCTGTAAGCCGACATGTGCATCAGGGAACGCACAACCGCGATGGACGCAAAGTTGACGATCGCACCACCGCCGCGTGCGAGTAGCGCCGGAATGGCCGCCTGGCACGTGAAGAACGCCGTCTTGAAGTTGATGGCGAGCTCGCGGTCGAGCGTTTCCGGCTTGACCTCGGTGAACGGACCGTAGCTGAAAAATCCGCCGGCGACATTAACCACGACATCGAGGCCCCCGAACTGGGACCGCGCGACGGCGGTCGCGGTGCGAGCCGCTTCGGGCTGCGTGAGGTCACCAGCGGACGCTTTGGCGGGAATGCCTTCCGATGCAAACTCCTTGACACGGTCAGCCAGACCGACCGCATTGACGTCCGCGAGCAGCAGCTTTGCGCCTGCGCGCCCCAACCCGCGCGCCACCGCGTGGCCGATCTGACCGACCCGGCCGACTCCCGTAACGAGTGCGACTTTTCCCTGAAAATCAGCGGGCATTCACGGCGGCGACGATCGCGGCGACAGGAGGAGCTCCGCGCTGCGCAAAGCACACGGTTCCATCCTTGCCGATCGCGTAGACGGTGCGTTGAATGCCCGGCCCGTCGTCCTTGAGAGCGTGGTAGGCCCGTGCGATCGCGCGGTCGGGATCGGAGAGCAGTGGAAAGTTGAATTTGAATTTCTCGACGTAGCCCCGATGGCTCTCCGGGCCTGCCGGGTTCACGCCGAGCGGCTGTAGCTTCGCGGCTCTGAACTTGTCGATCTCATCGCGCACGGCGGAGAGCTGGCGGTTTCAGCCGGGCGTGTTGTTGCCGGGATAGAAGACCAGCGCTACTGGTCCGTCCTTGAGCAAACCGGCGAGTGTGTAGGTGCGGCCGTCGGAAGCAGCGGCCGAGAACGACGGCGCGGGACTGCCAATCGGTAACAGTTCACTCATGCTCGTTTCCTCGTGGTGAGCTCGAGCCGGCGCTCGAGCGGCTGCAACCAGGTATCCGGAACCTTCATGCCGCCGAGTGGCGCATGCAACTCACCGTACTCGCTCTCGCCGTGCCAGTCCGATCCCCCGCTGATGCCCAGTCCCAGGCGTTCCGCGATGCGGATGAGCCGCTGCTCGACGGCGGGCGGGTGGCTGGGATGCCGCACCTCGACGCCGTCGAGACCCTCGTCCTGAAAGATCCGGAGTTGGGCCTCCGTGCCGTGATCGCCGAGATGCGCCGCGAAGGTCAGCCCGCCCACCTCGTGGACGAGAGCGGTCACCTCTAGGAGCTTGGGCAGCGGTTTTTCGACGTACGCCGCGCGCCCCCGCCCCAGGTAGCGGCGGAAAGCGTCCGGGATGTCGTCGCAGGCGCCGCAATCCACGAGCGCGCGGGCCACGTGCGGCCGGCCCAAGGCCCCACCATCGCCTCCCAGAAGATGCGCCTGCACGTCTTCGAGCTCTATGTCGACGCCAAGGGCCTGGAGCTTGTTGACGATCTGCTCACCCCGGCGGCGCCGGGCCGCTCGCGTTTGGTGCAGAAAGTCCTGTAGCCGCTCACTCTCGGGTGGCAGAAACAGCGCCAGGACATGCAGCTCGCCCCAGGGAGCGCGCACGCTGAATTCGCATCCTGGGATGATGCGAATGCCGTGTTTGGCAGCCTCGTTTGTGGCGTCCGCGACGCCGTCTGTGGTGTCGTGGTCAGTCAGGGCGACGGCCGTCAAACCGACTGCCCGCGCGCGACGCGCTACCTCCGCTGGCGTACACTCGCCATCCGATGCCGTCGAATGGCAATGCAGATCAATGTGGGGCGTACGAGACCTCGGGGGCCGTCCAGGCCGGCTGGGATTGGCGGAAGAGCTCGAGCAGCTCGCGATCGGACAATTCTCGAAATGCGCGCTCGGGCATCCGCGCACCGACGGGCGAGAAATGCGTCACGCGGCGGCGCCGTTGCGTGCCGGTGCCGCTCTCGAATATGAGGCCAAGCTGGTCGCGGCCGTATACGGTCACCCGCCCGGAGGGGTAGACCTCCCACGAGTCACCGTCGACAGTCAGGGGGCGACGGGCCATACACTCACCTCGCTCCAGAGCTCCCACGCATCCGGCGCGTACGTCGCGAGCGACTGCAATCGCTTCTCCAGTTTGATCTCTTCGGGCAGCCGCGACGCCTGGGCGCGATGCGACATCTCGGTCGGACTCTCGGAGAACTCGATGAACAAGCGCGGATCCTTGGCATTGCGAAACAACCAGATCTTCTGGCCGCGCGCTTCAGCAAACTGGCTCAGCTCGCGTAACGTGTTCACGTACTCCGTCTCGTGCTGGGCAGGCACCCGCACGCGCGCCGCGGTCAAGACTTTCGGCATTCTCATACCGCTCCCTCGGGAAACTCCTGCAGCAGGTTCTTGACATCGGCGAGGAACCGGTCGGCATCGGCGCCGTCGACGACGCGATGATCGTACGACATGGTCAACACGCCCATCGTGCGAATGGCGATCGACTCGGTGCCATCGGTGGCGGTAAGCACCTTGGGGCGCTTTTCGATCGCTCCGACCCCAAGAATCGCGACCTGTGGCTGATTGATGATGGGGATCCCCGCGAAGGGCCCAAAGCCGCCCGGGTTCGTGATGGTGAAGGTCCCGCGCTGGATGTCGTCGGGCGAGAGCTTCTTGGTACGCGCGCGCTCGCCCAGGTCGTTGATGGCGCGCGCGATGCCCATGAGCGCGAGCTCGTCGGCATGCTTGATCACCGGGACGATCAACCCCCAATCCAGCGCCACGGCAATCCCGATGTTGATCTCACCGCGATAAATCGTGCTGTCGCCCGAGACCGCGGCGTTTACGATCGGATGCTTGCGCAGATTCTCGGCGCAGGCCTTCACGATGAAGGCGAGGAACGTCAGGTTGACGCCGCGCTCGGCGTAGGTCTGTTTGGCCTTCGCGCGCAGCTGCGCGATCCGCGTGAAGTCGACCTCGAAGAAACTCGCGACGTGGGCCGATACGCGCCTCGACATCACCATGTGGTCGGCGGTGATCTTCCGGATTTTGGACCACGGTTCGACCCTGTCCCCCGGCCACGGTTCAACGGATGGATGTTCGATGGCCCCCGCAGGGCCTGGAGCCTGGGTCCTGGGGCTTGGGGCGGCTGCCGGCGCGCGCTCGATATAGCCGAGGATGTCCTGTTTGGTTACGCGACCCGCGTAGCCGCTGCCAGGGATCCGCGAGATGTCGACGCTGTGTTCCGCGGCGATCTTCCGGACGAGCGGCGTGGATTTGGTGCGCAGGCGTTGCTCGGCGGTCATCACGCCGCCGTCGCCAGCGGGGACGGCCGCACGGCCGGACGGCCGGTCGGCCGGAGGTGGCGGCGGAGGTGTGGCTGCCTTGGGTGGCTCAGCTTTCGGGACCGCCGGGGCTGGAGCCGCAGCGGCTGGTGCGGTGCCGGCCGTCGGGCCGTCTGGCCGTCCGGCCGCCGCCTTATCCGTTTCGAGCACCGCGACGAGCGTCTGCACCGGCACCGTCTGCCCCTCCTGGACCTTGATCTCCGCAAGCGTGCCAGCGGCGGGCGCGGGGATCTCCGCGTCGACCTTGTCCGTCGAGATCTCGAACAGCGGCTCGTCCCGCTTTACCGGATCGCCGACCTTCTTGAGCCACTTGCTGAGGGTGCCCTCGGCAATGGACTCGCCCATCTGGGGCATGAGAACGTCTACTCGGGCCATAGCAGCTCCAATCGGTATCCGCTATCCGCTATCCGGTACCCGGTGTGTCGTGACGGATACCTGGTACCGGATAGCGGATACCGGATAGCGGACACCGGATAGCTCAGTATCTCGCCAACCACCTCGCCGCCTTCACTATATCGTCAGTCTGGGGCAAGACGAAGTCTTCCAGCGTCGGCGCATATGGTAGCGGCACGTCGTGAGCCGTCACCCGCATGATGGGACCGTCGAGCCACTCGAACGCTTGCTCGTTGATGCGGGCCGTGATCTCTCCCGCCATGCCGCCCGTACGCGTATCCTCGTGGACGATGAGAACCTTGTTCGTCTTCTTCACGGTGTCCACGATTGCCGCATCGTCCATCGGCAACAGGGTCCGCAAATCGAGCACTTCGACCGAGACGCCGTCCTGCGCGAGCTGGTCAGCCGCCTCGAGAGACTTCCAGAGTGTCGCGCCGTAGGTGATGATCGACAGGTCCTTCCCTTCACGCGCCAGGCGTGCCTGTCCGATCGGCGTGAGTATCTCCTCACCCTCGGGCAGTTGCTCCTTGATTCGGCGGTACAACCACTTGTGTTCGAGGTACAGCACCGGATCTTCATCGCGGATCGACGCCTTGATGAGTCCTTTGGCGTCTCGCGCCGTCGCGGGATAAACGATCTTCAACCCCGGCGTGTGCAGGAACGCCGCTTCGGGGTTTTGGGAGTGGAACGGGCCGCCACGCACGTAGCCGCCACAGGGGCCACGCACGACCAGTGGCGTCGACAGTCCAGCGCGATAACGCGCGGTCGCGACGTAGTTGGTCAGCATGTCGTAGGCGCAGGAAATGAAGTCGATGAACTGCATCTCGGCGACGGGTCGCAACCCCATGTGCGCAGCGCCCGCCGCCGCACCGACGATCGCGGCCTCGGAGATCGGCGTATCGATGACGCGCGACTCGCCGAATTTCTTCGCGAATCCGTCGGTCACCTTGAACGCACCGCCGTACAAGCCTACATCCTCGCCCAGGATGAAAACGCGCTCATCGCGCTCCATCTCTTCCCAGAGACCCTGCCGCAACGCTTCGAGAAACGTGACCTCGCGGGTCGCCATCAGAGCGCCTTGAACCAGAGTCGGTCCGCCGCCGGCGGATCGATATACACCCCCGGCAGTGCCGTCTCGGCCGGAGGGAGCGGGTCGTTCACACACGCGTCCGTCGCCTGGTCCACTTCCACCCGCACCTGCTCGTCGATCTCCTTCAGGTCCGCGTCGCCAACCAGACTGCCGGACCGCAGGCGCTGCACGTAGCGATCAATGGGATCGTTCTCACTCGACCAGCGCTCCAACACGTCCTTCGGCACGTAGTGCTGGTCGTCGTGCTCCGCATGGCCTTTGCGGCGGTAGGTTTTCACTTCAACAAACTGAACACCTTTGCCCCGTCTCGCCCGTTCGACTGCGGACCTCGTTGCTTCGTAGACCGCGAACACGTCGTTGCCGTCCACCGTCACGGCGGGAACCCCGTATCCCTTCGCCTTGTCAGCGAGGTCTGTAACCGCGAATTGCTTCTCGGGTGGCGTGGAGTACGCCCAGTGGTTGTACTCACCGATGACGACGAGGGGCAGCCGCTGCACGGCGGCGAAGTTCAAACCTTCGTGAAAGGTTCCGGTCGACGTGCCGCCGTCTCCGATGTACACCAGGCCGACGCGCGGCTCCCGCCGCAGCTTGAACGTCAAGGCGATGCCGGCCATCACCGGAATCATGTCGCCCAGATGGGAGATCTGGCCGAGGTAGCCTTTTTCCAGGTCGTTGAAATGCACGTTGAGCTCGCGGCCGCGCGTGGGACTCTCCGCCTTGGCCATGTACTGCCGCAGAATCTCGATGGGCTGCGCTCCCATCACGAGCATCGATCCGAGGTTTCGGATCAGCGGTGAGAGAATATCCTTGTTGTGGCCGCGCTCCAGGGCGTAGGCCGAGGCGACCGATTCGCCCTCCTGGCCGAGTGAGCGAAACAACCCGCCAATGACCTTGGTCTGGCGATACAGCGCGACCAGGCGCTCCTCCAGCGTGCGCGTGAGGCGGAGGTAGTAATAGATCTCCCGCAATTGGTCGCGCGAAAGCGGTGCGACCGCCGCGCTCGCGCCGCCGGGGCGCGTGGCGGGGGCAGGAGCAGCGATCGACGGCGATACGGAGGCTGGCGTCACACGCGCGGCGCGGGGATCCATGTCGTAAATTATAGTGGGCGTGAAAGCTACATCAGGAGCAGACGATGGCCAATGTGAAGCTGCGCGTGACGGGCATGACCTGCGGTCACTGTCAAGCCAAGGTCGAGAACGCTTTGAAAGGCATTAGCGGCGTTTATTCCGCGGTCGTCGATTTGCCCGACGGTGAGGCCGAGGTGGATTTCGACGACGACCGCGTGACGACCGATCAGCTCGTCGCGGCAATCGGTCACGCGGGGTACGGCGCGAAGGTCGCGGGCTAGTAGGCGCCGCGCGGCACGTGTGTCGGCTCGACGAGCCGATGCACTTCGCCGAGAAACCGCTTTGCCAGCTTGTCGAGCTCCGACTCGCCGACCTGATCCGTGACGACTTCGACAAACGTGTAGTGCCCGCCTTCGGGCCGCGCGCTGATCGCGATGCGGCCGAGCGTGCCGTGATAGGCACGGCGGCGGGGCGATTCCTCGGCGGGCGCCAGCCGTCCGCCGAAGAAGCTCTTCGCCACGTCGAGCACCTGTTGCGGGCTGGCGCTGGTGCGATGAAAGTACCGCATCGTCAGGCTGCTCCTTCCGCAAGGCGCGGGATCCAGCGCGGCTTGAAGCGCCGCAGCGTCAGGCTGTTCAACACCACCGACAGGCTCGACCAGGCCATCGCGGCGCTGGCCAGCACCGGCGACAGCAGCCAACCAGTGATCGGGTACAGCGCGCCGGCCGCGATGGGAATCAACAAGACGTTGTAGCCGAACGCCCAGATCAGGTTCCAGCGAATCGTGCGCATCGTGCGGCGCGCCAGCTCGATCGCGGTATATACCGCCCGCAGATCGCCCCGAATCAACGTGACGTCCGACGCCTCCATCGCGATGTCTGTGCCCGTTCCAATCGCGATACCGACGTCGGCTTGGGCCAGTGCCGGCGCGTCGTTGATGCCGTCGCCGACCATGACGACTTGCCTGCCCTGGCGCTGCAGCTTCCTCACGAGATCGGCCTTTTGCGACGGGAGCACTTCCGCGATCACCTCATCGATGCCCACCTCGCCGGCGACCGCGTCCGCGCCGCTCCTGGAATCGCCCGACACCATCACGACCGGTAGACCCAGCCGCTTGAGCAGCGCGACGGCGTCCTTCGACGTCGGTTTAATCGGATCGGAGATCGCGATCACCGCATACACTGTGTTGTTCACCACTACGATCACGGGGGATCGCGCTTGCGCCGCCAACCGGTCGGCATCTGCGCCGAGCGAGCCCAGCTCGAGATTGCGTTCGCGAGCGTGCCGCAGCGAGACAACCTCGATGATGCGACGGTCAACAGTCCCGCGCACACCCCGGCCTTCCATCGCCGCGAATTTCTCGACCGGCAAGAGCGTCACCTGTTTTTCTTCCGCCGCCGTGCGAATGGCGTGCGCCAACGGATGTTCGGAACGCTGCTCCACTGAAGCGGCCCATTTGAGCACGTCCGTCGGACTGATGGGCGTGCCATCAGGCTTCTTGGCGGTGACGATGTGTGTAACGGTGGGTTTGCCCTCCGTGATCGTGCCCGTCTTGTCGAGCAGCACGGTGCGCGCGTTCCCCAACCGCTCCAGCGCTTCGCCGCTGCGAATCAGGATGCCGTACTCCGCCGCTTTCCCCGTGCCCACGAGGATGGCTGTCGGGGTGGCGAGACCGAGAGCACACGGACACGCGATGATCAGCACGGTGACGAATGCCACCGTGGCGTACACGAGCGCGCGGACCTGGGGCGTCGGGCCGAGATCGAACCACGCCACAAATGACGCGATCGCCACGGCGATGACGATCGGCACGAACACCCCCGCGACGCGATCGGCCAGCTTCTGAATCGGCGCCTTGGTGGCTTGCGCGTCCTCTACCAGCTGCACGATCTGGCCCAGCGTGGTCTCCTTGCCGACGCGCGTGGTCCGGAAGGTGATGCTTCCCGTCGTATTCAACGTGGCGCCGATGACCTCGTCGCCCGGCGTCTTGGCCACGGGAAGGGGCTCACCGGTCAGCATCGACTCGTTTACGGCGGACGCGCCCTCTATGACCACGCCATCCACCGGGATTTTCTCGCCGGGCTTTACGATGACGAGATCGCCCACAACCACCTCTTCGACCGGGATGTCGGTCTCTTGTCCGTCGCGGATCACATGCGCCGTCTTGGCACGGAGCGTCGCGAGCTGACGAATGGCTTCAGAGGTCCGGCCCTTCGCGCGAGCCTCGAGCAGCCGGCCGAGGAGCACCAGAGCAATGATGGCGGCGACGGCTTCGTAGTAGACGTCGGCGGGAAGCCCGGCATTGAGAAAGAATCCCCCGGCGGCCGTCGCGCCCAGGGAGTAGAGATAGGCCGCGCCGGTGCCAACCCCAATGAGCGTATTCATGTCGGCGGTGCGGTGACGGAAACCGCTCCAGGTGCCCTTGTAAAACTGCTGCCCGGACCACAGGACCACGGGCAGCGTCACGAGGGCGAGACCCCATTTCACCCACTCGAGGTTCAAGACCCATCCCTGGCCGCCGATCCAGTCGCGCACCGTGACCGCGAGCGGCATCAACAGCCGACCCATGAGATCGACCTGTTTCATCGTCCCGTGCGCGCCCATGGGACGATCGGCCATCAGCAACATCGAGCCGAGCATCGTGACGATCGTCACGACCGCCGCGAGGACGAACTTCCAGGTGAGCGTGCGAATCTCGCGGCTGCGCGCGATGCGCTCGCGCTCGATCGGATCCTCGGCCGCGATCGGCTCGGCGACGCCGAATCCGGCCTCGGTGACCGCCCGCTCGAGGTCGGCGGCAGTGACCATGCCGGGGACGTATTCGACCGTCGCCGTCTCCGTCGCCTGATTCGCGACCGCGCGAACGACGCCCGGCACGCGCGCCAACCCCTGCTCGAGCACAGCGACACTCGGCGCGTAGTGCAGGTCGCTAATCCCGAACGTCACGCTCGCTTTCCCGCAGTTGTAGCCGGCGTCGCGGACGGCTGTGATCAGCTGAGCGACGCTCGTCTGCGCCTCATCGTAGTCAATGGCGGCCTTGTTGGTTGCGAAGTTGACGCCCGCCGAAGACACACCTGGCGCCCCGACGAGCGCCTTCTGCACCGTTGCGGCGCAGCTCGCGCACGTCATGCCTTCGATCGGCAGAACAATGCGGGTCTTACTCATGCGGCCGCGCCATGGAACTTGTGCGGAGACGGAGCTGCCCGTCGCTCACCATCGGGCTCCACGACCAGGAGTCCCTTCAGCATGTTCATGCCGCAGCGAAAAGCGTACTCGCCCGGCTTGTCGGGGGTGAACTCGATGGCCGTGGTTTGAAAGGCCGGCAGCGCCTGGTCGATCCCCAGCTCGTCGAACACCACGCGCTCAGAGCAGTCAGCTGTCTCGTCCCGATAAAACTGCAACCGGACCGGCCGGCCCGCCTGCACGACGATGGTATCGGGTGTGTACCCGCCCTTCACGGTCACGCGCACTTCCTGCACGCCGCCGGCGGACGTGGTCGCTCCGACGGGCTTGCCCCGCGAAAAGAGGAAGTACCACAGCACCCAGACGATGGCACCGGCGCCGAGCGCCGTGACGGCGAGCTGGGCGGACGTCACGGAGCCCCCGCTAGCGCACCTGCATGCGCGTCCGTACCTGCGCCGGCTCGGCGCTGCTGCGGATCGCGGACTCGATTCGCATGGCGTAGAAGGATCGCCACACGAACACCAGGGCGATTAGAAGGAACGCGCCGGCGAGCACGAGGCTCAACGTCACGCCACGCTCCGCGGTGAGCGACACCGCCAGCTCGACGGCGAGTAGCCCGAACAGCGTGGTGAACTTGATGATGGGGTTCATGGCCACGGAGGACGTGTCCTTGAACGGATCGCCGACGGTGTCGCCAACGACCGTCGCGGCGTGCAGCTCGGTGCCTTTCTGCTTGAGCTCCGTCTCCACGATCTTCTTGGCGTTGTCCCACGCGCCCCCCGCGTTGGCCATGAAGATGGCCTGATACAAGCCGAACAACGCGATCGAGATCAGATATCCGATGAAGAAATACGGCTCGACGAACGCGAACGCGAGCGTCGCGAAGAAGACGGTCAGAAAGATGTTGAACATCCCCTTTTGCGCGTATTGCGTGCAGATCGCCACCACCTTTTTGCTGTCCGCTACCGACGCCTTGGTCGTGCCCTCGAGCCGGATATTCGCCTTGATGAACTCCACGGCGCGGTACGCGCCCGTTGTGACGGCCTGCGTCGACGCGCCCGTGAACCAGTAGATCACCGCGCCGCCCGTGATCAGGCCCAGCAGAAACGGCGGGTGCAGAATCGACAGATTCGACATCAGCTCGGGCTGTAGCCCCCTGGTCAGGGCGACGATGATGGAGAAAATCATCGTCGTGGCGCCCACCACCGCTGTGCCGATGAGCACAGGTTTGGCGGTCGCTTTGAAGGTATTCCCCGCCCCGTCGTTCTCTTCCAGGTTCTCCTTCGCGCGCGCGAAATTCGGGTCGAACCCGAAATCCCGCTTGATCTCCCCGCGAACGTTGGGCACCTGCTCGATCAACGACAGCTCGTACACCGACTGTGCGTTGTCGGTAACCGGTCCGTACGAATCGACCGCGATCGTCACCGGCCCCATCCCCAGGAACCCGAAGGCCACGAGCCCAAACGCGAACACCGCGGGCGCGAGCATCAGGCTCCCCATTCCGGCCGTGCTGACACCGTAGGCGATGGCCATGAGCACCATCATCGTCATCCCTAACCAGAACGCGCTGAAGTTCCCGGCCACGAGGCCCGACAGGATGTTCAGCGACGCGCCACCTTCGCGCGAGGACGTCACCACTTCACGCGTGTGACGCGAGTTGACCGACGTGAAGACCTTCACAAACTCGGGGATGATCGCGCCGGCAAGCGTACCGCACGTAATCACGAGCGAGAGCTTCCACCACAGCGTGCTGTCACCGCCGACGCTGGGAATGAGGAGCTTGGAGGCCAGGAACGTGAGCGCGACCGATACGATCGAGGTGAGCCAGACGAGCGTGGTGAGAGGTGCTTCGTAATTCATGTGATCCGCGTGCTGGTACTTTGCCTTCACGACCGCGCTATTGAGGAAGTACGATCCCCCTGAAGCAACGATCATCATGACGCGCATCGCGAAGATCCACACCAGGAGCTGCACCTTGACGAGTGGATCGTGCACCGCGAGCAGGATGAACGAAATGAGTGCAACTCCCGTCACCCCGTATGTTTCGAATCCGTCGGCGCTCGGCCCGACCGAATCACCGGCGTTGTCGCCCGTGCAGTCCGCAATGACGCCCGGATTGCGCGCGTCGTCCTCCTTGATCTTGAAGACGATCTTCATCAGGTCGGCGCCGATGTCGGCGATTTTCGTGAAGATGCCGCCCGCTACGCGCAGGGCAGCCGCCCCCAGGGACTCCCCGATCGCAAATCCGATGAAACACGGTCCGGCATAGTCGCCAGGGATGAACAGCAGAATCAGGAGCATCAGCAGCAGCTCCACGCTGATCAGCAGCATCCCGATGCTCATCCCCGCCTTCAGTGGAATCGCATGATTGGGATACGGTTTGCCGGTGAGACTCGCGAACGCCGTGCGGGAATTGGCGAAGGTATTCACGCGGATCCCGAACCAGGCCACGCCGTAGCTGCCGGCGATCCCGATCAGGCTGAACAGCAGGATGACGACCACCTTGACCAGCGGGAAACCGCGCACCGTTGCCCCGGACGCATCGACCGTTTGGGCGAGCGTCCCGAAATACACCGCGACGATCGCCCCGATGAACAGCCACAGAATGAGCAGGAAGCGGCCCTGGGTGAGCAGGTAGGTCTTACACGTCTCGTAGATCAGCTCCGAGATCTCGCGCATCGCCCGATGGACCGACAGGTTGCGGAGCTGGGTGTATTGCGCCAGCCCGAACAGCAGACCGAGGACGCAGATCAGGAGTCCCCACATCAGCAGGGCCCGCCCGCCGACATCGCCCAGGAACGTCGCCTGATTGAGATCCGGCAAGACCAGGGTGGCCTCGCCGCCTGCGTGCTGCGCGGGGGCGTGAGGAGCAGCGTCTTGGAAGAACGCGGGCGACGGCATCAAGCTGAACATGCGAAGCGATCTCCTGGGGTGGTGCAGAACCGGTGCGGCGTGGGAGCAACCACAATCATGGCCGGGACAAGCTAATAAAGTGGCGGGCCGTCGCAAAGGCATGCGCGACGGCCCGTTGGCTCATTTGCCGCTCCCGCTATTTCTCGGCGTACTCGTAATACTCGATCCCCAGGTGCGTGATCTGCTCCTCCCCCATCATCCAGCGCAAGGTGTTCTTCAGTTTGGTCTGCTGGATGAAGAGATCGTGCTCGGCGTACAGGCCGGGCGCGAATTGTGGGCTCTTGAAATAGAAGGAAAGCCATTCCTGGATGCCGGAGAGGCCGGCGCGCGCCGCGAGGTCGAAGAACAGGGCCAAATCCAGGACGATCGGGGCTGCCAGAATCGAGTCGCGACACAGGAAATCGACCTTGATCTGCATCGGATAGCCGAGCCATCCGAAGATGTCGATGTTGTCCCATCCTTCTTTGTTGTCGCCACGCGGTGGGTAGTAGTTGATCCGCACCTTGTGGTAGACCTTGCCATACAGCTCGGGATACAGATCCGGCTGCAGTATGTGCTCGAGCAAGCCGAGTTTGGACTCTTCCTTCGTCTTGAAGGACTCGGGGTCGTCGAGCACTTCCCCGTCCCGATTTCCGAGGATGTTGGTGGAGTACCAGCCGGAGAGGCCGAGCATCCGCGCTTTGAAGGCCGGCGCCAGGACGCTCTTCATCATCGTTTGACCGGTTTTGAAGTCCTTCCCCCCGATCGGCACGTGCCGCTCTTCAGCCAGCCCCTCGAGCGCCGGGATGTCCACGGTGAGGTTGGGCGCGCCGTTGGCAAACGGCACATTCTCCATCAGCGCGGCATATGCGTACACCATCGACGGCGCGATGGATTGGTCGTTCTGTTCCATCGCCTTCTCGAAAGCCTGCAGCGACTGATGCGCCGGCCCTGGCGTGAGGAACACCTCGGTCGACGCGCACCACACGATCACGATCCGGTCCAAGCCTGCATTCTTCTTGAACGCGCGGATGTCTTCACGCAGCTGCTCGGCCAACTCCCGCTTGTTTTTCCCGCGCTTGACATTCGTGCCTTGCAGCCGCTTCACGTAATACTGGTCGAATACCGCCGGCAGCGGCTCGATGCCCTGCAGAAACCCCTTGATGGGGTCGAGATGTTCGTGTCGGTCAAGGACGCCGGCTTTCACGGCCGCCGTGTACGCGTCGTCGGGAATCGGGTCCCACGCGGCGAACACGAGATCGGGGAGGTCCGCAAGCGGAACGAAGTCCTTGATCTTCGGCACGCGCTTTTCGGTCCGCTTACCAAGTCGAATCGTCGCCATCTGGCTGAGCGACCCGATCGGCAGCGAGCGGCCCTGGCGCACATTCTCCACGCCCGCGATGAATGTGGTCGAGACCGCACCGAGACCGACCAGCATGACACCCAGTTTGCCGTTCGCCGGCGCGATTTCACGCCCCCCGCCGGTCATGACCGCTGTCTGTTCCCGAGCCATCAGTGCCCCTTGCGGCGCACGGCCGCGATTCCTGGTAGTGTCTCACGTTTGGGAAGAGGCGGGGGCGGCGGCGGCCCGCCGCGCGCCACACTGGCGACGTGCGCAATACGCTGGAACACCGTGACGACGGAGGCGAACGCAAGCACGCTCACGATCCAGAAAAGCAGGACGCCTGGACGTCCCGGTCCCTCCCCAAGAACCATTGCCGGCAATCCGAGCAGCAGAATCCGCTCCGCGCGAGCCGCAATCCCCACCTTGCATTCGACGCCGAGGCCTTCGGCCCTCGCCCGCGTGTACGAAACCAATAATGATGCAATCAGGGCGATCAATGCGGCGGCGAAGGCCGTCGGCATCAGCTCCAACGGCAGCGGACCTGTCAGGAAATAGATCATTAGTCCGGCGAAGACCGCCGCTTCTCCAATGCGGTCGACCGTGGAGTCGTAAAACGCGCCGAAAGTCGTGGTCATCTGGCCTTGACGCGCTACCTGCCCATCAAGGATGTCGAACACCCCGCTGAGCAGCAGCAGCGCGCCACCGAGTCGGATCGCGCCGTAGCCGAACGCAACGCCGGAGCCGATCAATACAATCGTTCCGACCGTTGTGATCGCGTTCGGGTGTACCCTGCCTCGGATCAAGGCGCGGACCACGGGTCGCGTCAACCCGACGAAGCCGTCCTTGACTCGCTGCGGAATGACATTCATGCCGGGGAGAAGCTAATCGTCCGGCGTATGGGCGGTAGGGTTAAAACGCTTGATTCACCGAGACATGCACCATTGGGCAATAGGAAAGCGAATACCCCATGGCGCTGACCCGGTCGGCGGGCTAATAGATCAGGTACCTGGCCCGGGAGGTGCGGAAGCGCTGGAGATCCGCATCCCATGGGGCCCAGATCTCGGGGGCTGCATGCCCCGCTTCAACGGCCTGACGCAGTTCAGATCCTGAGGCCAATCGGTCGAAGTGCCCGGGCCGAAACTGAAACTCGGTCGGATGAGTTGCGCGGATCGCAACGAGAAGCGCAACCGCCAGCTTCGTCGGATCGTATCGCGTCCGATCGGTCACGCGGAACTGCAACCCTTGGAGCTCAACAGCCGCATACTTGCCATCGGTGGGATTGATCGGTGTAAAAATCGTCGGGCGGACCGAAACACCGGTAGTTGCGGATGCGTCGAGCCGCGCGATCACACTGCTCGGTTTGAGCCATGGCGCGCCGATTATCTGGAACGCCGTACCGGTGCCCCGCCCGACCGAGAGATTCGTGCCCTCAAAGAGGCAAAGCCCCGGATAATGAAGGGCGCTCTCGATGTCGGGCATGTTGGGTGAGGGTTTTACCCAGGGAAGATTCGTCTGATCATAGAGCATGTCGCGCTTCCATCCGGCCGCGGGCACGACGATCAGATCGGCGCCGAGCGCCATGAGATCGTTCGCCATTCGCGCCATTTCGCCGAGCGTCATCCCATGCCGCATCGGGATCGGGAGAAACCCGACCGGCAAGGAATCAGGGTCCCCAAGGTTCCGGCGCAAGTTGCCCTGAATCGCAACGCCGCCGATGGGATCGGGTCGATCGAGCACGACGACGCGTTTCCGCGCGCGGGCAGCGTCCCGCATGAGCTGCGTTGCGGTCGCAATGTAGGTGTAGAATCGCGCCCCGATGTCTTGTAGATCGATCAGCAGCACGTCGATGGAGTCGAGCGCGGAGCGCGCTGCGCTACGCGATCCGCCGTACAGACTATAAATTGGGAGACCGGTGCTCGAATCTCTGCCGTCCGGGAGGCCCGGCCGATCTTCAGTTCCACGAAATCCGTGCTCCGGGCTAAACAACACGGTGAGTCGCGCGTCGCGCGCACCACGCAACACGTCCGTGTCGCGCCTGCCTTGACGGTCGACACCCGTGTGGTTTGTGAGTAGCCCAAGGCGCTTGCCCGCGATGAGCTGCGCCGAGTCGGAGAGGACGACCTCGATGCCGGGACGGACCTGCGCACGCCCGCCGTGCGATGCACACGCCGTGAGCAGTGGCACAGCGAGGAAGGCATGGAATCGGTTCATCCGAACAACCTATCGGTTTTGAGAGTTTTGCGCCGCGCGGTGACGGCCGTGATCCTGACGACGACGTCGCTGGGTGCCCAGGATCGGCCACGTCTGCCCGCGGCCGCGGATACCAATGATTGGGAGGCCTACTACGACCAGGGAATCGAGTGGCTCAATCGCCGCTTGCACCACAGCGCCGAAGCCGCCTTCTACTGGTCGTCTCGCCTCAATCCCCGGCGCGCGGAGCCGCTGTTCGCGCGCTGGGCCGTCGCCTGGTCTTGCGACGCCGGACAATTTGGACGCTATCTGAACCATGACGCGGACAAACCCCTGCCGCCGGAAATGGCGCGCATCGACTCGCTGCGCTCGCGCGCACTCCTTCGCAATCCCCTCGTTTTCCAAGGCCTGATCATCGCTGCCTTTCAGGAACTTCCGGGACGGTGGCGGGAGGACGCCTGGACCGACGCGTGGCTGGCTTACAGCGCGCTCGATTTCAAGCGCGCGCTCAGCCTCTTCGTGCTAGCAGAGCGCCGCAATCCCCAGCGATTTGGGGAAGTCCGCTATCTGCGCGCCACGACATTTGTTGCCCTCAATCAGCTCGACAGCGCGGCGGCCGAGCTCGGCGTCCTGCTCGATACATTGCGGCGGCGCGAGCAGGAACAGTTCAGCGACGTGTATGCATCGAAGGCGTTCGTGCTCTACGCTGTGGGATTGGTAGAAGCGGGTCGCAGGCAATTCACGGCAGCCCGCGGGGCACTCGAAAACGCGCTGGTCGAGGATCTGTCGTTCTATCCCGCGCACCTCGTACTCGGACACCTGGCGACTGAACGGCGGGACGCTGCCGCGGCGCTCAAAGAATATGAGGAGGCGGCCGCCGGCGGGCCCGACGATGCGGTCGCCCGCTTCGAGTATGGCGCCGCCCTCGTGCGCGCGCATCGGCCGGCCGAGGCCGCTGCCGAGCTGCAAGCGGCCGTCGCGCTCGAGCCATATTTTGCGGATCCCTACTACTGGCTTGGTGAAGCGCGGTTGGCGCAAAGGGATTCCGCCGCAGCGCTGCAGGCCTTTCAGTCGTATGCCGCCCGCGCGCCCACGAGGTCGCCAGAGCTCGTGCTCGCCCGACAACGCCTCTCCGCGCTCGCACACAACAAAGAGGAGTAACGCGCCCTGATGATTCGGTCCCGCTACGCGATTCTGCTGCTCGTCACAGTCGGCTGTGCGTCGGCCGGTGGGACACGCACCCGCGCGCCAGGGGAGAGCTCAGCCAATGCGCGTGAAGCCACAGCCATTCTCAACCGGCTCACACCACGCCAGAAAGTGGCGCAGCTCGTCGTGCCGTGGCTCGGCGGCAATTACATGTCGCTCGACGATTCCGCCTACCAGATCGCGGTCCGCTGGATCGATTCCCTGGAAGTCGGAGGGCTCATCATCTCGGTAGGGTCTCCCTACGACATCGCCGCGAAACTCAATGCCCTCCAGCGCCGCTCCAAGCTGCCGCTACTCGTGTCCGCCGATCTCGAGTGGGGCGCGGCGATGCGCGTGGTTGGCGCGACCGCCTTCCCGCATATCATGGCTGCCGGCGCGACGGGCGATGAGCGGGATGCCTACATGATCGGCCGTGTCGCAGCGCTCGAGGGACGTGCCGTCGGGATTCACGTCAACTTCGCGCCCGATGCCGACGTCAACAACAATCCGCTGAATCCGATCATCAATATCCGCTCCTTTGGCGAGGACCCGCGGGCTGTCGCGAAGCTCGTGCGCGCCTACGTACGCGGTCTGCAGGACAACGGAATGCTCGCCACACTCAAGCACTTCCCCGGGCACGGCGATACCGATATCGATTCGCACATCGGCTTGCCTGCCATCCGCGCCGACTATACACGCCTGGACTCAATCGAGCTGGTGCCGTTCCGTGCGGGCATCGAGGCGGGCGCAAGGGTAGTCATGAGCGCCCACATTGCGTTCCCAGCCTTCACCGGTGATGCGCCGGCCACGCTCTCGGCTTCGGTCCTGACGGGGGTATTGCGCGACTCCCTCAAGTTCGCCGGCCTCGTGGTAACCGATGCGCTCCAGATGGGCGCGATCGTCACGAAATACGGCGCCGGAGAAGCGGCGGTGCGAGCGTTCGAGGCCGGGTCAGACCTGCTTCTCATGCCCGCCGATCCCGATTCGGCGATCGCTTCCATGCTGGCTGCGCTCCAGACGGGACGCATCACCGCAGCCCGGCTCGATGCCTCCGTGCGGCGTGTGCTCGAAATCAAGCACGGGCTCAGACTTTTCCAGCGCAGGACCGTGCCGCTCGATTCGATCGCGCGACTGGTTGGCTCGAGGGCATTCCTCGATGCAGCAGACGGGATCGCGCAGCGTTCCCTGACGCTCGTGCGCGACACTACCGGCACCATCGAGCGGCTCCGTCGCACACGCAGCCGGATGGCCATCATCTCCTATGCGGACGAGCTCAACAGCTACGCGGGCCAGCGCATGCTCGAGCTGCTGCGTGCCGGGGGTGATACGGTCGGCTTCTTCAGGCTGTGGCCGATGTCGGGACAGGCGTCGTACGATTCGGCGCGGGTAATAATCGGCCGAGCCCCCACGGTCATCTTCGCCGCGAACGTGCGGCCCATCTCGGGACGAGGATTCATCGCGCTGCCAGACTCGCTCGCGCGCCTCATCACCGTGACGGACTCGGTGAAGCCCACGGTACTGGTGGCGCTAGGGAGCCCCTATCTGCTGAACCAGACACCCAAGGTGAAGTCGTATCTCATCGCGTGGAGCGGAGTGCGGCCCGCCGAGCGCGCGGCGGCGCGTGCCCTGCTCGGCTGGTCGCCGATCCGCGGCAAATTGCCGATCCGAATTCCGCCGGCGTATCCGATCGGCCATGGGCTCGTCGTTCCCGACTCAACCGTGCCGCCGCCAAAGCCGCCCCCGCGCGTCATCATTCCGTGATGCGCTGGGCCCCGAGGGCGGCAGCGCCGGCTGCGGCCGCGCTCGCGCTGAGCTGCGCGCGCCAAGGACCGGCTCCGGTCGCTCCGCAACAGGTACCGGGGCGGTTCGCTCCTGTCGTCTCGTACCTTCGCTCGGAGGTCGACACGGCGTTCCCGGGAGCGGTTCTCGCGGTCGGCCGCCGGGACAGCTTGCTGCTCACTGTTGCGGTGGGGCACTACGGTGTCGACGACCGCAGGCCCGTGACTCCCGAAACGATTTACGATCTCGCCTCACTGACGAAAGTCATCGGGTTGACGACCGCGGTGATGATGCTTGTCGATTCCGGGAAACTGGACCTCGATGCTCCCGTGCAGCGCTATGTGCCCGCCTTCCAGGGAACGGGGAAGGATCGCGTGACGATTCGCCATCTCCTGACGCATTCCTCGGGACTGCCGGCGTGGCGCCCGCTGTACGCCCAAGCGCCTACGCGTGAGCAGGCGTTGACGCTCGTGGACACCACTGCCCTCCTTCGGCAACCGGGTGACACGTTCATCTACTCTGACCTTGGCGCGATCGTCCTGACGCAAGCGGTCGAAGCGACCAGCGGTCAGCGTATCAACGAGTTTCTCGAAGCTCGGGTCTTTGGTGCATTGGGCATGGAGTCGACCCGGTTCCTGCCGCCGGCGCGCTGGCGTGATCGTATTGCCCCCACTGAGAACGACACCGCCTTCCGGCATCGCGCCCTGCGCGGTGAAGTTCACGACGAGAACGCGGGACGTCTGGAGGGTGTGTCGGGACACGCGGGACTGTTCGGCACGGCGCCGGATTTAGCCCAGTTTGCGCAGTGGCTGATAGAAACCAGAGCGGGTGTGTTAACCCCTGGCTCGCCGCCCGGGTTGAACAAACCCCAACTCCGTTCCGACCTTGTTCGGACGTTCACGACTCGCCAGAACGTTCCAGTCGGCTCGAGCCGCGCACTCGGCTGGGACACGCCGTCGGGCACCTCGAGTGCCGGAACGAAAATGGGAACGAACGCCTTTGGGCATACCGGATTCACGGGTACGTCCATTTGGATCGATCCCGATCTCGACGTCTTCATTATTCTGCTCACCAACCGCGTGAATCCCACGCGGGCTAACACCAGGATCTTTCAGGTCCGTCGCCGCGTGGCTGATCTCGTCGTCGATGCCGTCAACCCGGGAGCTCCCGCCCCATGACCCTGTCATTAGCCGACTGGATCATCATCATCGCCTACTTCGTCGTGTCCGCCGGCATCGGCCTCTATTACACGGGCCGGGCCAGCCGGTCGCTCAGCGAGTACTTCCTGTCCGGACGCAGCCTGCCGTGGTGGCTCGCAGGTACCTCCATGGTCGCGACCACGTTTGCCGCCGACACACCGCTCGTCGTCACCGGACTCGTGGTCCGACAAGGCGTCGCCGGAAACTGGCTCTGGTGGAGCCTCGCGCTCTCGGGAATCCTCACGGTGTTCTTCTTTGCCCGCCTGTGGCGTCGCGCGGGCGTGCTCACCGACGTCGAGTTCGTCGAGCTGCGCTACGGTGGTCGACCCGCGGCGACGCTGCGCGGCGTCCGCGCCCTGTATCTCGCATTGCCGGTGAACTTGATCATCATGGGCTGGGTGACGAAGGCAATGGCCGATGTCCTCCAGATCACCATGGGGATTTCGGGTTGGCGCGTGGCGATCCTGCTGTTCCTGATCACCGCCGGCTACTCGATCCTGTCGGGTCTGTGGGGCGTGGTCGTCACCGATTTCTTCCAGTTCCTGATCGCCATGGGCGGCTCGGTCGTGCTCGCGGTGCTCGCGGTGCAGCACATTGGTGGCCTCGACCGTCTGGCCGACGCCGCAACGACGCATTTTGGCAGTCGCGAGACGGCGCTGGGCATCGTGCCGTTGAACAGCCCGATCTTCCCGATCCAGGTGTTCGTCACGTATATCGCCGTGCAATGGTGGGCATCGTGGTATCCAGGCGCCGAGCCTGGCGGCGGCGGCTACATCGCCCAACGCATCATGTCCTCGCGCGACGAGCGGCACGGGCTGCTCGCCACGCTGTGGTTCAACATCGCGCACTACGCGCTGCGTCCGTGGCCGTGGATCATCGTCGGCTTGTTCGCGGCTGTGACGTATCCCGATCTCAGCGCGCCGGGGGTGGACGCCGGTCGCGGATACGCGCGCGCCATGGTGGATCTGCTGCCTTCGCCCATGCGCGGACTCCTGCTCGCCGCTTTTGCGGCCGCGTATATGAGCACGATCGCGACGCACCTCAACTGGGGGACGTCGTACTTCGTGAACGACTTCTGGCTGCGGTTCGTGCGCAAGGGCGCGAGCAATCGCGAGCAAGTCATGGTGTCGCGAGTCGCCACCGGAGTGTTGATGCTCCTGGCCCTCGTCGTCATGCAGTTCCTGAGCTCGGTGGAACAGGGCTGGCGCATTCTGCTCGGCATGGGCGCCGGCACCGGCCTCGTGCTGATTTTGCGGTGGTACTGGTGGCGGATCAACGCATGGAGCGAGCTCGTCGCGATGGCCGGCTCGCTGATCGTGTCGCTCACTCTGTGGGAAGTGTTCGACATGCCGGCCGACCACTGGCTGACGCTGCTGATCACCGTCGCGGTCACGACCGTCGCCTGGCTCGTTGCGACTTTGTTCACCAGACCGGAATCGCCGGAAACCCTGGAGCGTTTCTATCGGCGGGCACGGCCAGGCGGCGCCGGTTGGCGTGCCGTC
>DATFEG010000036.1:0-14271 GCA_035251445.1 Gemmatimonadales bacterium | reverse complement strand
CGCGACGATGCGGGTGCCGAGGAGACTCGCTCCCGGGGTGCCCGTGCCGGCCGTAAGATCCAACGTCACGTTGCCCGTGAAGTTTGGAACGCTGTTCCCCCAGGCGTCGCGTGCGATAAAGACGACCGCCGGACTTATCGGATTTCCGGCGGTAGTTGTCGTCGGCTGTTGGGTAACGACGAGCACGCTCGCCGATCCTGGAGTGATGTCGAACGCGGCGCTCGTCGTTCCCGAGACACCCGTGGCCCAAACCGACAGTCGATACCCACTCCCCGTTTTGTCGATGCTGAGCGCCGAGAAGACCGCGACTCCGGCCGTCGCCGCCACGGTCGTCGTGCCGGAGAGCATGGCGCCCGACGATCCGGTGCCGGCCGTCATCTCTATCGTGATGTCGCCGGTGAATCCGTCCGCGATGTTGTCGAGAGCATCCCGCGCCGCGACGCGTACCGCCGGCCCAATGTTCGAGCCGGCGGTCGAGGTGGTTGGCTCGACGGTAATGACGAGGTGAGTGGCGGGTCCAGACGTAACATCGAATCGTGAGCTCACGGCCGGCGGCAGGCTGCCGGCAGTCGCCATCAGCCGGTACCCGCTCCCGGACTTGTCGATCGTGAGGTCGGAGAACGTGGCGACGCCGGCGATGGCTCGGATGGCGGTCGTGCCCCCGAGCGCGCCACCGCCCGGGTTCGCTCCGAACGACAGAGTAACAAGGTCACTGAAACCGGTGACGGCTTTTCCGTTATCATCACGAACCTCGACGCGAACTGGCGCAAGCGTCGATCCCGCCATCGTGTGCTGAGGCTGCGCGCGAAATGAGAGCTGAGTTGCTGTGGGCCCGCTGGCCTTGTCGGCTTTGCAGGTCGCCAACAGGAACAGCACGGAAATGAGAAGGCCGCCTCGCATCGCTGTCGCGACGCGGGCGAGGTTCAGCGACTCCGGGAGAACGGGTCCAGCCACGACACTCCCCGGCAATACAACCAAGGTCTAGCGGGCAGTTTCCATACCGGCCCGCGTAGCTATACGCGCTTGACATGGGACAGCCGGATCGTCTGGGATGTGGAATGACGGTTACAGATTTGTCGCTCGCGGGTTGCGCAGGATAAGAGAGAGAATCGTCAAGACAGAGAGTTTTTTAGGGGACCAACAAAGAAGTCCCGCTATATTCACCGGCTCATGCCCGCATCCCGCGCCCGCGTCGGCGTCATCTTCTTCACCGTTTTGATCGATCTGATCGGCTTCGGCATCGTGATGCCGATCTTGCCGTTCTATGCGCAGCGGTTCGGAGGAGGGGGTTTCGCGTACGGGGCCGTGCTCGGCGTCTACTCGTTGATGCAGTTCGCTGCCACGGCTCTGCTCGGCAAACTGTCCGATCGAGTGGGGCGTCGGCCAGTCCTGCTTACGACAATGCTCATCAATGCCGCCGGCTATACGCTCTTCGCCTTCGCCGGCTCGTATTGGGTGCTGTTTCTGTCCCGTGTAGTCTCCGGCTTCGCCGGTGGCAATATCTCGGCGGCGCAGGCATACATGGCCGACATCTCGTCACCGGCGGAGCGATCGCGAGCGATGGGCCTGGTGGGCGCGGCGTTTGGCTTGGGATTCAGTCTCGGCCCCGCGATCGCCGGGTTCTCCGACCATTATCTGGGTCATATGTGGCCGGGACTGATCGCCGTCGGCCTGTCGCTGGCGAACTTCGTCTCCGCCTACTTCATCCTTCCAGAGTCGCTCGCGCCTGAACATCGGGTCAAACGACCGTTGCTCGATTTGGGCCACATCGGCGAGGCACTGGCGCGACCGCGGTTGCGGCCGCTCATGACCGTTTGGGCGCTCGTGCCGTTGGCGTTCGCCGGCTACACCGCGATCCTGCCTTTGCAGGCGCATGCCGCGCTCGGCTGGGGAAAACGCGAGCTCGCGTTGCTGTTCACTCTCATCGGCGTCACAGCGGCGTCGGTGCAGGGGTATTTCTTTGGGCGCATCATGCGACGGACCGGCGAGCGCGCCCTCGTCATTGTCGGCACGTTCGGAATGGCGCTCTCCATCGCGGTGATTCCGTTCCAGCCAAACTCCTGGTTGCTGTATGCGTGGACGTTCGTGCTGGCCCTCTCGAACAGTGTGTTCGCGCCAGCAGCGACGGGGCTGGTTTCCGTGTACGCCGATGTCAGGGAACAGGGCACGGTGCTCGGAGCCGCTCAAGCAATCGCAGCGCTCGGCCGCACGGTGGGGCCGCCGCTCGTCGGTCAGATATACGATGTGAGCCCGGTCACGTCCTTTTTGCTTGCGGGCGCGGTGATGACGCTTGCGGGCCTGGGCGCTCTGCGACTGGCCCCGGTCTTGCACGCACCGATGCCACCGCCAGGTCCGCCTGTGCCATCGGTCCCGTTACCTCCTCCCCCTCCTTCGGGGTCTTAACTGTATCGTATCTTTAACGTCATAGAGCCAGACATTTCACCGGAGCAGCAGATGCACAAACGAATGACGATTGCCGTCGCCGTCATGCTCACCGCAGCGGCATGTCAGCAAGAACCAACTAGCATTACGCCGAACGAATTGCTCCTCGCGCAGGAAGCGCAGGTCATCGTTGCCGACGTGGTCGCAACGCGGGACGGCGGAACGCATTATAACGGTTGGATCAGTCGCCTCTTCGAAGCTCTTCGCACCACCGATGACCCGGAGGCTCAGGCATGCCTGGCAGAGGCTCGCGCGCTGCGTGAGCAGGCCAGAGCTGCGCTCGAGGCTGGCGACCGCGAGTTGGCGAGGCAATTATTCCGCGACTCGTTCCTCAAAGTTTTGTGCGCCGTCGTTGAAGTCTTCCCGAATGCGGCCGAGCGGACCGGACTCGCGGTCGATCAGGCGATCGAGCGCATCGAGAACTTCCTCGGTGACCGCGAGGCGCCTCGCATCCGAGCGATCCTGGAGCACGTGAAGGAGCTACGGGCCCAGGCGGAGGCGGCACTGGCGTCGGGGGATGAAGAGACGGCGCTCGCGCTGAATCTGAGATCAATGCAGATACTGCACAGGCTCGTCGGGCACGTCAGGGATCGTCACTCGGATCACAATGAGCGGGCCGATGCGGAGATGCATTCCGTAGGATTGTAGACGTCGAAGCAGCCGCCCATGAGGGGTGAGAGAGTAGTTACCCTACTTTCTCGCCCCTCGGCTATTTCAGGCGTCTAGCCGTCTCCCACCTCCGGCGGTCATATTTCTTTCCCCCCTTGCAGGAGATTGGCGCCGTATGCGCGTATACAAGACGCCGGAGATCCGTAATGTGGCCGTCGTTGGCCACGGCGCGAGCGGCAAGACCTCCCTGGTCGATGCGCTGGCGTTCGTGGCCGGAACGAGTAAACGACATGGTTCTGTGAAGGATGGCACCGCCCTCACCGATTACACCGCAGACGAAATCGAACGCAAATACTCCATCAACCTCGCGCTTGCGGTCGCCGAGTGGATGGACACGAAGATCAATCTGATCGACACTCCCGGCTATCTCGACTTCACCGGCGACGCGCTCGCGGGCGTATACGCGGCCGACTCGGCGGTGGTCGTGCTTTCCGCGACGGCCGGTGTCGAGGTTGGGACGGAGAAAGTGTGGGACTATTGCGAGCAACGCTCACTTCCCCGGATGTTCTTCGTGTCGCTGATGGACAAAGAGCACGCCAGCTTCGAACGCGTCTTCAACCAGATCAAAGAGCGCCTGACGTCCAAAGTGATTCCGGTGGAGATTCCCGTCGGCGAAGGACTGGAGTTCCACGGGATCATCAATCTTTTCTCGAAGAAGGCACACCTCTACAAGAAGGGCACCAAGGCAGGCGAATACGAAGAGGTGGATGTCCCCGACGAGTACAAGGACCGGTTCGAGAAGTATTCGCAGGAGCTGATCGAGAGCATCGCGGCCACCGACGACACGCTGCTCGAGCGTTACCTCGGCGGCGAAGAGATCGGCCGCGACGAAGCGATCGCCGCGATGAAGACCGGCATGGGGAAGGGTGAGCTGTTCCCGCTCTTTTGTGGCGCGGCCGAGCTGACCTACGGCACGCGCGCGTTGCTGAACAAGCTCGTGGAGCTGTGCCCCGCGCCGCAGGAGCGGCCGCCGGTGGACGCGCAGAAGTGGGGCAGTGCCGAGCGGATCACGCTGAAGGCGGACGACGCGGGGCCGTTGGCGGCGCAGGTGTTCAAGACAGTCTCCGAGCCGCACGTTGGCGACGTCACGCAGTTCCGCATCTTCTCGGGCATGGTGAAAAACGGGCAGGAAGTCTGGAACGCCCCGCGCGAGGCCTCGGAGAAGCTCAACCATCTGTGCGTGGCCGTCGGCAAGGAACGGGTCGAGATCGCGCAGCTGCACGCGGGCGACATCGGCGTCGTCGCCAAGCTGCGCGACACGCACACCAACGACACGTTGTCAACCCGGGACAAGGGTCTCGTGTTGCCGAAGATCCCGTTCCCCGAGCCGGTCATCACCGTCGCGGTGGAAGTGAAGCAGCGCGGAGAGGAAGACAAGCTCTCGACGGGGCTGCACAAGCTGCACGAAGAGGACCCCACCTTCCACCACGAGTACAACGGCGAGCTGGCGCAAACCCTCATTCGCGGCCTGGGCGAGCGCCATCTCGAGATCGTCGTGGGGAGATTGGCCCGGAAGTTCGGCGTCCACGCGCTGACCACCAAGCCCAAGGTCGCGTATCGCGAAACGTTCCGCGGCAAATCGGAAGGTCAGGGGAAGCACAAGAAGCAAACCGGCGGGCGCGGGCAGTACGGCGATTGCTGGATCCGCATCGCGCCACTACCGCGCGGCTCGGGCGTCCAGTTCATCGATGAGATCGTGGGGGGGGTGATACCGCGCCAGTACATCCCCGCCGTCGAGCGTGGCGTCGTGGAAGCGGCGCACCGGGGGCCGGTGGCCGGCTATCCCGTCGTCGACTTCAAGGTGGAGCTCTACGACGGCTCCTACCACGATGTGGACTCGAACGAGATGTCGTTCAAAATGGCCGGCATCCTGGCGTTTCGAAATGTGAGCCCGGCCGCGCGGCCGGTGCTGCTCGAGCCGATCATGGAGGTCGAAGTGTGGACGCCGGACGACTATCAAGGCGCCGTGATGGGCGATCTGTCGTCGCGCCGCGGCCACATCGTCGGCACTGAGAAGGACGGGCGGCTCACGAAGGTCAAGGCGCTCGTGCCCGAGGCGGAGCTCGATCGGTATGCCACGACCCTGCACTCGATCACGCACGGGCGCGGGACGTACAAGATGAAGTTCCACGTCTATCAGGACGCGCCACCCGATGTCGCCGCGAAAGTGACGGAAGCGCGCAAGAAGGAGCTCGAGGCCGCGAAGGCGTAAAATGCGCCGTCTAAGGAATCTGTCTCACGATAAACACATCAAAATCGGGCCCCGTCATCGGCGGCGCATGAGCCGCGCCACCGACCGGCGTGGGCGGAACCACGCCACCCATCGGGATGCTGATCGAACCGCCGTTGAACGTGCCCGTCGCCGTCGGCGTGCCGAAGAAGTTCTGCACGTTCCGCACCTCGTAGCTTGCCCCTGCCGCCAACACGCCGCTGAGATCCACATTGACGGCCGAGCCGCGGCCCCAGTTGTATACCACCACGTTGGCTCGTCCAGATTCGTAAGCGTTGGGCCGCACGAACACCTGTGGGGTGAGGGGACTCAGCGGCATTGTCACGTCCGTGAGTCCAAGGCCCGTCCTGGTCGTCCACGCGCTAAATCCATAGTCGGTACCGTTGTACTGCCATGCCGCAGCCTGGGGATCGCGTTGATACGTATTCCCGTTCCACGCGAATCCGGACAACGTGGTGTCCCTCAGCTGCATGACGCGACTCGTGCCGAACAGCCGGTTGTCCGTCGCCGTCAGCTGATTCCAATGGCCGAGACTGAGCACATACGTCCCGCCAACGGCGTAATTGTTCTGCACCGTGATATTGGCGTTGGCATGGCTCTGGAATCCCATGACCATGTTGTAGACGCCGTAGCCAGGTGAGAAATACGTCATGTTGTTCGCCGCCCGCCCGTTTTCTACGGGCGACATGCCACCCATCAGAATGTTGGCGTTACCCGACGTGGCATATTGCGTCGAGATCGAGCCGTTATTGAACGACACGTTGCCATCGAGCGTAATGTTTACCAACCCGCCGTCGCCGGGCTCCGAATAGATCTGGGCGCCGTATCCGTATTGATTGAACAAGATGTTGTCTTTGACGACGAGCGGACCCGCGTCGCTCTTCAAATAGAGCGCGTGGCCGCCGCCCTGGACCGGACCCTGCCATCCGTTGTTGTAGAAGATCGATCCGTAGATCTCGACATTCGGCTGATGCGCCCAGGTATAGAGCCCGATGCCGCCGTCGTGCACCACGAGATTCACGTACTTCGTGTTGGGGGCGTTGTTCACGATCATGTTCGGTCGTGTGTTGGTGGTGCGGTTCGCGTCCGAGCTGATCATCTCGAAGCCCCACCACACGGTCCATGCGCCTTTGACGACGAAGGCGTCGCCCCGAGTAGTCGTCGAGGTACTGCCGGCGACATCGATGATGGCCCGCTCGCCGGGATACTGGCGAATGACGACGGGCCGTCCCGCGGCGCCCGCTACCGTCGCGACGAACGCCCCGCGATAGGTTCCACCGCGCAGCCACACCGTATCGCCCGGCTGGATTTGTCCGCTTGCACCACCGAGCGCATAGCCAAGACTCCATGGGCTTTCGGCGTGACCTGTCCCCGTCGAGCTTCCGCTTGGCGTCACGTACCAGCCCGAAAGTGGAGGGGGTGGTGGCGGCGGGGGAACCGGCGGCGGCGGGACAGCCGTTGGACGGTCGACGCTCATGCACGCGAACATCAACAAGCTGAGAAGCATCGGCAACGAAATCACTGCAAGCCGCTTGCCTCGTGAGTTTTCGGAAGTCATGGCGAAGCCTCAATCGTTGGCTCTAGACCTAGCCACCCTAGTGAATTAGTCACGCAGCGACAAGAGGATTAGTCCAAACTCGATTAAGGAATCAGACCGAGAGCGGTGTGACGCATAACACGCGCGGGGTATGGAAAATGCGACTACACGCGAATCGATGCGTTTACGTTTTCATCTCGCCGAATCGTGGCCGGCGCTCGCATGGCTCGCGCGCTGTGAACGGGGCTCGGATGTCGTCGAGATTTTTCACGGCGTGCGCGTGGAGGTCACACGCGACTGGTTCTGTGAAGCCGTCTGGGATCGGCCGTACGCTGCAGGAGACTTTGATCGCACCGATTTGGTGTTTGGGTCCGGCGGGAGATTGCGCGACGGGCTAATCACATTTGTCAGCGCCGGCTCCACCGTCGATCGGCTGCAATTTCTCGAAACCAGTCGTATGGCACTTGTTTCCAACTCGCTGCCCTGTGTTCTATCTGCTGCGGGCGCGAAGGTCGACCTCACATATCCCCACTATTTCCGCGATCTCTCGTCCATCCGCCTGGGACTCTCGCGGTATCGCCCGACGTTGCCAACAACCGCCGGCATGACTCGGCTCGTGTATTTCCGGAACATCGTGTGGGACGGCAATCGGCTGCACCAGGCCGAGAAGCCGGGTGCCACGCGAGACTTTCGCAGCTTCGGGCGTTATCGCGGCTTTCTGGAATCGGCCCTGCAGCGCCTCGCTGAGAATCTTGGCGCCGTCGAGCGGCGTTTCCCGTACCGCTTCCTGGGCACCATCTCGTCGGGGTACGACTCACCCGCGGTCGCAGTGCTCGCGCAGAACGCCGGCTTGCGCGAAGTCATCTCGTTCGATCGGGCGCGCGACGACGATGGCGACAGCGGGCTAGAGATCGCGACGCAGCTAGGCCTCGGGGTCACGCTCGTCGCCCGCGACGCCTGGCGGAGTGCCCCATTCGCCGAAGTGCCCTTTCTCGCGGCCGACGCGAAAGGGGAAGACGTGTTCTTCAAGAGCGCCGAAGAACATCTGCACGGCAGCGTGTTGCTTACCGGATTTCATGGTGACAAGATCTGGGGCAAGTACACGAAGTCTCTCGGCCCGGACCTCGCCAGGGGCGATCAATCCGGCCTGTCGCTCACCGAGTTTCGCTTGCGCGCGGGATTCCTTCATTGTCCAGTGCCGTTCATCGGTGTTCAGCAAATCGGTGACGTCAACCGGCTGAGCCGGTCTCCCGACCTGGCGCGCTGGGACGTTCCCGGCGAGTACAGCCGGCCAATCTGCAGGAGAATCGTCGAGGAAGCGGGGATTCCGCGGGCGGCTTTCGGGATGCGCAAGAAGGCGGCATCGGTACTATTCTTCAACGGGTCCACGTTCCTTACACACGACGCGCTAGCCGAGTATCAGCTATGGCTGCATGACCACGCTGACGCGTGGCGCCGCGCGGGCAGCGAGCCGCCGATCCCCAAGCCCGGGATGCGTGAAAGTGCATTGCATGCCGCGGTCGCGCATCTCTCGAAACTCGTCACCGCGGTTGCACCGAAGCGCGTCGCGCAATATGTCCGCAGCTGGACGGACCGTGAGCCCTTGTTCCGCTGGGTGTTCCCGTGGGCGCTGGACCGCGCCTGTGCCGTCTACGCCCCTCTCCGAGCACCGCAGCCCTTCTAGGACCCGAGTACCGGAGGCAATCGCAATGAAAGTGATGGCGCTGTGCTGCGCCCTGGCGTTGCTCTGCGCATGTCAGGGGAAGGACAGGACCGCCCAAGAGGGCGCAGGCGGGCAGCAATCGGCGAGTCAGCCGGCGAAGACGGCGACGGTGAGCGGCTTTCAGACGCCTGAGTCCGTGATGTGGGATTCGACGCTGGACGTGTACTTCGTCTCGAACATCAACGGCACGCCCAACGCCAAGGATGGCAATGGCTACATCAGTGTTGTGGAACCCGCCGGAACGCTGCGCGACAGCGCGTTCATTAAGGGTCTGAATGCGCCGAAAGGCATGGCGGTCGTGGGGGACACGCTCTGGGTTTCAGACATCGACGTGGTGCGCGCGTACAACACGCGAACCGGCGCGCCGATCGCGACGGTGCAGGTCCCTGGAGCGGTCTTCCTCAATGATGTCGCCGCGGCACCGGATGGCTCGATCTACATCACCGACACGGCGGTCCGCTTCGGCGCAAGCGGCGCCGAGCACGTCGGGAGCGATCAGGTTTTCCGGATCGCGCCCGATCGGAAGGTGAGCGTTGCGCTGAAGAACGACACCCTCGGCCGCCCCAATGGAATCACTTGGGATGGCGCGAACCAGCGCTTCATCGTCGTGCCGTTCGGGACCGGCACGCTCTGGGCGTGGAAACCTGGTGAGACGCGCGTCACAGCAATTGGTACGGGGCCCGGTCAGTTTGACGGCGTCGAGGTCGCGCATGGCGCGATCTGGGTATCGAGCTGGGCCGACTCCTCGGTCTATCGGTATCAGAACGGGGAGGGGACGAATCTGATCAAGGGCGTGCCGAGCCCGGCCGATATCGGATACGACGCAAAGCGCAACCGCGTGCTGATTCCAATTTTCACGGGGAACCGCGTTGAAATTTGGGAGGTCCCGTAGCCTACTGATCTGGGTCTCGCTCCTGGCGGCTGCGGTCGCCTGCCGGGAGCAACCCATGGTTTCAACGAAGCTCGTGGACGGCCGCGCGACGCAATCGTCGTTCGGCTGGCGCTACTATCAGGTCGAAGTCCACCACAGCCGGCTCGCGCCAATCATGGGGCTGGACCGCCTGTGGCGAAGGTTCGATCGTCTCGACACGATCCCGCACATCCGCAGCCTCGGAACTGTCGCGGTCGTCGGTGACACGCTGGTCATCGGGATCGGTGGATCCTCGGCGACGGCGTGGGCCTTTGATGTCCGCACGAAAGAACTGACGCGATCACCCATGCCCGATTGGTTCATCAGGTCCTGGGAGACGCCGCCCGCGGCCTTTTCCCCCGACGGCCGCTTCATCGCCTATCTCTCACAGGACCACGACAGCACGCATCTCACCATACGCTCTTGGCCCGCGGGGCGGATCGTGGCGCAGAGTCCACCCGTGAGCCCGCGTCAGGTGACTCCACCCCATGGCGGGTTGATCATGTGGCAAAATCCCAAAGCACTGTACGCACACTTCCCCGTGTTCGACTCGGGACCCTCGATCGCCTCGCTGCACGGTGTGGTGGAAGGAGATAGAGTTGAAGTCGTGCGGTGGAGCATCTACCCCGATTACAACGATCCCAACGTACGCCGTTCGGTTCCTCCCGCCGAGCCAGCAGTTGCTCCGATGGATACTGTGTCTGACCGGGCAGGGGAAGATCAGTGGGCTCGTGCGGCTCGCCTGATTCCGCGGCTGCCTCCATCGGCCTTTCCGGAGTTGCCGGCGTCCTTCGCGACCGAGCTGCAACAGCTGGGCTGCACCATTCCCCAGTCCGACTACAGCGGGAAACGCGGCAACGTGATCCACGGGAGCTTCGCCGCGGCCGCCCAGGAAGACTGGGCGGTTCTTTGCTCGCGCGCTGGGAAGTCCGTCATTCTCGTGCACTGGGGGGGCCCCGCTCAATGCCCCCGTGAGCTGGCATCCGCCGAGGATTCGCATTTCCTGCAAGGCCTCGGCGAGGGCCGCATCGGATTCTCGCGTGGGATCAGCACTAGAAACACGTATCATGTATATCCCCACCAGGACTCGACCGGCGGGGACCGTGAGGTCCCACTGGAGCATGACGGCATTGATGACGCGTTTCAAGGCAAGGCCTCGTCTGTCCGCTTCTGCCGGGGCGGGACGTGGCTCGTGTTCAGCGGGGCCGACTAGGCGCTCTTGGTTCTTGTTGTGTCAGGCAGTGCAGCGTGCCGAGTCCCCACACCAAGTCAACAGCATGAATCCCCACCACGGGCCGATCGGGAAAACACTCCGCAAGAATGCCTAACGCGATCCGATCCTTGGGATCGTTGAACGTCGGCACGAGCACGGCGGCATTCGCGATGTAAAAGTTGGCGTAGCTCGCCGGCAGTCGGACACCCTCGAAGATCAACGGGGCGGGCATCGGCAAGTCGACGACCTGAATCGCCCGCCCGTTCTCTAGATGCATGTTCTGCAAGCGCTCGCGATTCTCCGCGAGCGGCTTGTAGTTCGCGTCCTTGGGGTTGTCCTCGCGACACAACACAACGGTCCCCGGATTTACGAAGCGGCAGAGATCGTCGACGTGGCCGTGGGTATCATCGCCCGCGATCCCTTTGCCCAGCCATAGGGTGTTCGTGATACCGAGCATGTCGCGAAAGACATTCTCGAGCTCGTACCGGGACATCCTGGGATTACGCGTTTGCACTTTGGAATCGAGCAGGCACTCCTCAGTCGTGATCAATGTCCCGCGTCCGTTCACGTCGATGCTGCCACCTTCCAAAACGATTTTCCCATCGAGCAATGGCAGCTTGAATTGCTTGGCTGCTCGAACGGGGAGGAGGTCATCCTTCTTCCAATCCTGGTATTTGGCCCACGCGTTGAAATGAAAGCGCGCGATCGCGAGGGAATCGCCGCGGCGCACGAAGATGGGGCCGGAGTCCCGAGTCCAACCCCGGTTGGTGGGAAAACGCAGAAAATGCACGTGGTCGAGATCGACGCCCACTCTTTTGACGAGCTGCTTAGCCTGTGCCTTATGGCCTTCGGAATTGACGAGGAGCCTGATGCGCTCGCCGGGCGCGAGGTGACGAATGATCTCGCCGTACACCCAGGGAATGGGCTCGAACTTTCCCGGCCAATCCGTCTTGTTGTGTGGCCAGGCGAGCCAGGTCGCCGCATGCGGCTCCCACTCGGCGGGCATGCGCACACTCTCAGGCATCAGCCGTCAGTCTTGCAGTGAGCGGATTTGCGGATAGCGGATAGCGGATAGCGGATAGCGGATAGCCGATAGCTATCAGTCAGTGAGAAAACGATGCTGAATGTCACCGTACGCATCTGTGCGACGATCGCGCAAGAAGGGCCAGTTACGCCGGACTTCCTCGATGCGCGCGACATCCACTTCGACGATCGGCAGCGCCTCCTGCTCGCCCGCTTCCGTCATGACGACGCCGAATGGATCGCACACGAACGAGTGGCCCCAGAATTCGATTCCGGCGCCCTCGCCGTCGAGCTGCTCGAACCCGACGCGATTCACGGCCGCTACCCAGCAGCCGTTGGCGATGGCGTGGCTGCGCTGGATCGTCTTCCACGCGTCGAGCTGCTGCGCGCCGTACTTTGCTTTCTCGGCAGGATGCCATCCGATCGCCGTCGGATACAAAAGAATGTTCGCGCCCTGGAGTGCGGTCAGGCGCGCACCTTCGGGATACCATTGATCCCAGCATACGAGCGTGCCGATGGGGCCGACTTTGGTGTCGAACGCGCGGAAGCCGAGGTCGCCGGGAGTGAAGTAGAACTTCTCGTAGTACGCCGGATCGTCGGGGATATGCATCTTGCGGTAGATGCCTTTGACCTTGCCGTCGGCATCGATCACTGCCGCCGTGTTGTGGTACAAACCGGGCGCGCGACGCTCGAATAGCGACGCAATCACGACGACGCCGGCTTCCCGCGCGACCTTGCCCAGCGTTTCAGTCGTCGGCCCGGGGACCGGCTCGGCGAGATCGAACAGCGCGTGATCTTCGCGTTGCCCGATGTACTGCGTGCGGAACAGCTCTGGCAGGCAGACGAGACTGGCCCCTTGCTGTGCCGCCTCTTTGATGCGCGCGACCGCCTTGGGAACGTTCGCGTCAGAATCGGGGCTCATGCTCATTTGCACGAGCCCGATCTTGAACTTCGACGGCAGCGGCGCAGCCATGGGATGGAAGGCTACAACTATTACCGCTTCTTAAAAAGCCTTGCTGGCCGACAGCACAAACGCCGCTTTGGAGACATCCTCCGTCTCTGTCGATCCCGCAGTCGTCGGCGTGTAGCGGTAGAACTGGCTCTCCGCGTCCGTGCCCATGGCGGCGGCCCCGAGCGTAATCCCGCCAAACGCGCGTGACAGACCGATCTTGTAATCCGAGTAGGAGAGCTGAGGATAGTTGCGCACGTACTGATATCCGTAGTGCATTGCCAGATTGAGGCCCACTACGTCAAACGATGCGGCGAGGTCTGCGTAGCCCGACCCATTCGTGCTGCCGGTTCCGAGACAGTCGGCTGTTGCCGGCGTGCCGTCGGCATTCATGCCGCAGTAGCCGCCGATAGTGCCCGTATTCATGCCGAACAGGTCCGTCACGGCGTGCGAATACTTGGCGGTGAACTGCTGGTATCGCGCGCCGAGGTAGACTTCCAGCGTGTTATAGCTGTCGCCGGGGTCGATGTTGTAGCGCGCGCCGGGATACCAGTAGTATTGCATTCCGACATCCAGTCCGAGCTTGCCGTAGGTCCGCCGGTACCCCCCGTACAGGTCGACTTCGAGCGATCCGCCATTCAGAAACTGGTTGCCGCTCACGTTCGATCCCCAGCCGCCACCGTACGCGCCGATACTCGACGCGTACTCGGCACCACCCTGTAGAGCGGGCTGATTGTAGGTCTGTGACAGGCCGCGAAAGCGGTAGTCGTCCACGAACGTGACGTTGCCAGACATCGGCGGCGGCTGCGGCGATTGCGCCCGAACCGCCGGCACGAGCAGGGCGAGGACGCTCGCCGCGATTAACCCCGGCCCCCCCCGCGTCATACTGCCGGCTCCGGGGCGGCTGCAGGCTCCACGACAAATGACTCGACAACGACGCTGCCACCGAGCGATCCGCCAGGGCCCGCCAAGCTGCCGAGATCCGTCCCCAGGTATGCCTCTTCGCCATGTTGGCTCAGGTCGAGTCCCGCAGTCTCATCGGGCAAGTCCGCCCGCGCCCCGATCGTCACCTGAACCAGCGCGAGGATCCCGAGCGTGCCCAGTGCGGCGAATGCGACCGTCGCCAGGACAGCGAGGAGTTGCACTCCGATTTGGGCGGCATTCCCCGCAAGCAATCCGTCTCCGCCGGCGGGATTCATGAGCTTGGTGGCGAATACGCCCGTCAACATCGCACCCGTGATTCCCGCGATCCCATGGCAGGAAAACACGTCGAGCGCGTCGTCAAGTTTGGTCCGGGACCGAATCTGAATCGCTGTGTAACTGATCGCGGCCGCCAGGACGCCGATCAGGAGCCCGGACAGTGGGGTCACGTACCCCGCCGCCGGCGTGATGCCGACGAGACCAACCACGAGGCCGGTCGCGGCGCCTACGGCCGTGATCTTGCCGGTGCGCGCCAGGTCGAGCCCCGCCCAGGTGACGAGGGCGGCGGCGGCGGCGGTGTTGGTGTTCACGAACGCGACCGCCGCGAGGCCGTTCGCGGCGAGGGCCGACCCGGCATTGAAGCCGAACCATCCA
>DATFEG010000002.1:0-59559 GCA_035251445.1 Gemmatimonadales bacterium | reverse complement strand
CGTTAGGCAGCAAACACAAGATTCCTATGGCTGCTCAGATTCTTGCACTCTTTGGCGACTCGATCCTCGACAACGCTCCCTATACGCGCCCGGAGCCTGATACAACCACACACCTTGAGCGCTAAGATGCGGGATGTCGCCTGGCAGCTACGCGGTCTGCGCGATCGTGCTGCGGTAGCAGTCTTGAGCGTCGGTGACAACGACGCGATCGAGCATAGCGGAATTCTCGAGGAGCCAACCTCCGCAGCATCTGTACCGAGGCCGGGGATTTTGTTCAGCAGAGCGAGCCCTCGCCGGGCGGAGCGGCGAAGATCGCCAAAGCCATTGTTGGGGCGGTTCGGGGGAACGATGGGCTCTCATTCGGACGCGTGTTTGCTGCCTAACACGCTTGAAGCTGTCGGCGCCGACTGAGGCGGGCCTAACGCGCGGCTGGAGGTGACGCCGCCCGCAGTGGTAACATTAACCTCTTCGAACTGCACAGCACGGCGGCGCAGCTCCGCATCTCCTTAGGCGCCGAGAACCAATCGCGGACTATCCCAATGGCCGAGAACAAAACCAAGCCAACCGACGCCAGCGTCGATGACTACATCGCCTCAAGAGCCAATGCCCGGCAACATGCGGACTGCCGTGAGTTGATGGCTCTGTTCAAGAAGGTCACCCGGCAAACACCACGAATGTGGGGGCCCAGCATCGTCGGTTATGGCTCCTACCGGTATACCTACGAAAGCGGGCGAACTGGGGAAGCCTTTTTGGCGGGCTTCGCCATCCGCGGTCGACAACTGGTGGTCTACCTGGCGGCCGGAGGCCAGAAGCAAAGGTCCTTGCTGTCTAGGCTTGGTAAGCACAGGATGGCCAAGGTCTGTCTGTACTTCAAACAGGTTGCTGATCTTGATAAGTCGGTGCTCGAAAAGCTTGTCATCGGTTCAATCGCGGAGGTGAGGCGGCGTTATGGGTAGGATGCGGCGGCACAACGCCTCTATCAACGGGCCGGTTTTCGTGAACGATGGCCGGCAACTCCTAACGCTGCGAATGAATGCTTCGACACGTGCGGGCTCCATATGCTAGACGCAATCAAGACTTTTGTTATGCGACGGATTGTGCGCCCTGATTCAGATGGGCCACCACCCGAGGCTGTCCGCGGATCGAATCCGATTCAGTTGGCAGCCTGTGCTCTGTTACTGGAACTCGCGCATGCTGACAGTGAGTTCAGTCCTGCCGAGCGTGCTCACATCGAGTTATCGCTGCAGCGTCATTTTGGGCTGGACGAAACCACCGTGCGGGAGCTGATTGATCTGGCCCAGGTCGAGAGAGATCAAGCTGTCGATCACTATCAGTTTGCACGGATCATCACCCAGCACTACGATCTCGGCCAGAGAATGGTGTTGGCGGAGGTCATGTGGGGCGTGATACTAGCCGACGGCGAGATTGCGCGGCATGAGAGTTATCTTGTGCGCAAACTTGCCAACCTTCTTGATCTTGCCCCGGCCTACTTGGCGCAGGCGCGCCGTGCCGTGGAACGCGATACGCGATGATCGAACTATGACCACTCCGACGCAACCACAATCCACCGCGTCGACATCCCGTCCAATCCCCGCAGGCATTCGCATTGCGTCGATTCTCTGCTGGATAGTCGGCGTGCTGACGGTCCTGGTCTCTCTAGCAATCGGGATTCCCGCCATCAGCTCGGGAGCCGGCCTGCTGTTCGTTGCAGTCAACGGATTGGCAGGCGTGATCGCATGTTCTGCGGGGATCCAGATTCGACGTCAGCGGAAGATCGGCGTATTGCTGATGGTTCTGGCGTGGGCTGTGCCAACTACGGTGGCTCTTCTGCAGCATCTCCCGGCAACCGGGTCGCTGCAGCTATTTGTGGCGCTCCTGTTGGCTGGCGCGAATTGGAAGCATCTGCGGTGACGCCGCAGATCACCAAGACACAGTCGCTGGTGTTGCGGCGGCACTTCGCGCGCACGGCCACGCAGAGACATGATTGCCTAACTAAGGGGTACGCTCATGAGGACCCGTGTCTGGAAATGCTGAGAACGAACTCCGTGCGGTGGTAGCTGCTTGGGACCGCGCCATGCTGCAGAACGATGCCCGGGCAATCGGTCGCTTCATGGCCGATGAATGGACGATCATTGGATCGGATGGCAGCTCCAGCGATAAAGCCAGATTCCTTGGCCTCATTGACTCGGGGGTGCTGATGCACGACGTCATGGAGTCAAACGACGTCATGGTGCGAGTCTACGGGGATGCTGCCGTTGTGTTAGCACATGGCGTGTCTGGAGGCGCCTACCAGGGGCAGCGCTTTCGCGAAGTCGAGCGGCAGTCCAACATTTTCATCCGGCGGGGAACCGAGTGGAAGTGCGTGCTAACCCATCTGTCACGCCTCCCGACGTCATCGACCTAAAACGAGACGGCGCATGTGTACTTCGGCTAGACTATGCTCTACATGATCATTGAACACTTCCGAGATGGGGACGCCGTGCCGGTCTACCGTCGCTTTCGCGAGCGCGGACGAATGGCGCCCGATGGCCTTCGATACGTTTCGAGTTGGGTGACGGAAGACTATCGGCGTTGTTTTCAAGTCATGGAGTGCGACGACCCAGCGCTACTGGAACAGTGGATGAGTAACTGGCGGGACCTGACGGACTTTGAAGTGATTCCGGTTAACACGTCAGCCGACGCGGCTGCTGCCATTGCCCCGCGTCTTTAGCATGCGACCCCTTCGGTATTCCATCAACGTCACATTGGACGGGTGCTGCGATCATCGTGCGATACCGGCGGACGAAGACTTGCATCGTCACGCGATCGAGAGCTTCGCCCGGGCCGATGCCGTTCTCTTTGGCCGGGTGACCTACGAAATGATGGAGGCGGCGTGGCGGCGGCCAGTGCCGGCGGGAGCGAGGCCTGCTTGGATGGAGCCCTTCGCCCGGGCGATCGACGCGGCGAAGAAGTACGTCGTCTCGAGCACCTTGGACCGGGTCGACTGGAACGCCGAGCTCGTGCGCGAGGATTTGGAGCAGGCCGTGGAGCGGCTCAAACGGGTATCGGGCAAAGGACTGTTCGTGGGAGGCGTGACGCTGCCGCTGGCGTTGGCGGAGCTGGGATTGATCGATGAGTACGAGTTCGTGGTGCATCCCAGGATCGCGGGCCATGGGCCGACATTGTTCGCGGGGCTATCGAAGTATGTCGACTTGAAGCTCGTGAGCCGGCTGGAGCTCGGCTCGGGAGCGGTGGCGCTGCGGTATGAGCCGAGAGAGTAGCATCGCGCGCGCACTGCTCAATCGTCGACGAGGAGCGTCACCGCCAGCGACCGCGAGCCGCCGGTCCCGTTCAGGGCCAGCGTGACGCCGAGCGATCCATCCGGACCGCCACCATCGGCGTTCCTCATCAGGACCTCTAGACTGGAGATGCGCACGCGGGGCACCGCGCCACCCACCGTCAGCGTGCCGGACACGTCCAGTCGGATCGCGTCGAAGGTGCTCGAGGTGATATCGAACCGCCCCCAGTTCATGGTGAAGTTGCCGTCGTATAGGAGGCCGCCGACGAGACACGCATTCCAGCTCGAGGTGATGGTGGGGAGCTGCTGCGCATCGTATGTCACGCTGCTGGTTCCGCAGGCGAGGGTGTGCACGTGGTCGCCGCGCGCGGACTCGCTTGTCTCGTTCAGCAGAAACGAGGCGAGGTCGGCGATACCTTGGTACGCGAGCCGGTGGAGGTCGGCATCACTCAGCGCCGCCACTGATTGCGACGCGTTGGGAATGGCATCGAGCGTCCGTCCGCTCGTGTCGAACAGCTCCGCGGCGAGCCCCGGGTCGTTCATCGGAATGACCTCGCCGGCAATCAGGACGTCGAGCGACTGGAGCTGGACGCTGTCTACGCCGAATGTGACGACGACGTCCCTCACCTCGTAGGCATCGAGCCGCACGGTGAGTGTGTCGTCCAGGGTGATGGCCAATGTGCCGCTCCAGCGGAAGCCGGCGTCACAGCGCGACGGAGAGCCGAACACGCAAAAGGGCTCGCGATCCGGCCCCGGCGCGTCGGCGGCCCATTCCATCTCGCCATTGCCGTCGATCACGACCCCCGTCCCAAGGTCGCACCCTCTGAACCAGGCCCGCCGGCCCGTGTTCGTGTTGACGTAGCTTAGCGCGCCCCGGTTCAGACAGGGCAAAAAGTTGTCGAAGAAGGAGCGGCCCTCTGACCCGATGGCCACGACGAAGGTCATTACGGCGAGCCGCGGTGCCACTCGCACCGCTTGCGCGGCGGTGAGCGGACCGTAATTGGGACCCGCGGCGTCCCCGCAGCTTGCGACGAACGCTATCGCAAGAATGGCGGCGGAGTTACGCAAGTGTCTCACGTCCGCTGCGCGCCTTCGTGCCGCCCACGGATGACGTTATTATCACCGGAGGGCGGGTTTGTAGGTGAGTAATGCTCGGCGGGTCCGGTAGATGCGACGGGGACAGGACGCTGCTCATGTCAAAATCGAAACCAACGGAATGGGGATCGCCGGCCTTCGATGAGAAGAGGATTCTATTCGCAATCATCGCGTGCAAGTCACACCTCAATTTCTTTCCAATACATCCTGCGATGGTGCCGCCTAAGAAGGATACGGTACGATTCCCCTATGACAAACGACTACCGAAGGCTCTAATTCTTGCCTGCTCCTAACACGCCCCTGAAACGCCTGATGGTGCGGTGTGGGATTCTGCTCACACTCATTATCGCGGCTCCTGCCGAATCCGCTCATTCGGGCGCGGTGGATCAGCCAAAACGGATCTTGCTCCTTTACGCGCATGATCCTAATGCGCCCGGAGCTGCCGCGTTCGCCCGGCAGTTAAAGGCGGTGGTGCGGGAGCAGTTTTCTACCGGTCTCGTGATCTATGAGGAGAACCTGGATCTCGACCGATTCCCGGACCCCAGTCGCTCGGCACAACTCGCGCGGTACTTTACGGAAAAGTATCAGGGGTTCCAGCCCGACGTCATCGTAACCGAAGGATCGCAGGCGCTGCGATTCGTCCGGGATCGTCTCGCTGGCCTCTTTCCGGGCGCCCCCATTGTCTACGGCCTGGCGTTCGAGCCGGTCGTCGATTTCTCGTCTCTGCCCGCGAATATCACGGGGCGGCGACTGCCCCTACCGTTTGCGGCGACCTACTCGCTGGCCCGCGCACTTCACCCTGACGCGGAACGCGTCGTCCTGGTGAGCGGCGCGTCGCCTATGGACTCACTGCTCCGCTCGGAAGCGCTGCGCGCGATGTCGCCTTTACTCCATGGGGTGGATCTCGCGCTGTTGAAGGATTGGTCCTATGGCGAGCTGATCGACAGTCTCCGAAGCCTTCCCCCCCGAACGTTCGTGGTCCTTTCGTCGTTCGCGCGCGACCGGCTCGGACGGGAGTTCAACTCCGGGGATCTCATTGCCAGCCTGACACGCGTGTCGTCCGCGCCGATATACGGGATCGCGCGCAATTGGGTCGGCGACGGGGTCGTTGGTGGCGGGGTAATGGATTTCGCAGACGATGGTATGCGCATCGGCAGAATTGTCGTGCGGGTACTCCGGCGAGCGCCCAATGAGCCGATGCCCCCCGCGGAAGTGGCCGCCACCCCGATCGTCGTTGATTGGCGGCAGCTGCAACGTTGGGGCCTGCCCGAGAACCGTGTTCCGAGCGGCACCGAAGTGCTCTTCCGCACGCCATCGCTGTGGGAGCGCTATGGCGGCGCGATCCTGATCGCGCTCGGCATCATCGGCTTCCAGTCGCTCTTGATCGCCCTCTTGCTGGTGGAACGAAAACGCCGAGTGCGCGCCCAGCGTGCTGTCGAGGAGCAGGTGGCGTACGAGCGGTTGATGCGGGCACTAACGGACGACATGCTACGGCGCTCTCCAGCGGAAGTAACTGGGGCGCTGGAGGACGCTCTTCCCCGGGTCGGCCGGTTCGCCACCGCGAGTGCAGCCGTTCTGGTCGTACCTCCGGACGACACCACCGGTGCCGCAACCTGCCTGACGTGGACGGAAGCGGATGACTCGGTCCGAAGGCATGCGGGCAGAGCGGACACCGCGCTCCCATCTGTCATGGGGAACGGTCGCCTGGACATTCCCTTGATCGTCGGCGACGTGACCTACGGTACGCTGGAGCTGCATCGTACCCCTGGCCTGGACTGGCCGGCGGACATCTTGACCCGGGTGGGCGCGGTGGGCGATTTGATCGCCGGCGCTCTGGCCCGCACCCGGGACGGCCGCGTGCTCGAACAGACCCGCGGGCAGGTCGAGCACATGGCGCGCGTCGCGACCGTGAGCGGACTGGCGGCGGCCGTATCGCACGAGCTGCGGCAGCCTCTTACAGCCATTCGCATGAATGCGGCAGCGGGAGCGCTGCTTCTGGCGCGAACTCCCCCGGACGTGGATGAGGCACGGGTGATTTTCCAGGAGATTGTCAGAGACGACGCGCGGGCTTCCGAGGTCATCGAGCACTTCCGCACTCTGCTTCGCAAAGAGGGCTCGGTCAGTACCCAGGTCGACCTGAACACCGTTTGCCGGAACACTGCGAAGCTGGTGGAACACGAGTTCACCGACCGCCAGGCTCGGCTGGTCCTCCGGCTCGATCAGCAGGTACCCCCGGTCCGCGGGGATCCGGTGCAGTTGCAGCAGGCGCTCATCAACCTGACGCTCAATGCGCTGGACGCTCTCTCCACATCGACCGGGGATCGCGAGGCTGCCATCAGTACCGGTGCGAGCAACGGCGAGGTCATGATCCACGTCACCGATACGGGGCCGGGGCTCGCTCCTGATGTGCTCGAGAGGGTCTTCGAGCCGTTTTTCACGACGAAACCACACGGCCTCGGCATGGGCCTAACGATCGTGCGCACGATCGTCGAGCGACACCACGGAATGCTGCGTGCCGAAAATCTTCCAGCCGGCGGAGCCGTTTTCACGGTGAGGCTGCCCGCGGGTGGCGCGAACTCGCGGAGCTGATTCCATGGCCTTCGATGAACGGTTCGCGGAGCGGATTCACGCAGCATGCTACTGATTCGAGAGCTCGAACGGACCCGGGACGAGACGCTGAAACACTTCTCGCTCGATGAACGTGACCTCGCGCGCACGTACGCGCCGGGCAAGTGGTCGGTGAGGTATATCTTGCACCATCTGTCCGACAGCGAGTCCGTATTCGTCGATCGCATCCATCGAATCTTGAGCGAGCCTCGACCGGTCTTGCCTGTGATGGACCAGGACGCGTGGGCGGAGGGACTCGACTATTCGCAGGTGCCGCTCCCAATCGCCAGGCAGATTTACGAATCGGTCCGCAACGCAATCATCTATTATGCCGGCGTGCACTACGAGCGGAGTGGCGATTTGGAGTGGGTGCATAGCGTCGACGGTGTGCGCACCTTACGGCAGGAATTCGACAAGGTCGCCGCTCATAATGAGAATCATCTGCGTCAAATCCGAACGGCGCTTGGCCGCCCAGCCGCGTAACTAGAGGTTTGTAGCAACGGAGGATCCAACGTACGCGCCCCCGAAGGCGGTCGCCGGACTCGCGGTCGTCGCAAGTGCCCTGGTGTTGCCTGTCAGCGCGATCGCGTGCGTGTTGGCGTTTCGAGCTCGCGCGCGCTCGCTCCCGTGCCTGAGTGAGGAAGTGGAGATCAAAAGATAGACACCCGAGGTTCACATGAACGAAACGACTCTTGAGCGCGCAGTTCCGATTCTGCCAGGCGACGATCTCGCTGTAGCGAAGGATTTCTATGTGCACAAGCTTGGGTTTGATGTGACGTTCGAGGCAACGGAAGACGGTACCAACGGAATCATGGGGTTGGAACGCGGGACTATCGAGCTCACCATCGATTGTCCAATGTCAGGGCATGGTCGGAACGCGTGTGCTTCGCTGCGGGTGAACAGCGCCGACGCGTACTACGGGGAATGGCGGGAAAAGGTGGACATCAAGCGGCCGCCGGCGAACGAGTACTGGGGAGGTCGCACGTTCGGATTTCAGGATCCGTTCGGCAACTCCCTGTTCATTATCGGTCCCGTTGTGCGTGACCGCTGACCGAGGGAAATGACGGAATGGCTTCGAAACCCCAACCAACTGTTGCTGACTTCCTCTCTCATCTTCCGCCCGACCGACGGGGCGAAGTCGAGCGCGTGCGCGCGCTCGTCCGAAAACACTTGCCTCCCGGCTACGAGGAGGTTGTCAGCAAGAACATGCTGGTCTATCAGGTGCCGCTCAGCTATTACAGTGACACGTACAACGGCCAGCCGTTGTGGTATGTCGCGGTCGCCTCGGAAAAGTCCTATCTCTCGTTGCACCTGATGAGCATTTATGGAGATCCGGCTCAAGCGCAGCAGCTCAAGGATGGATTCCGAATCGCTGGAAAGAAGCTCGACATGGGTAAATCGTGTATTCACTTCCACACCGCTGACGATCTTCCGCTGGAGACGATCGCCACGGTCATCTCCAGCATGCCAATGGAGCGCTGGGTGGCGATTGCGAAGTCCGCGCGTCAACGGTGACTTGTGAGGTCCGGTGATTCACGCAAGGAGGCGTAGTGCGATCGATCCCTGGACGTACGACGGTGTGCCTGATCGCCCTGACGGGCTTGGTCTCGCCCGCTAACGCACAAAGGACCGACAGCACACTGCTTCGGCCTACCGTGGTGATAGTGAAGATCTTGAACGATCCCGTTCCAGACTACAACGGGACCTACCGTGCCTCGGGTACGTCCACGAAGTGCGGCCTGGCCGATTACGGATTTCGGCACCGCTCCAATTCATTCGCGGTCATGTTTCCGGACGATACCAACACGATCGCGGTTCCCGAGGTGAACTTTGACGCCGATACCCTCAAGAGCGGCACAACTGTCAACAGCTTCTACCTGTCGGTCGGGATCCGGGTCGGGCAGCATGGGACGCCACCGGCATACGTCATTCGGGCCGACGAGCCGCAGTACAACGAGCCAGGAACGGCGACCCGCACCAAAACAGCCAACGGCTCCGACTCACTGACGGTCAAGGGGGTTGCGACCAAGGGCAGAAAGGTCGACGTAGAAATGACGCTCGTCTGTCGACCGTAGATGGTACTTCCTATCAAGCCTTGGGGCCTCCTGCTCGTGTGTGTCGAGGGCTCGTTGCGGTGCGGGAGACCGGCCTGATGTGCGCGAACATGCTGCGGGCATTCCAAGTCGGGAATGCTCGTACGAGCCACGGCGGGCCGTCGAGTTGGATGCGGCTCTCGCGGATCGCATGAGCCCAGGTAAGCTGGCCGGCGTGCCATTTGACGAAGGCTTCGGCTTCCGCCGTGACGCACAGGTCCTCGTCCAGACCCGGGGACGTCTTGCAGATCTCCGTGTCGCCGCGCTCGATGAGGAGCCAATAACGCTCGCGGCGCGGGCGGCCCGTGAACTCGAAGCGTACGACGACGCGGCGATCCGGTAGCCGGTCCCGCTTGAGCGCGTTGCACATCGACCACAGAGCTACAAAGGGGTCGAAGTGGTGGTGGGCGATCTCGAGCCAACGCGCTCCCCATTCGCCCAGCGACTGACAGACCATGAAGAGCTCTCGACCCGCGACCGTGAGTTTGTAGTGGTGCCCGCGCCCGCGGGTCTTGGCGGCCGATTCGACAACACCAAGCCATTGGAGTTGCTCGAGCCGGTGTGAGAGCAGGGTTCGAGAGAGTCCGGGCGCGCCCTCCAGAATCTCACCGAAGTTTCCACAGCCAAGGTACAGGTTGCGAATGATCAGCGGCGTCCAGCGCTCGGCAAAGATCTCGGCGCCCCGTGCGATGGGGCAGTACTGGCCGTATGTCCTCACAACGCGAGTGTAACGCCACGATCTCCGGTTGTGAAGTCCAGATTTTAGACTTCACACGCCCCTCCGGCCGTCGTACGATGGGCTCATCGAGAGCGGAGGAGCTCATGACGACAGCGAGGCTCGACGGGTTCCGAGGCCGGCTCATCAGTGCCGGCGATGCCGACTACGACAGCGCCCGGAAGGTGTGGAACGGTGCCGTTGACCGGCGCCCGCGCCTAATTGCCCGATGCATAGGAACCCGCGACGTCGTCGCGGCGGTGCGCTTCGCGCGCGATCACGACCTTGAGATCGCCATACGGGGCGGGGGCCACAACGTGGCGGGCACCGCCGTGTGCGACGACGGAATCGTGATCGACCTCTCGGCGATGCGGGGTGTGCGCGTCGATCCCAAACGCCGCAGGGCCTGGGTGCAGGGCGGTGCGCTGTGGGGGGATGTCGACCACGAGACGCAAGCGCACGGTCTCGCCACCACCGGCGGCATTGTAAGCCACACCGGCGTCGCCGGTCTCACGCTGGGCGGTGGCGTGGGCTGGTTGATGCGCAAGCACGGCCTGACGGTCGACAACCTGCTCGCTCTCGACGTTGTGACAGCCGACGGCGAGCTGCTGCGCGCGTCCGAGGACGAGTACTCCGACCTCTTTTGGGCGCTGCGAGGCGGCGGTGGTAACTTCGGCGTGGTCACATCTTTCGAGTTCCGCCTCCACTCGGTTGGCCCCACCGTCCTGGCCGGTCCGATCCTCTGGGACGCGCGGGACGCACGTGAGGTGCTGCGCGTCTACCGCGACTTCATCCGCGATGCTCCCGACGCGCTCGGCACTGTCGTAAGATTCGGCACCGCGCCACCGCTTCCAGGCATCCCGGAGGAGCTGCGCTGGCGTCCGGTGGTGATGGTGGGTACCTGCTATGCCGGGCCGATCGACGACGCGGAGCAGACGCTCCGCCCGCTCCGCGCATCCCGGACTCCTCTCCTCGACCTAGTCGGGCCCACGCAATACGTGAGTTTCCAGAGCGCGATCGACGCGACCGTCGTCCATGGCTGGAACTACTACTGGAAGTCCACCTACCTCCCTGAGCTCCGCGACGAACTCATCGACGTGCTCGCGGAGCACGCGTTCTCTTGCGCGTCGCCACGCTCGTACGTGGCCATGTTCCATTTGCAGGGGGCCGTGAGTCGAGTGGCTGATGGCGTGACGGCCTTCGGGAATCGGCAGGCATCACACGCGATCACCCTCGATGGCGTGTGGCGGCCCGGCGAGGACTTCGGCGACCGCGACACCGTGTGGACGAGGGAATTCTTCGCCGCCCTCGGCCGGTTCCGGGAAGGCGTCTACGTCAATTTCCTCGGGGGCGACGAAGATCCCGACCGCGTCCGCGAGGCATACGGCGACTCCGTCTACGACCGGCTGGTCGACGTCAAGACCACGTACGACCCCGACAATGTCTTTCACCACAACCAGAACATCCGCCCGCGCGACCGGGTGTTACGAAGCGGAGCTGAGCCCCTTTAGAATCCCCACGCGACGAGGTTATCGATGAGCGGTTGAGGGATGAACTCGAGACTGTTTGTATCGCCCATGAAGAACAGCTTGGCGCGCCGCCCTTCCTGGATCCCCATCACCGGTTGGCCGTCCTCGAGCCAGCCGAGAACGCGCACCGACTGAGATTGCTCGACGTCGACGACGGATCCCGCCAGGTACGTCACCGATCCGACACCCGCCGTGATCGAATCCGTGGCGAACGTCGTCATGCTCCCGGTCGCTGAACCGCTCAGGACGATGCCGAGTCTGTGGGCGAGACCGTCGTGCTCGCCGGTGCGGAGGTACTCGCTGAGGAGTATGAGCGTTCGCGGGCACTGCAGGAAGTCCTCGTACGCGTCGAGCTCACTGCGGGTATAGCCGCCAAAGGCACCGGCGCGAATCACGATCTGGTAATCGAGCAGCTGATCGCGCGAGACCATTTCGCCGCGCCAAAGCTCGTCGACCTGATAGCCCTTCCCACGGAGCGTGTTGGCGAGTTCCTGTCCCTGATGAGATTGAGCCGTGTCGAACGGAGCCACTTGTGGAAACCACCAGACGCCGCCGTCATGTGTGGCATCGACGAGCACGGCGTCGGAGGACTTGGGCGTGGGGCAGGAGACTGGTGCCAGGACATTCGTTGTTTCGCCGCCAGTCGGAGCTTCGCGGCAGGCGAGAACGCCGAGACCCAGAGCAACCGAGCAGCTGACGGATCTGAGCACACCTTACTCTAGCCGTTTACCGCGGCCCCAGCAAATCGCGCTTCCGGCGGAGCTTGTCGAGCACGGTGCGGAGGTTCAGCTCGGTCCCCTCTTGGCCCAGAACTTCGATGTTACGTACTCGCCGCCGCCGCAAACCGCCGGACGATCGCTCCCGCCGGCTCCACGCTGTGAATTCCTGCGACGCTCTTGCCGGCTTGCCAATAGTCCTTCGACGTCTTCTCACGCGCGCCGCCCGCCAGTGATGCGCGCTTGAGCTGCCAGGCCGAGCGCAGTGCGTAGAACGTGCGCATCCAATGCTTGGTCTTGCGTCCGCGCAACAACCAGCGGGCGATGGGTCCCGCTTTCGTGCCGATGCGATCGACGTAGGGCGTGCGGATGACCGCGAGCGGCACACCGGTCACTCGTTCCGTGAGAACGATGTCGTCGGCGCTCGCAGAGACGATTGCGTCCTTGTAGTCGGAATGGGCGCCGCATTCGTCGGTCGCGATAAAGCGCGTGCCGGCTTGGACGCCTGCGTAACCGATCCGCAGCGCTCGGACGAAGTCACGCTCGTCACCGATCCCACCCGCGCACACGATCGGCACACCGAGGTCGTGGAGCTGTTCGTAGAGCCGCTCGGCGCTGTACGGTCCCGCGTGCCCGCCCGCGCGATCGTTCACGGCAATGAGGCCGTGCACCCCGCCGGCCAATCCCTTCTCGGCCCATTTGCGCTCGGTCACGTCGTGATAGACGATGCCGCCTTCCGGAGCGACGCGGTCCACCACCCAGCGCGGATTACCGAGCGACGTCACGAAGAAGCGAACCCCTGCTTCGATCGCGATATCGACGTAGCGCCGCATCCGCTCGAGGTAGAGTTTCGAGCTGCGCTCGATCAGCACGTTCATCCCGATCGGCTTCTCGGTTGTTCGACGAATCAGTTGCAGCCCGGTCCGCAAGTCGTGCCCGTAGACGTAAATCATCGAGAGCGGCTGAACCACGCCGATGCCGCCCGCCGCCGAGACAGCAGCAACGAGCTCGTGGTTGGTGCAGGGGTACATCGCGCCGCAGATGAGAGGAACCTCGATCCCGAGCTGCTTTGTCAGCGCGGTGTTGAGGAGGCTCACGCCGTGGCGGTGCGTGGCGCGTGGTGCGTGGTGCGTGGGACTGGCCGGAGGCGCCAGCGCGCACTCGCGCGGGCAACGACGTCGCCCTGCGCGTCGGTAATGGCGACCGGGGCTTCGTACTCCTGCTCCGCCGTAACTTCGAGTCGCTCGGCGCGGCATTCCGCGATCAATCGACCGCGAGCCTTCTTGAGATAGGTGATGGAAAAGCCGGTGACGATGCCCTGGACGGTGGCCGGGAGTCCGGCGAGCACGGCGAGTCCGCTCGCCATTTCGGCGAGATTGGCGAGAGCCATCGCGTGGATCGAGCCGAGGTGATTGCGCACGCGGCGCCGGTCGCGCAGGGTCACGCGGCACCAGCCCGGTTCCAGCTCCTCGACACGTGCGCCGATCGAGCCGGAGTACGGAGTCATGCGGCCCAGGAGAAACGTGAAGAGCGCCTTGCCGCCGGGGAGCGGCGCCAGACGGCGCCACAGGATGCGCAGGCGCTCGCCGGGAGCGGACAGAGAAGGGGAGGGCACGCTCGAATGTAACGCTGATGTCCCGTGACGGTGCGGCAGTACCCGTGGGACGATTTGGAAGTAGAATTGCAGTGAGACCGCAATGCACACACCGTCCCGAGACATGTTCACCATCCGGCCGATCGGACGCGTCCGCTCGCCGCTGATAGATCTGGACCAGGCTCCGAAACAGGGCGATGAGGGCGCGCCCGAAGCATGGCTCGAATTCGCGCCCGACGTCGAGCCGGGATTGCGCGACCTGCGAGTGGGTGACGAGGTGCTCGTGCTCACCTGGCTCGACCAGGCTGACCGTGGGACACTGAGGGTGCACCCACGCGACGATCTTTCCGTTCCGCTCCGCGGGGTGTTCAGCACCAGATCCGCGGACCGGCCCAACCCGGTGGGCGTGCATCGCGTGACGATCGTCGAAGTGGCCGCGCCGACGCGCATGCGAGTGCACGCACTGGAGGCGATCGACGGCACCCCGATCGTCGATCTGAAGCCGACGCTCGATCGCCAGGCGGAACGATGAGTCGAAAGGATCGGTGCCCGACATGGCACGAGTAGCATTCCGGTACTGCGTGTACTGAATCTCCGGCATTCACGCCGTCCGGGTGGCGGCTCGGATTCGCCGCGAGCTGAAGACCGATGTGGAGATGGTCCGCGGTCATTACGGTGAGTTCAAGGTCTTGGTTGACGGCAAGGTCGTCGTGGACGGTGGGAAGCTCGCGGCGCTCGGCGTTCTTCCCAAGGGTCGCACGGTTGTGGACGAGGTGCGCAAACGGCTGGCTTCGAAATGAAGACGCTCTTGCTTGGCGTTGGGAGCGGCGCTCTCATCCTGGGAATCGGCGGGCGGGTTGCGATGCGCGGCATCGCCGTAATGTCGGGCGGCATGCCGGCCTCTTCCTGGGGCGGTACGATGACCGTCATTCTGCTCGGCGCGCTGTCAGGACTTGCCGGTGCGATCGTTCTCATGGGCGTGCGAGCCCTGCTTCCGCGCCGGGCGGCGCTCCGGGGCATCATCTACTGGGCGTTCCTCATCCTTGTCGCCATGCGCGGGCTGAATCCAGTCGATCCGCAGCGACTTCTGCTTTTCATGCCGCTGATTGTGCTTTACGGAATCACGCTCCAGGTGCTGTCGTGCAAGGTGGCTCGAGTTTCCGAACCTTTGTCATCGATCAGCTGAGTCGAGTGGTTCCAGCCGTGCGCGGTCGAGCCATGTTCGGCGGCGTCGGCATCTACTCCGGCGCGTTCTTCATTGCGCTGATCGCCGATGATGTTCTCTACTTCAAGGTCGATGATTCGAATCGGCCAGATTTCGAGCGTCGCGGCATGGGGCCGTTCCGTCCGTACGGCGAGGATGGTGAGGTCATGCAGTACTACGAGGTGCCGGCCGATGTGCTGGAGGATCTTCAACAACTTCGCTCCTGGGCGGACAAAGCTGTCGCAGTGGCTCGGTCGAAGCGGGCGAGGCGGAAGCCTCCGACAGCTTGACTACCCTCGAGTTCTACTCTCGATTCTGAAATGGTCAAGAAACCGTCCGACTCGCCCACGCCGCCCAGCCGGTATCGCCCGCATCCGTGGCACGGGCTCGAAGTCGGCCCCGAGCCGCCGGGTCTCCTGTATGCCTTTGTTGAGATCACCCCGTTCGATCTGATCAAGTACGAAGTGGACAAGCACTCCGGATACCTTCGGATCGATCGGCCGCAGCGTGGCTCATCGCAACCACCCGCGCTCTACGGTTTCATACCGCGGACGTACTGCGCCGAATGCGTCCAACAGCTTTCTCCCAAATCCAAGAAGGGCGACGGAGATCCACTCGACATCTGCGTGCTTTCAGAGCGTCCCATCACGCGCAACGAAATCCTGGTTCGGGCAAGGGTGGTCGGGGGGCTGCAGATGATCGACGGATACGACGCGGATGACAAGATCATCGCGGTCCTCGATAACGACTACGTCTATGGGACTGCCCACGATCTTAAGGATCTGCCGAAAGTGTTGGTTGAGAGACTCCGTCACTATTTCGAGACATACAAACTCGTCCCCGAGCGTCCTGCCTCCGTGACAATTGAGCGCGTGTACGGACGGACACACGCGCTGAAAGTCGTCGCAGCCGCCATAAAGGATTATGGCAAGCACTTCGGTGAACTGAGCTAACTCCGTACTGACTCGTTCTCACTCTGCCGGCCCCAAGTGGAGGACCCCATGGCATCTCTCAACCGCCCGCTACGGCGATCCCGCTCCGACCGCATGATCGCGGGCGTTGTCGGCGGCCTTGCGCACTATTTCGGCATCGATGCGACGTTGGCGCGCGTGCTCTACGTCGTCGGGTCGATCATCTCAGCGGCATTCCCTGGAGTACTCGTCTACGTGATCATGTGGGCGATTGTACCGACTGACGAGGGAGGCAGCGCTTAGAGGAGGCACTTCGCCGCGTCTGATTTGCCACAACCACACCTCATGAAGAAAGAGGGCTCCGTGAACTCCGCTGCTTGCCGTTTCGCCTACCCTGCGGCCGTAGTCATGCTGGCTGCGTGCTCGAACGCCGGTTCGGAAGGCGAACGAGTGTTTACGCCCACTCAGTATTCAGTCGAAGATTTCTACAAGAACTCGGAATATTTCGGCGCTTCCTGGTCGCCTGACCGGCAGAAGCTGCTGGTGTCCTCGAACCGATCGGGCATCTGGAATGCCTACGCGGTGCCCGCAGCGGGCGGCGAGCCGGAGCCGCTGACGCAATCGACAACCAATTCAGTCTTTGCGATCGGCTACTTCCCAACCGATGAGCGCTTCCTGTACTCGAGTGACGAGGGCGGGAACGAGTTGACCCATATCTACGTTCGTCACCCGGATGGCCGGGTGCAGGATCTGACACCGGGCTCTAAGCTCAAGGCGAATTTCCAGGCCTGGGCAGGCGACGATCGCTCGTTCTTTGTCTCCACCAACGAGCGGGATCAGCGGTACTTCGACCTCTACGAGATCACCGTTGATGGCTTGAAGCGGACATTGCTCTATCGGAACACCGAAGGCTTCAACATCGGTCCGATTTCTCGCGACAAGCGTTACGTGGCGCTGGTGAAGACGCGCACGACCTCGGACGCAGACATCTATTTGTATGACCGTCAGACCGGAACGACGAAGAACATCACCCAGCATACCGGAAATATTTCCAACTCACCGTCCGACTTCTCCCCGGATCACACGAAGCTACTTTTCGTGTCCGACAGTGCGCGGGAATTCGCGTCGCTGCGCAGTTATGACCTGGCGACTGGAGGGAAGACGACGGTCTACGAGCAGCCCTGGGACGTGCTGGGCGCGGAGTACTCCAAGCGCGGCCGGTACCTGACTGTGTACGTCAACGAAGACGCGAAGTACGCAGCCCGCCTGCTCGAAGCTTCGAGCTTGCAGCCAGCAGCGGTCTCCGGCATGCCTGAAGGGCTGGTTCGCGGCGTCAGCGTCGCGCGCAACGATTCATCGTTCGCGTTCTACGCCAGCGACGGCAGCGTGCCGGACGAGCTGTACGCCGGTGTGATCAGCGGGGCAGCACCGAAGCGCTTGACCAACGCGCTCAATCCTGGCCTTCGCCGCGAGGACCTCGTCGTGCCCCGAGTGGTTCGGTTCAAATCGTACGATGGCCTCGAGATCCCGGGCGTCCTGTACCGGCCTCATCAGGCTTCGCCCGACGCGAAGGCCCCAGCGCTCGTCCTCGTGCATGGTGGCCCGGGCGGGCAGGCGCAAGTCGGGTACTTTGCACTCACGCAGGCGTTGGTCAACCACGGGTACGTCGTTTTCGACATCAACAACCGCGGCAGTTCGGGTTACGGCAAGACGTTCTTTGCGATGGACGACAAGAAGCACGGCGAGGCGGATCTCGGTGACGTCGTCGCCAGCAAGCGCATGCTGGCCCAAACTGGCTACGTCGACACGACGAAGATCGGTATTATCGGCGGAAGTTACGGCGGCTATATGGTGCTGGCAGCACTCACACTCCAACCGGACGCATTCAAGGTCGGTGTCGATCTCTTTGGCATCTCGAATTGGGTACGCACGCTGGAGAGCATCCCTCCCTGGTGGGCGGCCTTCCGGGAGGCGCTCTATGCCGAACTGGGCGATCCGGCGGCTGACAGCGCGCGGCTCCGCCGCATCTCTCCGCTCTTCAACGCCGACCAGATCAAAGTCCCCCTGATGGTGCTCCAGGGCGCAAACGATCCACGCGTGCTGAAGGCAGAGTCGGACGATATCGTCGCGGCGGTTCGCAAGAAGGGCATACCCGTCGAATACGTGATCTTTTCAGATGAGGGCCACGGCTTTGTCAAAAAGCAAAACGAGATCAGCGGTTACACGCAGGTGCTGACCTTCCTGGATCGGTATCTCAAAGGAGGAGTAACAACCGCGGCGAGATAGCGCTGGTGCTCACTGCTCCGTGCTCCTTGCTCCCTATGTAGTCACAGGCGATAGGTCTGCTTGGCGAGATCGTACGCGAGCGCGTGTGCCATGCGGCGCGCGTCGCGCTCGGCGATCACGTGGCGCGCGACGAGACCGGCCAGGTAGTTGGCGTCCATGCGGCGCGCCAGGTCGTGCCGCGCGGGGATCGAGCAAAACGCCCGCGTGTCGTCGTTGAACCCGGCCGTCTTGTAAATGCCAGCCGTCTCGGTCGTCCGCTCGCGAAATCGCCGCATACCTTCCATCGAGTCGTGAAACCACCACGCCGGGCCGAGACGCACCGCGGGGTAATGACCGGCGAGTGGGGCCAACTCGCGACTGTAGGTTGATTCGTCCAGGCTGAACAGCACCAGCGTGAATCGCGGGTCGTTGCCGCACGCGTTCAGCAGCGGGCGGAGATTGCGCGTGAATTCGGTGGCAACGGGGATGTCGCCGCCCCGGTCGGGACCGAACCGGTCGAATATCAGCTGGTTGTGGTCGCGCAACGCACCGGCGTGGATCTGCATGACCAGACCGTCCGCGAGCGATAGGCGCGCCATCTCCATGAGGAGGTGGGCGGTGAAACGCCGTTCGTCCTCGCGAGCCGCTTTCCCCTCCAACGCCAGTCGGAACAGGCGTTCCGCCGCTTCCTCTCGCAGTACCACCGTGTACGGCGCGAGGACTCCGTGGTCGGTCGCGGTGGCGCCCAGACTCTTGAAGTAGACGCGCCGCTCGGCCAATGCGCGCATGAAGCCGGTGTACTCCCCTGTCCCGAGCGCCTCGACGGCCGCCCGCCACCCGGGGGCCGAGATGCGAAACAGCGCATCAGGCCGGAAGGTCGGGATGACGCGACCTTTCCATCCGGAGTCGCGGATCGCGCGATGGTGGTCGAGCGCGTCTGTCGCCGCGTCCGTGGTGGCAAGGACCTCGATGTTGAACCGTTCGAACAGCGCCCGCGGGCGAAACTCCGGTGAGCCGAGCTTCTCGCGGATCTCATCATAGATGCGCGGTGCCGTGTCGCCCCAAAGCGGCTCTGTGATGCCGAAGACCTCGTGCAGCTCGTAGTTCAGCCACGCGCCGGTCGGCGTCCCGTCAAACAGATAGTAGTGGTCAGCGAAGCGCTGCCACACTTGGCGTGGATCCGCCTCGATGGGCGGCCCCCCCCCGTCTCGACGCGGGACGCCGAGATCCTCGAGCGGAACACCGTGCGCGTAGAGCAGGCGGAGTACGTAGTGATCGGGCTGAACGAGGAGGGCCGCCGGTTCCGGAAACGGTGCGTCTTCAGCAAGAATCCGCGGATCGACGTGGCCGTGCGGCGAGACGATGGGCAGGCCGTGCGTTTCTTCGTACAGCGCGCGCGCGACACGGCGAACCGCTGGATCCGGATCGAAGAACCGGTCCTCAGGGAGGATGAGCCGGTCTCCGGATTAAACGACGGGCGCCCAGCCCGGTGCGTACTCCCGCTGCCAGAAACGCATGGCCTCCTCGTCGCCAACGATGCGGCCGGTACGTGGGTCGATGCGCAGCGCGCGACCGGTCCACTGCGCGATGTTGCCGAGGTGGCACAGCAGGACGGTTTTCGCGCCTTCACTAATCGGCTGGCTCACGGGCGTACCGGTGCGAACCGCCTGCACGAAGTTCGCGATGTGTTGCCCCGTCAGTTGATCGTCGCCGCTCGGCGCGAGCGGGTCCGCGCTTGCGGACTCGAGCGACTCCTTGACCACCTTATTCTCTAGGTCGTACACGGTGTAGCCATCCTGATCGATCAGCATGCTGCCAGTCGTACCGTAGACGATGGTTCCGCGTCCGCGCTTCTCAGTGGGGAACGCGTTGCAGCTCAGGCCCTGCCACACGATGCTGCGCCCCCCATCGAACTCGAAGCCCGCCTGCTGCGTGTCGGTGAACTCCCAGTCGTCCGCGAAGTGGTAGCGACCGCCCACCGAGGTAACTCGGGTGGGATAGTCCACGCCGAGCGCCCAGCGGGCAACGTCCAGCTCGTGCGTTCCGTTGTTGCAGATCTCGCCCGTCCCCCAGCGCTTGAACCAGTGCCAGTTATAGTGGATGACGTTGTCGTGAAAGGGCGTCCGCGGAGCCGGTCCTTGCCAGAGCTCGTAGTCGAGTCCAGCGGAGACGGCGACCGCCTTGCCTCGACCGATCGACCTGCGTCGATTCGCGTACCACGCCTTGGCGAAGTAGGCGCGACCGATCACGCCGTCGCGGATCGCCTGGATCGCTTCGATGCAGCGAGGAGAAGAGCGCCGCTGCGTGCCCAACTGCACGACGCGCCCCGTCTTGCGTTGCGCGTCAACCAGCAGCTCGACCTCGCGGGGATTGTGGCTGCCAGGTTTTTCGAGATACACATGTTTGCCGGCCGAGAGCGCGAGAATTGTGGCAGGCGCGTGCCAGTGATCGGGGGTGGCTATCACGAGAGCGTTCACCGTCTTGTCGTCCAACACGCGGCGAAAGTCAGCGACCGTTTTCGGCGTCGTTCCCTGCGCCTGACCGACTGCGGTCGCCTCTTTGGCCAGCACCTGGGCGTCCACGTCGCACACGTACGCCACGGCGGCATTCGGCGTCTTCGCGAATACACGGCCCAGCACCGCACCACGGCCGTTCAGCCCCATGACGGCGACGACGACCTTCTCGCTCGGTGACTGTCCGATTGCGCGCAGCGGCGACCCCGCCAAACTGAGTCCCGCCGCGGAGACGGTTTTGACAAACCGACGGCGTTTCATAACTCCCTCACTTTGATGTTGCGGAAATAGACCTCGTCGCCGTGATCCTGCAACACGATGTGACCGCGGCGACGGTCGGCGAATCCCGGGATCGTGCGATACTTGCTTTTGGCGAGCAGCGAATCCATCTGCGCCCGGCCGAGCTCGAACTCGACGACTTTCTGGCCGTTCAACCAATGCTCGCCGTGATTGCCGCGGAAGATCACGCGCGACTGATTCCACTCGCCTACGGGGTGCAGCTGCTTCCGCGATCCCGGAGCAATCAGATCGTACAACGCGCCGGCGCGGTGGCTCGGGAGTTGTCCGTCCTCGTGCCGGTCGTCGTCGAGAATCTGATACTCGAATCCGAGCGCCGCGTGATTTGGCGCCTGGGCGACGGAGAACGCTTCGGAGACGTTGTACTTGACCCCGCTGTTCGCGCCCGGCGTGACTTTCCACTCCCACGAGAGCTCGAAGTCGGCGAAGCTGTCCACAGTCATGAGATCACCGCCGCGCAGCGGCTGACCGTCCGGCAACGTGGGTACCTTGCCGCTCGCGATCTTCTTGATCGCGCCGTCCTCGATCATCCAGTGGGCCGTCGGGACGGAGTCGTAGCCCAACCCGCGCCAGCCGATGAAAGTCCGGCCGTCGAACAGGAGCTGCCATCCCGCGTTCAGCTCGGCAGCGGTCAGCTCATTTGGTCTCGACGCGGTCGTTTGAAGGACGAGCAGCAACAGCGGCGCTATCATGCGATCTCCTTCAGCCGTGCGGGCTCGAGTCTCGGGGCCAGCACCTGGATAATAGTCCAGGCGGTCACGTACGCGAACCCGCACACCACGAAGATGGGTGTGTAATCGTTGCCGTTGGCATCGAGGATGCGGCCGGTGATGCGCTGAAATAGCACGCCGCCCATGGCACCCGCGAATCCGCCGATCCCGGAGATCGACGCCACGACCGAGCGCGGGAACATGTCACTCGCGAGCGTATACACATTCGCCGACCAGCCCTGATGAGCCGCCGCGGCGACGGCGACGATCAGCACCGCGGTCCATAAGCTCCCCGCTCGAGGTGCGAGCGCCGTCGGTACGATTACGAGTGCCATCAGCAGCATCGCCGTCTTGCGTGCTCGGTTCGCGGTCCACCCTCGCTTGATCAGCTTGCCGGACAGCCAGCCGCCCCCGATCGAGCCGACGTCGGCTACGAGATAGACAACGATGAGCGGCAATGCGACGCGCGCCAGGTTGATGCCGTAGGTGGTGTCGAGGAACTTGGGCAGCCAGTACAGATAGAACCACCAGATCGGATCAGCCAACAGCTTGCCGACGATGATCGCCCAAGTCTGCCGAAGGGCGAGCAGGCGGATCCAGGGAACAGTCGCAGACGGCTCATCGACATCGTCCGGATGCGTCGTGGCGGGAGGGCTGCGATACAGCGCGAGCCAGAGAATCAACCAGAGGAAGCCGATGGACCCGGTCACGATGAACGCCCACGGCCAGCCCCACGTCAGCGCGATCCAGGGAACGAGCAGCGGGGTGACGATCGCGCCGGTGTTCGTGCCGGCGTTGAAAATACCAGTCGCAAGCGCGCGCTCCTCTTTTGGAAACCACTCCGCGACCGTCTTGATCGCGCCGGGAAAGTTGGCCGACTCGCCCAGACCGAGCAGCGCGCGAGCGGCTGAGAATCCCGCGGCCGTGCGGGCGAACGCGTGGCCGATCGCGGCCAGGCTCCACACGACCACCGCGGTGGCGAACCCACGTCGCACACCCACGCGGTCCAGCCAGCGTCCCGCGATGAGAAAGCCGAACGCGTACACCAGGCTGAACCAGGAGACGATGTCTCCGTACTGCGTCTCCGACCAGCGTAGCTCGCGCTGCAGAGTGGGCGCGAGAATGCCGAGCACCTGCCGGTCCACGTAGTTGATCGTCGTGACGACAAAGAGCAGTGCGCAGATCGTCCATCGGTAGCCGGAGGGACGTGGGAGCGGGGAGGGAGGAGGGGTCACTCCTCCCCCGTCTCCCGTCCCTTGTTCTCATACCGGCCGATTCCCTCCCACAGCCCCTGCAGATACATCGCGCCGAGAGCACGGTCGTACAGGCCGTAACCGGGGCGACCGCGCTCCCCCCAAATCATGCGGCCGTGATCGGGACGCATCGGACCGGCGAATCCTGTCGCGTGCAGCTCGTGCAGCACGGCGCCGAGATTGACACCACCCAACGCCGAAGGATGGGGCGTTTCGTGAAACTGCCGCTCGCCGGTCACGCGCACATTGCGACAATGGGCGAAGTGAATCCGCCCGAGACTACCCATGCGGCGCGCCATTGCGGGCACGTCGTTGTCGGGAAGCGCGCCGAGCGAGCCCGTGCAGAACGTCACGCCGTTCGCCGGATTATCGACGAGACCCACCAGCCGCTCGAGGTCGGGCGCGCGGCAGATGATCCGCGGCAGCCCAAAGATGGGCCAGGGGGGATCGTCGGGATGGATCGCCATTCGCACGCCCGCTTGTGCCGCAACCGGTACGACGCGTTCGAGGAAGTAGGCGAGATGATCCCACAACTGCTCGGCACTCACCAGGCGGTATCCGGCAATGAGCGCTTGCAGCTCGCCGGCGCTGTAGGCAGTGGCCCAACCGGGCAGGTCGCCGGTGCCGCGGGAAAGATCTACGGCGGCGAGCGCGCGGTGGTCATAGGCGAGGGCGCTTGAGCCGTCCGGGAGCGGCATCTCCAGATCGGTCCGCATCCAGTCGAACACGGGCATAAAGTTGTAGCACAGCACGGAAACCCCGATCTCGCCCATCGCGCGCACACTGTCGCAGTAGTTCGCGATCAGCCGGTCCCTGCTCGGACGGCCGAGCTTGATGTCTTCGTGCACCGGGATGCTCTCGACGACAGACAACCTGAGACCCGCGGCGTCGATAGCTGCCGCGAGGCGCTCGAGGCGCTCGCGCGGCCACGCTGCGCCGACCGGTAGGTCATACAGCGCGCTGACCACGCCGTTCACGCCCGGGATCTGCCGGATGTGCGTGAGCGGAATCGGATCGGTGGGACCGAACCACCGGAACGTCATGTACATTGGCTGAGCGCTCCCTCGTCCACCGACGCCGCGCACAAGGCCCGGAGCAACATGCCGGTTCCGAACTGCAATACCCGCTCGCGGAGATCGCCGCGCCTGTAGGCGGTATCAGGCCAATTGGCGGTGCACAGGGAGCGAGGGACCTTCACCTCGGATAAGCTACCTGCGAAAGCACTTCCCGTATGCTAGGTTGATCTCACCATGGCCCTCGATCCCATTACCGCTGGACGCATTCGACGCCTGGCGCTTCGTCTTGGAGTGCTAGCCGGTCTCGCTGCCTGGGTAATCGCACTCGTCGTGTACATCAGAACGGGTCACGTTCGCGCCGAGCTGCTGGCCGCAGGCTTCGTGCTCATCATTGGTGTGCTATTCATGCCGAGGCGCGGAGATCGTTAACGACGTTCCGTGATTGACGCGAGCACTCGCTGCACGAGCCCGTCGACGGCGTCGTTACGAATCCAGCGCGCGACGATCACCAGGTTTTGATCGGGGACCACGCACACGACATTCACACCCGCTCCGCGATGGCAGAAACTGTTCGCGGGTGCGCTCGGCAGCATGCGACGCTCCGTGTTCAAGAACCAATTCATGAAGCCATATCCGGGCTGCACGGCGGTCGGTGTCAACGCCAGCGACACCCATTTCTCGGAGACAATCTGCCGGTCTCTCCACTTGCCGCGCCGCAGGGTGAGCAGCCCGAAGCGGGCCTGGTCGAGCGCGCTGATGAACATGCCGCCGCCCCAATGGCCGCCGCCGCTCACCGACTGCATGCGCTCCCCGTCCAGTGTGACCCAGGAGTTCTCGTATCCATGCCAGCGCCACGTATTGGAGGCGCCGATCGGGTCCATGACGTATTCGCGAAGCACCTGGGGCAGGGGACGACGCCAGACCTGGAGCGCGGCGTAGGCGAGCGCGTTCACACGCACGTCGTTGTACTTGTACGACGTCCCGGGCGCGGTGCGCGCACGGCCGATGTATTCCCGTAGCGGCTGATTGGCGGGCGGCCGGTCGGCCCAGTCCGGCTTGCCCCATAACGTTCCCTCCCAGTCGCTCGTCTGTCGCAACAGGTGGTCCCACGTGATCGTCCGGTTGTGCCTGGAGTCAAACTCGCCGCTCGGCACGTACTTGCGCACGCTGTCCGCAAGATCGCGAATCATGCCGCGGTCGTAAGCCAGGCCGACGGTCGTCGAGAGGAAACTCTTGGTGGCGCTGAACGTCATGTCGACGCGCGCCGGATCTCCCCACTCAGCCACGATGTATCCGTTGCGCACGACAATGCCCGTGGGTGCGCCGCGGGACGTGAATGGCCCGATGGGTTCGCTATGTGGCTCGCGGCCCCAGGCCAGATGATGGTTTTCCTCGAGATCGCGCGGCTCGGGAGACTCGTTAGCATTTGCGAAAACGATCGCCGAATCGAGCAGGCGAGCGTCCATGCCGAGTGTGGCTGCGGAGCGGCGTTCCCACTCGGGATGTGAGCCAGGATAGTAGAGGGCGCCGCGCCTGGGCTGCTGCGTGAAGACCGGTGCCGGACACAGAACACCGGTGAGGACCGCGAGGACCAGGAGAGATTCGCGGGTAGAGCGGCGTGAGATCGGCATGCAATGCGCTCGGGTGTTGTTGGCGATCACGTTAACGACAGGACGCCGATACAGCCATGCCAATTGGAGTAGATTCTAGACCAATGTCATCACTTTTTGATCAAGACGCCCGCGCACGGATTCTCGATCGGATTTCTCGCCTGACCCCGGATCGCAAGCCTTCTTGGGGTCGCTTTACAGCGTCCGAGATGGTCTGCCATGTCAGCAGCGGGTTGCGCCAGGGCTTGGGCGAGCTCGACGCCGGCCCGCCCTCTGGGCCATTCACGAGTTTTCCGCTGAACTGGCTCGCGATCCACGTCGTGCCGTGGCCCAGAGGGAAGGGGCAAAGCCCTCCCGAGTTTCTCGCTACGCGCCCGACCACCTGGACGGCCGATGTCGCCGGGCTGCGCGATCTGGTGCAGCGTTTTGGGGCGCGCGGGCCGAGCGCCACGTGGCCGGCGAGTCGCGTGTTTGGCGCGATTTCGGGTCGGAGTTGGGGCGTGCTGCAGCACAAACATCTCAATTATCATCTACGTCAATTCGGTGTGTGAGGCATGGATCAATTGACTAGAACCAGCACCCTGGGCGAGATCTAGGACGGCGCGCTCATGCCACCTGAGGTTTTTCTCGTTGCACTCCTGTCCACCGTTAGCATCGCGGCCTTCACGATCATCAAGGTGGCGCGAGTCATCCGTGGCGAGACACCGTCGTCCGAGGTAACGGAGCGCCTGGAGGAGGTGGAGCGGACCGTCCAAAGCCTCCAGCAGGAGCTTGCGGAAACACAACAGCGGCTCGATTTCGCGGAGCGGCTCCTGAGTGCCGCGCGGGAGCAGCGGCGTATTGGTGAGTAGGCATTCATTCGGACGACACCAGGCCCATCAAGCAGCGCTCCCTCACGATCCGCGCAGACAGTGCACCGTAGGATTCCAGTCGGCAAAGATGCCCGACGGATTCTCCTGCCAGATCCACACGTGCAAGTACCAAAGTTGCAGGCGATCGGCGCGCTTGAGCGCTTGCCCCATGATCCGGGGGGGCGTCGCGTCGCGCGGACGCGCAGAATAAGGCACGATGTACTCCACGCCGTTCAGTCGATAGCGGCCGTCCGGCAGACGTTCGTAGACGAGAATCTCCGGTCGCTCCACGTCGAGCCGATCGTCGTAGAGCGTACCGTTCGCATGGTGGAAACCCATGGTCCCGAGCGGCTCGTTGGCGACGCATCCCCCCGCGTCGCGTTGATAGCCGGCGGCGACCGCGACGTCGAGATTCGCGAAGCGCGCTGTCGCCGTGCGCGCTCGCTCCACAGCCTGCGACACCGCTGTCGGGAGCGAATCGCCGGCGGCAGGAGTGAGCGCGCCGGATGCGCTTGGATGGCTGTGCCCACCGCCGCACGCCGCCAGCAGTGCGGAGGCGAGACCGGCGCAGCGTATGAACTGATTGTCCATAGTGCACACAGATCTAACGCATCTCACCGCGGCTGACGTCGTCCCCCGCGTTAGAACTGTGTTTGCGTCAGGCCAGATTGCGCGGCTGAAGCCGCGGCTTGGCACCTGCCGCGAACGCGGCGCGTCGGTTCACCGACAGATGCCGAGCCGCGAGTTTACTCGCGTAATTCAGCCCGGGCCTGGCCCCTCCCTGAAGCTCCCGCGGTCATTTGGGGTAGCATGACAGGGCGAATGGTCAGATCAGCCGTCATTTTTCTTGCACTGACAGTAACGTCAGGGACCGCGTCGGCTCAGGGCGATTCGGCGCCGCCGAGTCAGCCATGCTGCCATTGGGAGGTCGGCGCGCTGCTGGGCTTCGGGCCATCAGTGGTCACGGAGAGGTACGGCGGCGTGTCTGACGGGGGACTGATAATGGCGAGCGCGTACGTGAGCCGTCCGGTGATGCGGTGGAAGGGCTTCGCCGCCGGCTACTTCGCAACGCTCGCCCCATTGGTCATCATGACCAAGGTACCAATTGCGAAAGGCAGCTGGTTTCCCAATCGCGGGGGTACGGACTCCGTCTATATCGTCGCTGAATTTGACTCCGGGGCCGTCGCCGGCGTCGGATTACTGCCGGTTGGTCTACGACTATCTCAACAGGTCAGCGGGAGCCTCCTCGCGTTCGCAGAGGCAAATGGCGGCGGTGTAATATTCGCGCGCGCCGTCCCCGATCCCGACGCGCGCTCGCTGAATTTTCTGACGAGCGGTGGGATTGGCATTCGGATCGGCAAGCACGCTCATCGCTCTATTGTGCTCGGCTATCGCTTCACCCACATCTCGAATGCCTACACCGCCCACAGCAATCCCGGTTATAACGCGCACGTCTTCTATCTAGGCCTAACAATCCGATAGGAGCTGAGGGCCGGAACTGTTAGGGTCGCGGCTTGGCTGTGCGCTGCTCGCCCCCCGAGCTCGAGCTCGACGTAGTGCTCGCGCTCGCCGTGCCGGTCGACGATGAACCGGTCGAGCCAGATCGCGTCTCACCCCATCGCGACACGTCCGCGTTCGTGCGCGCCCCTTCTTGATATCCTCGCCCATTCACGACGCGGCCGTGCGACCGCGAAGAGGTACCGACCCCGCCACTCCCGCCACTGCCGCCCGACCCGTTGTAAATGATGATCACTGGGTAGTCACGCAGATACGAGTACCCATAGGGGTACGATGAACCGAATCCGTCGCAGTAGTACGAGGAATAAGGGAAAGGCATGTACTCCATCGCACAGCTGCCGTACCACGGCGTGGCCGGATAAGACGGGCTGCCTCCTGCGGCGTACGACTCTTCGATCTCAATCCGCCGCACACCCCGGGACGTGGCATCGATTGTGAAGACTCCGGGATGCGACAGGGCGATCAGCAGATCAGTGACACGGGACGGGACGCCCGCGTTGGAGAGCGTGACGAGCTGTTTCGCGTCGATGTTGAACGATCCGCCGCGCTCGATGAGCCATGCTTCCACCACTTCGGCATCCAGTTCTCGTGACGCTTCGGTGAGATCGTCAACCGCAAGCGGAGCCGTCGCGGCGGCGTACGCCTGCGCCGTCGCGCTCACATCGAGGTGCAGCGCGTCCAGCGCGTCCTTGACCTCGCTCGGCAAAACGAGATCGGTCTGGGCCTCGCGATAGCGTTGCACACGCACGCCGGTCTTCATGCCGACGGTGCTGCCCTGGATGTAGAGCAAGAGCCCATCCCGCGCCATCGCGAGCATGCCGGTGCCGGTGCGCGTACCCCAATCGGGGCAGCGCTCCTGCGAGCGCAGATAGAGCCGGGCGCTGACCGCTGACCATCCGGCGCTCTGCCGGCCGGTGCATTCACCGCGGGTCGTCTCGACCGGCGCGCCGGTCGCGAGGATTTGCTCCGCCTTGATGACCTCGCCGTTCTCGATGGTGACGAGATCGACGGCCGACGTGTCCGCCGCGGGCACAATGCACACGACGGAGCGCTTGCCGCCTCCGACCGACTCCCAGCAGCCGAGGTAGGCAATCCAGCGCGAGTCGATCGCGGTGTTTTGGGCGCGTGCAGGCGTGGCCGCTAAACCCAGAAGGGCGGTGGCAATGAGTACCGTTGGGATTTGCGTGCGCATACGGCCTTCCTTAATAGAGTCTGAACGTCAGGCCGGCCGTGACCGACGGGCCTGACAGATCGATCTTGTTGAAATCCTGGAAATCGGAGCTCATTGGCGCTTTCGCCCAGGTGTAGCGGGCCTCGGCGGTCAGCATCGTGAAGGTGCCGAGTCCGATGTCGAGGCCGGCGGCGGCGTGCGCGACGGCAGTCCAGCCCTGCGAGACGAACTGGTCGTTGAAGACGTTGAGCGAATTGAAGTCGATGAAATCACCCGCCTGGCTGAACTTGTACTCCATCATCCCCCCGCCGACGCCCACATAGAGCGCGCGCCGGGCGGGAATCCACGCGAACTGGCCGATCGCGCGGCCGCGTGACGTGACGTAATGCCTGAGTCCGGCGGTGATCGGGATGCGACGCAGTGACGTCGTTTGCTCGATCGGCTGGTCGTTCTGGTCGACCCAGTCGCGGAACTCCGAGCCGTGGCTGACGTTGGAATAGCCTAGGTCAAGGACAAGGTCGTTCCGCCCCGACAGGCGAATCGCGAGGCTGGTGCCGATTGTCGCCGACGCAAAGTCGAAGCGGTCGATGGTCAGTTGATCGGTCACGAATGCGAACACATCGCTGCTCGCCGTCGCGTATGCAAACCCGGCTCGCCATGCCCACGAGCCGCCTGGAGGATGAAATAGAAAGCCGTCGCCCGCGCGTTGTGCGTGCGACGGCAGCGCGATCGCGGAGATCGCGGTTGCGGTGAAGAGCAATGCTCTCGCCGCGGAACGATGACCAGTCATGACGACCCCACTTGTGCTGGCTATCTTACCTACGCACCAAGGGGGTCTTACGTCAACCATCCCAAGGGATTATGACTCCTGGGGCGGCCAAGCAGGTATCGCGCCGGAGGCTCATATTCTCAGCATGGAACTCCGTCCGCTGAACGAATCGCATACTGCGCTGCTGAACTCGCTGCAGCTGCAGGATGACGTCTGGGAGTCCATTGGCACGTTACCCGGCCCCGAGGCGCGCCAGGCGCATCACTTGTTCGCCGTCATGGAAGGGCCGGTCCCGCTGGGCTTCGCGGGACTGCTCAAGTCCCACGCGACCGACGCGAACGATTACGAGCTGGTGTGTGCGATGCGCTCCGAGGTGCAAACGCGCGGCATGGCGAAGCAGGCCTGCCAGCTGGCGCTCGATTGGGCGTTCAACACCGCCAAGCTCGATCGCGTCATCGCCTGCATCGACGACGCCAACGAGGCGGCGCGCGCCATCGCCGGCAAACTCGGCATGACGACTCTCGGCCCCGAGCGGCAGAATCGCACGGTGTACGTGAAGTATCGTGACGAGCACGCGCGCGCCGTGTAGGTTGAGCCGCGCCGCCGCCCTTCTCCTCGTCGTCGCCGGCTGCACGAAGATCGCAGCGCCATCCGTGGATTGGCGTACCACGGGCGGCGATCCCGGCAACACCCGCTACTCCGCACTCGACCAAATCAACACGCAAAACATCGCACAGCTGCAAGTCGCGTGGACATATCATACCGGTGACTTGCCTCCGAACGGTCACGGCGAGATCCAGGCGACGCCAATCGTCGTGAACGGTGTCATGTACACGACCACGCCTGCGCTCGCCGTGGTCGCGTTGAAAGCGGATCGCGGCACTCTGATTTGGCGCTTCGATCCACGCACGACGCACGATGCACGACGCACGGATCTATCACACGTCAATCGCGGCGTCGTCTACTGGGCAGACGGTGACGACCGACGGGTTTTTTTCGCGGCTGGACGCCGACTCTACGCGCTGAACGCGAGGAACGGGCGACTCGTCGAGTCATTCGGTGACTCCGGCTCCATCGATCTCGCGGCCGGCTTGTCTCGCGACATCGGGGATGCATACCTCGTTGCCACGAGTCCTGGTGCCATTTACCAAGACCTGCTGATCCAGGGTACCCGCGTCGGTGAAGAGGACGGCTCGGCGCCGGGTGACGTGCGTGCCTACGATGTCCGCACGGGCTCGATCCGCTGGAGCTTCCACACGATTCCCCGGCCCGGTGAAGTCGGCTACGACACGTGGCCGCAGGGCGCGTGGCGAACCGCGGGGGGCGCGAACTCGTGGGCCGGGCTGTCCGTCGACCATGCGCGCGGCATCGTGTACGTGCCGACAGGATCGGCGACGCCCGATTTCTACGGAGGCGCTCGCGCCGGCGCGAACCTGTTCGCTAACTCCCTCCTCGCGCTCGACGCTGCGACCGGCAAACGCCTGTGGCATTACCAGACTGTGCACCACGACCTCTGGGACCGCGATCTCCCCGCCACGCCCAATCTCGTCACGCTGACGCGCGATCGGTCGCGCATCGATGCGGTCGCGCAGATCGCGAAGAGCGGATTCGTTTTCGTTTTCGATCGCGATTCCGGCAAGCCGCTCTTTCCAATTGAAGAGCGCCCGGTCCCGCGTTCCGACGTCCCGGGGGAGCGCGCGTGGCCGACGCAGCCATTTCCGCTGCAGCCCCGGCCGTTCGCGCGACAAGAGGTCCGTGAATCCGATGTCACTGATGCGAAGCGATTCCGAGCACTCCGGACCGGACTGTTCATGCCGCCCACGCGCCAAGGCACGGTCGTGCTGCCGGGGTTTGACGGGGGCGGAGAGTGGGGCGGGGCCGCCGTCGATCCGGACGGCGTGCTCTACGTGAACGCGAGCGATGTCCCGTGGATCTCGGCGCTGCGCGCGTCGGCCAGGATTCCTCCGTCGACTGGCGCGCCCCGCTCTGGAGCCGCGGTGTACGCGGCGGTTTGTGCGAGCTGTCACGGGCTGGATCGCGCCGGGAGGGATCGCGCGCCGTCACTTGTGGCCATTCATGCCCGTGTGCCTCTCGAGAATGTGAAGGAGCTACTCGCGTGGGGACGCGGCTTCATGCCGTCGTTTGCCAATCTCCCCGGGACCGACCGCCGGGCCGTGCTGGAATACCTCGGCTATGCGGTCCCGCCAGGCGACACGGTGTCGCGGCCCAGAGCCTCGACGTCGCCCTATGAGTTCGTCGGCTACGAGCGCTGGAAAGACTCGAGCGGCTACCCCGCCATCAAGCCGCCGTGGGGCACGCTCAGCGCGATTGATCTCAACACGGGCGAGTACCGCTGGCAAATTCCGCTGGGTGAATTTGCGGATCTGTCCGCGCGGGGTCTTCCGGTGACCGGTACGGAGCTGTACGGTGGGCCCATCATCACGGCGGGCGGGCTGCTCTTCATCGCGGCGACGCAGGACGCCAAATTCCGCGCGTTCGACAAGCAAAGTGGAAGATTGTTGTGGGAAGCGACGCTCCCCGCGCCGGGGTATGCGACGCCGAGTACGTTTGCGGTGAACGGAAAACAGTTCGTCGTGATTGCGGCGGGCGGGGGGAAGTTGGGGTCGAAATCGAGTGATACCTATGTGGCGTATGCCTTGCCGTAAAGGGAGCACGGAGCACGGAGCAGGAAGCAGACTGCTCCGTGCTCCCTGCTCCGTGCTCCTTGCATGATCTCAAAGCTCTTACTCGGAGCTGGAGCGGGTGGATTGCTGCTCGGTCCAGCGACTCAGCGACCGACCTGGATGGTCGGCCCGTTTACGAAACCCGCGCAGGTGAACCCGGTCATCACACCAAATCCCGACGCGCGCTTTCGGTCACCCATGAACGACAGCATCGTTGCCTGGGAGGCGTACGCAACGTTCAATCCGGCAGCCGTTGTGAGAGACGGGAAGGTTTTTCTCCTGTACCGCGCGGAGGACGCGAGCGGGGTCGAGGAGATCGGCGGACATACATCGCGCATCGGCTTGGCGGAAAGCACTGATGGACTGCGATTCACGCGTCGTGCAGCGCCGGTGGTGTATCCGGATATGGACTCGCAGCGTGCCAATGAATGGCCCGGTGGCGTCGAGGATCCACGCATCGTTGAATCGGAAGACGGTACGTACATCCTTACCTACACGCAGTGGAACCGCGACGTCCCACGCCTCGCGGTTGCGACCTCGCGCGATCTCACGACGTGGTCGAAGCATGGACCGGCATTCGCGCGCGCCGCTGGTGGCAAGTACCTCCGCAGTGAGTCCAAGTCGGGGGCGATTCTGAGTCGACTAGAAGGTGACCAGATCATCGCGACCCGCGTAAACGGGACGTACTGGATGTATTGGGGAGTTCCGACGATTCGGCTCGCGACCTCAGATAATCTGCTCGACTGGACGCCGGTCGAAGACTCGACGGGCCAAGCGATCGCCGTGCTCGCTGCGCGGCCGCGCGGATTTGATTCCTGGCTCGTCGAGGCGGGGCCGCCGGCGCTGCTCATGCCAGCAGGCATCGTGGTGCTTTACAATGCGGGTGACAGTGCGACCCGCACCTACAGTGCTGGGCAGGCCCTATTCGATCGCGCCAATCCCATGCGACTCGTCGCCCGCTCCGATTCAGCATTCATCAAGCCAACCGAGCCCTATGAGCGCACGGGGCAGTACGCGGCGGGCACGACGTTCGTAGAGGCACTCGTGCCGTTCAAGGGGAGATGGTTCCTCTATTATGGAACGGCGGATTCGCGGGTCGGGGTCGCCGTGTGGGATCCGCATCGCAAGTAGTTGAAGTGAGCACGGAGCAGATTGCTCCGTGCTCGGTGCTCCCTGCTCCTACTTATCGCAGCAGGTTGAGGCTCTTCAGGTAGTCCGCCGCCAGGTACGCCGGCACCCCGAATATGATCTTCCCATTCGACTCGCGCTCCCCGCCATACAGCACGGCAATCACCCTTCCATCACGATCGAAGATGGGACTGCCCGACGATCCCGGCGCGCCGTACGCGTCCACCTGCACGACCGACGTCAGCGTCTTGCTCAGCGCACCCACCGTCAGCGTCGGCTCGGCAATCGGATAGCCGGCGTGCGCTTCCATGGGAAGGTCGAACCCCAGAGGATAGCCAAGGATGGCCACCGGATCGCCGCGCTGGAGTCCTTCGCGGCTCGAAGCGAGGCCCGCGACGCGCGGCGTTCCACCCTTGATCGTCACGCGGACTACACCGATGTCGGCGTCTGCAGACACACCAATCATCTCGCCGCGCCAGAATTGCGTGCTACCCGAAAAAATGACTCCGATGCGTTTCGGGGTCTTGGTGCCGTCCTCGCCCACCAGGAGATGCTTGTTGGTAATCATCGTGCCCAACGAGTCGACGCTGAACGCGGTCCCGCTGAAGCGCTCGCCGTCCGTGAGCTCCACCAGCACAATGGCGACCGCGTCCTGGTTCTTTTGAGAGATCGCGCGATAATCGACTCCCGCGATCGCGCGTTGCCGGCGCTCGGCGGCATCGAGCTGCGCGCGCAGGAGCGAGATCGAGGCGGCATCGCCACGGGATGCCTCGAGCGCGTGCCGCAGCCGTGCGGTCTCGTCCTGGGAGGCGCGCAACGCCTCACGCACGCCATCCAGTTCGCGAGTCTGTAGTAGCGCCAGCTCGCGCGAGCGGCGCCCGGCGTCCCACTGCGTCCAGGTGAATCCGGCGACCACCAGCACCAGCAGTGCAATCAGAATCTTCGTCGTCCGCCGGAGCTGCGCGGTTTGCCGGGAGACCTCGGCGGCGATGCGCATCCCGGTGCTCCGCCGGGGCTTCGCTAGAGTGGGTCCGGTGGCCTCGATGATCTGGAACTCGACCGACGGACCGCCTTCGCCAAACCCGATCACGTCGCCGGCGCGAAGCACGGTGTCGGCGGTGACTCGCTTACCGTTGACGAATGTGCCGTTACGGCTGCCCAGGTCCTGGAGCACGAACCCCTGGGGCTGGCGCACGATCGCCGCATGACGCGACGAAACATCCAGATCGCGCTCGGCGTCGAACCGGACGTCCGACAGCGGATGGCGGCCCAACCCGATGTACCCCTTGCGAAACGCTTCGATTTGTCCGGCGCGGGCCCCGGAGAGAAACGTGAATTGGGCTTTCACTTCGATCGGGTGATGTACCAGGCGAGGGCGGCAAGAACCGCCACCGCCGCGAGCACGAGCGTGCGCATGCGCGTGCGGTTCTCGCTATTGGGAACGGGCGGACGGCTTCCTTTATATATGGGGACGGGCTCCGTGCTCGTCTCCGTGTCGATCAGCGGGTACACCTGATGTCCCACGTCCTCGGGCGTCCCGCTGCCGGAGTATCGCAGACCGTCGCCGTCGAATCGCGCCACGACCACCGTGATGTTGTCCGGCCCACCGCGCTGGTTGGCGAGCGTCACGAGTTGGTCGCAGGCGCTTGCCAGGTCGGGGGCCGACGTCACGATCTTGCCGATCTCTTCCTTCTTTACTTGTCCCGTCAGCCCATCGGAGCAGAGCACGAGAATGTCCCCGCGGCGCAGCTCCTGGTGCGTGAGATCGACCTTCACTTTGGGATCGGGCCCCAGGGCCTGGAGGATGATGTTCCGCCGTTCGCTTTGCGCCGCCTCTTCCTCTGTCAGCTCGCCCGCTTCGACCAGGCGCTGCATCAGGGACTGATCCTTCGTCAGTTGATGCGCCTCGCCGCCGCGTATCAGGTACGCGCGACTATCCCCGACCTGCGTGAGATAGAGATGGTCGTTGAGCACGCCGGCCGCAGTCGTCGTCGTCCCCATCCCGCGCACCTCCGGGTGCGCTTTGGCGTGCGCGTGAATACTGGCGTTGGCGGTCTCGACCGCCTCCTTGAGCCGGAAGGCAAAGCGCTGCGGCGTCGCGGCATCGTCGTTCCAGGTCTTCGCGAGATGGGCATAAATCGTCTCGGTCGCCATCTGGCTGGCGATTTCCCCTGCCGCCGCCCCGCCCATGCCGTCGGCCACGACGAGCAGCGTGCCACGCGGCCCGATTTCATGCTGTCGAACGTCGGGCTGCAGGGAAGACGTTTTGCGCGTGAGGTCCGCGACGAGAAAGCGGTCCTCGTTATGCTCGCGCGTGCGCCCTTGGTCGGTCTTCGCAGACACCTCGACGCGGACACGGGAGGACCGTCCGAAGATGGCCATCAGGACCCGCTCCCTTGAACCACATTCTGGCACGAGCTCAATTGCGCATTGATCGCCAAACCGAGGTTCGCCCACCGAACCGCCGTGCTTCTATTGCCGAGCGCCTTCTCGGCCTGGGCGACGAGACATGCGGCGAAAGCCTTATCAGTGTCCTTTACGCCAGCGGTGAAATACACCTTTGTCGCGGAATCAATGATCACCGTTGGCGAACTTTCGATGAGCCCATCCAGGATTTCTCCCGCTTTAGATGGATCGATTCCGGTTTGCGCTTGCGGTCTGTTAGGTGGCGTCACACCTGGCTTCATTGTGTCGCGCGTCAGATGCCCAGGCGTGTCCGCGGGTGGCACCGAGCTTACGTCGCGTGCTTTGTTGCCGCCGCTCAGGACCATCCACACGCCACCACTCACGAGAATCAGCCCGACCGTCAGCGCCACCGGCAGCAGGGCTCGCTTTCGAGGAGCGCGCAACGGGACTGTGGGCAAAGCATGTGCTGGATCGATGAGCTGCGTCTTCGCCTCCGTCGGCGGAACCGAACGTGCCACCGGACGGCCCGGGCGGCCCGGGCGGCCGGTAACGGCGGCGACATCGGCGGCAAACTTGGCGACGGACTGGTAGCGCTGCGCCGGGGTGCGCGTGAGCGCGCTATCGAGCACGGCCTGCAAACCAGGCGGAAAGACGAGATCGGGCCGGACGTCCGTGAGTTTCGCCGGCTCCTCGGTGAGCCGTTTGATCATCGTCTCCTGCACCGTCGTGGCCTCGAACGGCAGCTTGCCGCTCAGCATTTGATAGAGTACCAGCGCCAGGGAGTAGAGGTCGCTGCGCCCATCGACGTTGTCCCCGGAAAGTTGCTCGGGACTCATGAACTCCGGCGTCCCCATAACCAGGCCCGTCTTCGTGACTTTCTGGCTGGCCTCGGTCCCCCCGATGGCCTTGGCGATCCCGAAGTCCACGACTTTCACCGTGTCGCTTCCATCTCTTCCCTTCGTCAACATGATGTTCTCGGGTTTCAAATCGCGGTGCACGATGCCGAGCTCGTGCGCTGCCTGGAGGGCTTCAGCCGTCTGGAGGAAGATGTTCGCGGCGCGAGCGACGGGCAGGATCCGTTCCCGGATTAGCAGGTCGGTCAGCGGCTCGCCTTCGATGAACTCCATTGCCAGGAAAACCAGCCCGTCGGCCGTTTCCCCGAAGTCGTAAATCGCGCAGACGTTGGGGTGGTTGATACGGCTCGCGTTGGAGGCTTCCCGATTGAAACGGGCGACTGCGTCAGGGTCGTGTACCATCGACGGGTTCATCACCTTGATCGCGCTGCGCCGGCCCATCTTCACATGCTCGGCGAGATACACCCGTCCCATGCCGCCCTCGCCCAGCTGTTTCATGACGTGGTAGCGATCGGCGACAACCTGGCCCACCAGGTCCGCGGCGGGTGTCACCGACCGCAGGGTCTGGCCATCCCCGGGACAGAACTTGATCTCGTCGGCGTATTCGGTGGAGCAGACGGGGCAGACTTTCATGTCGCTGTCGCTCGCGACGCCTCCGGCAGCTCAACCCGTAGAAGCTTGTCGCCGACCATGATCCGCGACCCGTGGTGGACCGGCATGGCTCCGCGCGCGGCAATCGCGATGCCGTTGCGGCTGTGGTCATCGACGAGCACAAAGTCCGCGTCTTCGGAGCGGACGGTCGCATGCTGCGCGCTCATCGAGGGATCATACGGGAAGATCCAGTCGCCGCGCTCGCGGCCGATGTGGATGTCGCGGCCCGGTGAGAGTTGAATGACGTCGCGCGCGCTGCCGTCGCCGCGCAGCTGCGTGAGACTGGCGATATCAGCGCTGGGCGTCACGCTGCCCATGCGCTTGGTCGCATCGGCTTCGGTGGCGTAGGGGCCCGGGTAGCCCAGCCGCCGAAACCGCAGCACCTGCGAGCCGATGAGGATGAGATCGCCGTCGGTGAGCCGATACGGAGCCTCCAGGAAAACCCACGTGCCGTTGCGGCTGCCCAGGTCGCGAACTTCGAGGCGGCCCTCCTCCCACGTCAGCTTGGCGTGCAGCGGCGAGAGGAACTGATCCTCGGGGAAGCGGATATCGCCTTCCGTGCGGCCGATAGCTGTGGTGGACTGTTTGCGCTCGAACCGTGCCACTTCGGTGGCCGTCTCGGAAACCACTATCAATGTCAGGGAATAGTCGGCCCGCCTGTCGGGAATTGACCGCCTGTCATGGCTCTCGCGACCCGCCCTTGCCGGGACCGACCCACAAACGGGGCAGGGCGCGTCCGGTGACAGTGTTCCGTGGGCCGGGCTGTGCGGCGCCGACGGGCCGGTGCGGGACACAATATCTGCAGCGCCACCCCCCGCGCTGACCGCGGCGCGTGACGCCGCCGCCTTGGTGAGCGGCTTGCCGCAGTCTGAGCAGAAATGGGCGGCGGCCTCATTCTGACGGCCGCAGTACTGACAAGCGCCGAGTGAAGACGTCATAACGTCAGGTGGCCCAATCTATTGCTGAGGGCTAGCTTGCGCCACATGCGACGCGTTTTTGCCGCGCTTTTTGTCGCCGCGACCGCGTGCGCGGCACCGACAACGCGTCGCGAATCCGCTTCTTCCTCCCCCTCCCCCTCGCCCGTGCGGGAGCCGCTGCATATCACGATCGTCTATCCGGATCCCGCCGACCCGATTCAGGCGCAGGACACATCGTTCATTTTCGGAAGCGTGGGACGAGGACGCGGAGACGCGTCGCTCTCTGTCAACGGGCAGCCAGTGCCGGTGCACCCGAGCGGCAGCTGGCTTGCATGGGTGCCGCTGCAGCCGGACTCGTTGGGCATGGCGCGTTTTCACATCGTCGCGCGCGCCGGTTCGGGCACCGAGCTGGGCGAGACGACCTTCGTTGCACCAATGGCGCCGCGGTTTCGTCCTGCGCCGGGCTTCCCCGTCTGGATCGATACGACGAGTTTCACCCCGCGCGATTCATTGGCTTTTCCAGCGGGAGAGGGGATTCGCTTGTCGGTCCGCGCCACTCCTGGCGCACTGGTCCGCCTACGCACCGAAGGTAGGAAGGAAGCGATCTGGTTCGTGCCCGATACGTTACCAGACGAGCCCGCATGGGGCGTGCGGGCCTTTGGGACCGATACCGTCGCCTACCGCCTCCCTCCCGCTGCTGACCGGTACGTCGCATGGGTGCCCGCCACCCCGTTATGTGACGCGATCGTGGAAGCGATCGTCGGAACCGATACCGTGCGCGCAGTCTGGCCCCTCGTTGTCGATACGCTGGATCGCGCCCGCCCCGTTGTCGTTGTCCTGAACGACGATACCGCGCACACCGGGAAAACGGATAGCCTGACGGTCGGCAAAGCAGTCCCCTTCGGGACCTACAATTGGTTTTTCCCCCTGGGCACCACCGCAGTTGCCAATGCGCGCTGGGGGAGCCAAACGCGGCTGCAGCTCTCGCGAGGCGTCGTGGCGTGGGTAAACACAACCGACATTGTGCCGCTCGCTCCGGGCACGCCGCCGCCTGGCGGAACTGTGGGTTCGGTGCGGCTCGTGGCGGGGGAGCGATCACTCGTTCTCCACGTGCCGCTGCCCGCGCGGGTGCCGTTCAAGGTTGAGGAGGACGATCGCAGTCTGACGGTCCGGTTGTACGGCGTAGCGTCCAACGTGAACTGGATGCAACACGGGGGCACCGATCCCTACGTAACGCGCTTGAGTTATGCGCAGCCCGCGAGCGACGAAGTAACGATCACGTTGACACTCGCGGCCCGCGTGTGGGGGTATCGCACTCGCTGGCGGGGTCGCGATCTGATGGTCGAGCTCCGGCGCCCGCCGGTGATCGATTCACGCCGGCCGCTGGCCGGTCGCACGATTGTGCTCGATCCGGGCCATCCACCGCTCGGCGCCCGGGGACCGTCGGGTCTCTGGGAGCCCGTGGCGACGCTGGCGGTCGCGCAGCAGGCCAAGACGCTGCTCGAGCGGCGCGGCGCGACCGTGCTGCTTACGCGCACCGATTCTACGCCGATCGACCTCTTTCCGCGGACGCGGTTCGCGCAACAGCAGCATGCGGACGTGCTCGTTTCGATTCACGCGAACGCACTCCCCGACGGGGTGAACCCCTTCGCGAACAACGGCACCAGTGTGTACTACTTCCATCCCCGCAGCGCGGCCCTCGCCCGTGCTCTCGATCGGGCATTGGTCGCCGAGCTCGGCCTGCGCGATCTCGGCATGGGTCGCGGCGATTATGCGCTCGTGCGCGACCCGTGGATGCCGTCGGCGCTGACGGAAGGCTTGTTCATGATGATCCCGGAGCAGGAAGCGCTGTTGGCGAGCCTTGAGGGACGGATGAAGTACGCTCGCGGGGTAGCGCGGGGGATCGAGGAGTTCTTCCGCGAGATGGCCAGGTGAGAGGTGCGTGGTGCGTGGTACGCACACTCTTGCTCCTGGCAGTACTTACCACACCCGCCGCGGCTCAGGTTAACCCGTCAGGCCAGTGGCGCACTCTCCATACCGAGCACTTCCGCGTTCACTTTCGACCTGCTCACAAGGATCAGGCGCTGCAGGCGGCGGCGGAAGCGGAGCGCGCGTATTCACTCCTGGCGAGCGAGCTCCACCGGCCGCGCGGGATGGTGGATCTGACGCTTTCCGATGATCACGACGCAGCGAACGGCTTTGCCACAACGTATCCATCCAATCGCTTCACGATCCTGCTCGTTCCACCGACCACCGATCCCGCGCTCCAGACCTACGACAGCTGGCAACGGCTCGTGATCGTGCACGAGCTGGCGCACGTCTTTCATCTCGATCGCGCGCGAGGTATTTGGGGAACCCTGCAAAGCGTGTTTGGTCGCCTGCCTGGACTGTTTCCGAACCAGTACCAGCCCAGCTGGGTGACGGAAGGGATCGCGACGTACTACGAATCACGGTTCACGACGAGTGGGCGTGCCGATGGCAGCTTTCATCGCCAGGCGGTCGGCGCAGATGCCGTCGCCGGCAGCACCCGATCGCCCTACGATGCGCTGCTTTTCACCCGGTGGGCCGATGGGATCACCCCGTACGCATACGGCGGCCGGTTTTGGGAGTACGTCGCGCATACGGTGAGCGACTCGCTCGTCGGGCGTTTCGCGGAGCGGACGGCTGGCCAGCTTATTCCGTTTCGCGTCGGTCGACCGCTGAACGGCGTAGGTGCGCCGCAGTCGATATTCGAGACCTGGAAAGCAGCAGTCGCCACCGCATCCCCGAATGGGTTCCTCCCGCCGCGCGGCGGCGTGAGCAGTCTGATCGCCGGTGCGCTGCGGAGCGAGCCGGTGCCGCGCGTAGCGCCGGACGGCAACAGCATCGCCTATCTCTACGATGACGGCCGTAACGCGCGTCAGCTGCGCGTCGTCGATTCTCGAACGGGCGAAGTGTTGCGCTCTCGTCGAGTGAACGCCCAGGTGAGCTACGACTGGTTGCGTGACACACTGATCGTCGCCCAGCTCGAGTATGCGGATCGCTGGACGGTGCGTAGTGATCTGTGGCGCTGGTCGCCGTCAGGAAACTGGGACAGGATGAGCGACACCGCGCGTCTCCTCGAGCCGCGCGTTGGTGGCGGCGTACTTGCCGCCCTCAAGCTCGTGAATGGCATCAATGCACCGACGCTCGCACTGGCGCCGGATCGGTGGAGTTCAGCCGTCGATGTGCCGGGAACGACGTGGGGCGACGTCGTCCCGTCGCCTGATGGACGCTGGCTCGTCGCGCCGCGCCACCAGAACGGAAGGTGGCAGCTGGTGCGCTGGCGCGCGGGTTCGCAGGCATCGCTCGCGGCGATCACCCCGCCGGCCGCGGTTGTGGCGGATCCGGTTTGGGGCCTGGGTGGTGTGTTGTTCGTGACCGATGCCGCCGGCTTTCCACAGGTTCATCTCTGGAAAGAAGGTGAGGGGATCACGCGGCTGACCGCCGAGCCGCTCGGTGCCCGCTCGCCAGCCGTGCTGCCGGATGGCCGAATCCTTTTCACCACGCTGGCTCACGAGGGATGGGAGCTTCGCGCGGTCGCGACACCGGCAACACGAAGCGCCGCTGAGTTCGCGACGATAACTGCCGCGTTCGATTCCGCGCCCCGGGTCGCGGTTCGCGAAACCGGATACGCGCTCTGGCCGTCGTTGCGCCCGCATTTCTGGATTCCCCTCTGGTTCGACGCGGGCCAAACCGGTCATTTCTTTGGAGCTGGTACGGCGGGCGGTGACGCCGTGGGGCGCTACGCCTACGTCGCGAGCGCGCTCGTCTCGGGTTCGCCGCTGCGCGCGCAGGGTGCGCTGCTCGTTCTGAGCGACGCGCTGGGCAATCCGACTCTCGACTTTTCGATCTCGAACGACTGGTCGCTCACTGGAATCGACAGCACGGGTCATGTGGTTTCGCGCGAGCGGCGCGATGCCGCCCTCGGCGCCACCGTTCTGACGCGCCGCTGGCGCAGCTTCGTCTCAGTGCGCCTCGCCGCCGAATATGAAGGAAGGCGCTACGTCTCCGATCCCGACACCACGCTCGCCGACATCTGTACCGGCTGCAGCTCGAATGACCTCATCGGTGCCTCGGCGACAATTTCTTTCGGGTCCGCCGTTTCAGCGCCGTTGACGGTGTCGCTCCAGGACGGGGCGACGTTCAGCTTCCTATACCGTCATCAACAAGAGCAGGGGACGCCTCGGTGGCTGAACGAATTGCGGGCGCGCAGCGCCTTCTATTTGAGACTCGGGCCGCGCGTCGGGTATGCGTACCCCGTGATTGCCACGCGCTTCGCGGTCGGCGCGATGGACGGCCCACTGCCCGATAACCTGTCGGTGGGCGGCGTCTCGTCGGGCGCCGCCGAGCTGGCATTCGTGCAAAGCGTCGGCACGTTCCGCACTTTTCCCGTGCGCGGCTATGCGTCGGGAGCGGCGCGCGGTCGCCGCGCGGCCGCCGCTACGGTCGAGTATCGCGTGCCGCTTGCGCTCATCGGCAAGTCTCTCGGACACCTCCCCTTCGGCGCGGACAAGGTTGCAGTCGCCGTTTTCGGCGATATCGGTGATGCGTGGGACCCCGGGGAGCCGGCGCAGCTTCACCAGCTGCGCTCCTTCGGCGCCGAGCTGGTGGCCGATGTGACCGTGAGCTACGACCTGCCGCTGCGACTTCGCATTGGAGTCGCTCGCCCAGCCACCGGAGACACCCAAGTGTACGGCGCGTTCGCAGCCGACTTCTGACCCACTCCACAAGACTGCCCTCCGGGCCGCGCTTATACTCCAGCACTATGCCTTTGCTGCTCCTCCTTGCCGCCCTGGCACAGGCTCCCGCCGATCGCGCCAACCTCGAGGCGTTGCGTGATTCGCTGAGTCTGGTGAAGGACAGCGTGGCGCTGTCGCGTCTCGAGCTGGCGACCATCGAGATCGCGAAGCAGAACCGTGATGATCCGCTGATTCATCTGAGGCTCGGGTTCATCGCCTATCGGCTGGGGGAGCTCACCAAGAACAAGTCTCACTACGACGACGCCGCGGGCGAATTCGAGTGGGCGGGCGAGCTGCGCCCCGACTGGCCTTATCCCTGGTATGGGCAGGGCCTTGCAGAGCTGGCGCTCGGCGAGCACAGCGCGATTGCGATCGAAAACCTGCGCCAGATGCTCGGCACGGATTACCTCACCAAGGCGGCGAAGGCGTTCGCGCGTGCGACCGAAGCCGACCCCAGTTTCGCCTCGGCGGTCGTCGATCTCGCGAATACGGCACTGACGCAGCGGATCCGCCCGCGGCTCGACGTCGCGTTGACCGCGGTCCGCCTGGCGGCGGCTTCACCCGCTGGGCGCTCGCCCGACGTGCAGCTGGTACGAGGCCGCGTCGAGCGCGCGGCTGGAGAAACCGACTCCGCGGCCGCGGCCTTTCGCGCCTATGTCGACCTCGCCGGGGATTCGGGGATCGGTTACTTCGAGCTCGCGCGAACCACCTACCTTGCGCGGCGGCCCGGCGATGGCTGGACCGCGTACTTCAACGGCGCGCGTGTCGCGCGATCAGCCGAGGCGGTGGCGCTCTATCGGCTCGATCTCTCGTGGATCGCCGATTCCGCCGAGCTCGGTGCGTTCGACCTTCTGACCGCACCGGGGGAGCGCGCGGAGTGGCTGAATACGTTTTGGAGCAAGCGCGACGCCGCTGAAGCGCGCGATGTCGGCGAGCGGCTGGCCGAACACTCCCGTCGCTGGTTCCATGCCAACCGCGAGTTTCGGCTGGTCAGCCGCCATCGCCACTACGACGTCACCGAGCGGTATCGCTCCGCGCAATTGGAGTTCGACGATCGCGGCATCATTTACCTGCGGCACGGCGAGCCGGATCGCCGGGCGCGCTATGTCAATCCCAACGTAGAGGCCAATGAAAGCTGGCTGTATCAGCGCCCATCTGGCGACTTGGTCTTCCACTTCGTGGCGCGCGACGATGTGAACGACTTCAAACTGGTGGAAAGCCTGGTCGATGTGCTCGGCTTCAGCCGCGCGGTGCGTGCCACCTCGATGATGGACGGGCAGGTCTCCGAGCTCTACACCTCGCGCCAGAATTTCGGCGCGCTCTACAGCCGCATCGCCAATAGCCAGCGGCCGGTCGGGAATCAGCTTGCGACGGAGCGCGCTCAAGGCCGCCGGGACATCCTCGTGGGGACGACCCGCGACAGCTACACGCGCCGCTTCGATCTTCCGATGGCCGTTGTCGTGAGCGCGTTCGTGACCGGTCGGGGGGCCGGGTCCGGAGACTCCGCCGGACAATTGCTGCATGTGGTCTTTGCGATTCCCGGCGAGCGGCTCTCGGGCGCGCCCGCGGAAGCGGCGGGCGGCCTGCGGTACCCGCTGCAATTTCGCTTGATCGTGGCCGATTCAACCGGGCACGTCGTTGCCCAGCACGACACGCTGCGCGTGTTCGCGGCGCGCCAGCCGGTCCGCCATCCCGACTATTTGACGGGTCGCATCGCGCTCCCGGTCCCACCGGGTCGGTACGCCTATCGCCTGCTCGTCGCGACTCCGGACGGCGGAGCCGGGGATCTGGTCAACGGAACAGCGCGCATCGACACACTCGCGCCGGATCGGTTCGCCGTGAGCGACGTGGTGGTCGGACGCGAAGGGTCGGGGCTCGTTTGGTACACAGCGGCGGGTGATACGGTGCGACTCAACCCGCTGCAGCGATTCCCGCAGGGCAGCGGCGTGAATCTCTATTACGAGATCTACGGGCTCGCGCGCGGCGCCGCATACCACACCGTCGTGCGTCTGGAGCGTGAAGGCGGGCGATCGCTGTTCAGCGCGATCGGCCGATTGTTCGGCGGCGGACGGTCACCAGTCCTGCTCGAGTTCGATGCGCCGTCCGACGGACGCGTGACGCGCGTGCAGCGGGGCATCGAATTGCGCGACGTCGCGAAAGGGACTTACCGGCTCGTAGTCACGGTTTCCGATCCGGCAACGGGCGGCAGCGTCACGCGCGCGGAGCGTTTTCACGTCGTCGACCGCTAGTCTGTTGACCCTGCCGGAAGCGACTCCTATGTTAGCCCGGTTCCCTCGGAGACCGGATTGTATTGCTCCCGCTGCGGCACCCAGAATAAGGATACCGCGAAGTTCTGCGATTCCTGCGGGCTCGATCTAGCCGCGACGACACCCACCGGCGCGCGCGGCGCGGCGGGTGCCGACGTGTCCGACATCGCGGAAGTCGATCTGGTGCGCCAGGAGCTCAGCGAAGAGTACGAGATCGTCGACGAGCTCGGCCGCGGCGGCATGGCCATCGTGTTCAAGGCGAGAGAGAAACAGCTCGACCGCGACGTCGCCATCAAAGTGCTGCCATTCTCCCTCGCGTTCGACCGCGAATTCGTCGTGCGCTTCCAGAACGAAGCCCGCACATCCGCCAAGCTCGAGCATCCCAACATCATCCCGATTTATCGCGTCGGAAAGTCGGGGCGCATCGCCTACTTCGTGATGAAGTTCCTCCGCGGCAAACCGCTCTCGAGCATTCTGGCGACACGCGGCGGCCTGCCGCCGGTGGAAATCCGCCGCATCCTCGTCGAGGTGTCGCGCGCGCTGTCATACGCGCATAAGAAGGAAATCGTGCACCGCGACATCAAACCTGACAACATCATGTTCGACGAGCACGGGCACGCGGTGGTCACCGACTTCGGCATCGCGAAGGCCGGCTCCGCCGGCAAGCTCACAGGCACCGGCATGTCGATCGGCACGCCGCACTACATGAGTCCCGAGCAGGCCAAGGCCCAGCCGCTCGATGGGCGCAGCGACATCTATTCGCTGGGCGTGGTCGCGTATCAGTGTCTGACGAGCGCCGTGCCGTTCGACGGCGAGGATTCTTTCTCGATCGGATACAAGCACATCATGGAGGAGCTCCCCACGCCGCCGCTCGATACTCCCGAGAAGCGGCAACTGTTCGAGATCATTCGGAAAATGATGGCGAAGGCGCCGGCGCAGCGCTTCCAAAATGCCGACGAGCTCATTGCGGTACTCGAAGGCAACCGCTCGGTCACGTTCACGACCGACGCGACGCAAGCGATGCCGTCGATGACCGGTGCGCGCTTCGCGTCGTCGCCCACGACGCCGCTGCCGCGCGCAGGCACTCGTCCTCCCCCCCTCGTTTCCGGCGGAGCGCCCGCGTACGGAGGTCCCGCGGTCGGGATTCCAGAACAGCCACGCCGGTCGGTGTTGGCCGGGTTGTTGCTCTGGCTGATCATCGTGGGGTCAGTCTTCGGTGGCGGCGGCTTCTACGCGTACAAGCAAGGTCTGATTTTCGCAAAGGGAAGCGAGCGGCCGGTCACCGATTCGGTGGTCGCAACGCCCGATTCCAGTGCGCTGCGTGATTCGGCGGGCGGCAGCGTCGCCGTCGATACTCCGCGTGTCGATACCAGCCGCACAGCGATTGTGGGCCCCCCGCCGGCGCCCCCCCCGCTCCCATCGGGCCCGCCCGGGCGGCTGGCACTCGAGGGCCTGCCACGTGGGGCGCGTATTTCGGTCGAGGGACAACCGATCGCCGGCACTCAGGTCGATCTGCCGTCCGGTGTGCATCGGCTGACGGTCCGGGCGGCCGGTTATCAGACGTACAACCGGCAGGTGACGATTACGCCCGGTCAGACGTTTACCTTGCGCATCGACATGCAAAGCACCGGCGAGGACGCAGCGGGTCCCTGCGACCAGTTCGGGCCGGCATACAATCAGGACAATCTCTGTTTCGACACCCGCCCCGTGCCGCTCTCGCCCACACTCATCCCCGTTCCCCCCGACGCGCCGATCTTCCCGCGCCAGGCGATCCTGCTTGTGAGGGTGTCGCGCGACGGGACAACCCTGGAAGCCCGCGTGTTTGTGCGGTCGAATGTCGAAACGTTCAACAACGACGCTCTCGACATGGTGAAGCACTTGCGCTGGAACCCGGCTCAGAAGAATGGTGAGCCCACCGAAGCATGGGTGCAGTGGCCGTTCCAACCGGCACGGCAGTAATCTCCACGTCCAAGATCCACCCCACGGCATTCATCGCGCCCGGCGCGGTCGTGCTTGGCGACGTCACGCTGGGACCCCGGTCCAGCGTGTGGTACCAGGCGGTGCTGCGCGGCGACATGGCACCCATCGTGGTTGGCGAAGCGAGCAACCTGCAGGACGCGACCATCGTGCACGTCGATGAAGGAAAGCCCGCCCTGATCGGCGCGCGCGTGGGGGTGGGGCACCGGGTCATCCTGCATGCTTGTATAGTGGAAGACGAGTGCCTGATCGGAATGGGGTCTATCCTGCTCAATGACGTGCATATCGGCACGGGCAGCGTGATCGCGGCGGGCGCGGTTGTCCCGGAGGGGATGCGTGTGGCGCCCGGCTCACTCGTCATGGGAGTGCCAGCGCGTGTCGTGCGTCACGTCGATGATGGTCTGCGTGCGCGAATCCAAGGCACGTGGGAGCATTACGTCGCGGAAGCGGAACGGCATCGTCGCGGGACGTTTCCCGTGCAGCGAGCAACTTTGTGATGTTGATAGTCGGAGTGCGAGTCGCGACAACACGCATTGTCAGTCTTGCCGCGCTCCAATCACTCGTCTACCTTGGCCCTCCACGCTCGATTAACTTCCCAAAAACTCACCACGATTGGCCGTGAGATCCGCATGCCCGCATCTAGCCGTCGTCTCGATTTGAACGCAAACGCTCTGACGGTCCTGGAGCGCCGCTACCTGGTCAAGGACGACCAGGGCAAGCCCGTTGAGCGCCCCGAGGATCTCTTCTGGCGGGTGGCCCGCACCATCGCCGCTCCGGACCAGACCTATGGCGCCTCTGCGCGCGCCGTGGAGAGCCTCGCCGAGACGTTCTACGATCTGATGGCGACCCGGGTGTGGATGCCGAACTCCCCCACCCTGATGAACGCCGGTCGGCCGCTGGGTCAGCTCTCCGCCTGCTTCGTGCTTCCGGTGGAGGACGCCCTTTCCAATGGGCGCTCGGGGATCTACGACACTCTGCGCGCGATGGCCCTCGTGCATCAGTCGGGTGGGGGCACAGGCTTCTCGTTTTCGCGGCTGCGGCCCCAGAATGACGTCGTACGCTCCACGATGGGGGTCGCGTCGGGGCCGGTGTCGTTCATGAAGCTGTACGATGCATCGACCGACGTCGTGAAGCAGGGCGGCACGCGCCGCGGCGCGAATATGGGTATCCTGCGCGTCGATCATCCCGACGTGCTGGAGTTCATCCACTGCAAGGATGATCTCACACAGGTCACGAACTTCAACATTTCGGTCGCTGTCACCGACGCATTCATGCTGGCACTCGAGGCGGGCAAGTCGTACGACTTGATCCATCCGCGTACCGGCAAAATCGTGGGTCAGCTCGACGCGCGCGATGTTTTCAAGCAGATCGTGCACGGCGCCTGGAAGACGGGCGAGCCGGGCGTGTTCTACATCGACCGGGCCAACCACTACAATCCGGTGCCGCACCTCGGCAGCTACGAGGCGACGAATCCCTGTGGTGAGCAGCCGCTCCTCCCCTATGACGTGTGCAACCTTGGCTCGATCAACGTGGGGTTGTTCGTGAAGGACGGCGAGGTCGACTGGGAGAAGCTGCGGACCGCGGTGCACGTCTGCACGCACTTCCTCGACAACGTCATCGACGCGAACAAGTACCCGCTGACGGAGATCGACGATCTCGCGAAGCGGATTCGTCGCATCGGGCTGGGGATCATGGGGTGGGCTGACCTGCTGGTCCGCCTCGGCATCCCGTACGACTCGGAGGGCGGCGTCGCGCTCGGCCGCACGCTGATGCAGTTCGTGGATGAGGAATCGAAGGTCGCGTCGGAGAAGCTGGCGGAGCAGCGCGGTACATTCCGCGAGTGGGAGCGCTCCATCTGGGGTCCGGATGCGACCTGCGCTCGCAACGCGCGCGGTGAGCGCATCCGGCCGATGCGAAAGCTGCGCAACTGCAACCTCACGACGGTGGCGCCGACCGGGACGATCTCGATCATCGCCGGATGCTCCTCCGGTATCGAGCCGCTATTTGCCGTGGCGTTCATGCGCAACCAGGCCGGCGTGCTGATGCCGGATGTGAATGAGGACTTCGTGGCGATTGCCAAGCGCGAGGGTTGGTATTCCGACGCGCTGATGCAGCAGATCGCCGAAGCCGGCCACATCCACTTCGAGGCTGTGCCGAAGAAATGGCAGCGCGTCTTCGTGACGGCCCATGACGTGACGCCCGAGTGGCACATCCAGATGCAGGCCGCGTTCCAGGACTTCACCGATTCGGCGATTTCCAAGACGTGCAACTTCGCGAACGACGCGACCGAGGAGTACGTCGAGCAGATCTACCGCTACGCCTACCAGCTCGGCTGCAAGGGCGTGACGGTGTATCGCGACGGCGCCCGCGAGAACCAGGTGCTGTCCACCGGCTCGACCGCCAAGAAGGTGCAGGAGGGCACCGCAGGGGCAGGGCAGGGCGCGCTGGCCGAAGCGCTCAGCCGCATCGCCGAGCTCGAGACGGAGCTCGCGCGCACTCGCGACCGGCTGCACGACGTCGAAGCGGAGAACCTGCAGCGCCGCGCCAAGCGGTCGCGCCCCGATCTCCTGAAGGGCTCGACCCGACGCATCGAATCGCCGCTCGGCACGATGTACGTCACGATTACCGAGGACGACAAGGGACAGCCGTTCGAGGTGTTCATGTCTCTCGGGAAGGCGGGCGGTGCGTTGATGGCGGACGTCGAAGCCATCGGGCGACTGATCTCACTCGCGCTCCGCTCGGGTGTACCGTTGCCGGAGATCTACCGTCAGCTGCGCGGGATCTCGTCTGATCGCGCCGTCGGCCTCGGGCCAAACAAGGTGATGTCGGTTCCGGACGCCATTGGCATCGCGATCGAGAAATGGATGCAGGAGAAGCAGGGCGTACAGCAGGAGCTGAGCATGGGTGCCGCCCCGGTACCGAGCGAGGTCGTGCAAAGCTCCGCCGGTGATGCTGCGGTGCTGGGAGCACGACGTCCCGAACAGGATTTTATCGGCGCCTGTCCGGACTGTGGCTCGCAGCTGGCATTCATCGAGGGATGTGCGAAATGTCACGTTTGCGGCTTCTCGGAGTGCGGCTGATCAAGTCGCGACCTTAGCGCTTGTGACTCCAGTCACGACTGGGTCTTGCGGGGCAGGGTAGTGTTAAGCATGGAAACGGCACCGCGGCAGATCACTCCAACGAAGCTGCAAGTAAAGGGATGGGCGCGAGTCGGTCCCTCCGGCGCGCACACGTTGCGTCGTGGCGCGTGGTATCCAGTCGTGCGGATTTCGTCGAGCAACATTGTTGTGCTCGATGTGAATCGTCAGAACGTTCCGGTCGATCGTCGCTTTCTCGAGATTCGCTATCATCCACCCGAGCGGTGGACGATTGTGCGATGCGAGCCGCGCATGATCGAACGCTTGGGCCGGGTGTTCCCGCTCACGTACGCTGTCTGTCCATCGTGCCGAAATCGTCAGGGCATTGAAGCGCGCACCATGGAGATGAAGTGCGCGCGGTGTCACCAGACGGCGGCTATGGCGTGGGATGAACTAGCCTAAGAAAACGGGAAACGAGAAACGGGAAACGGGAAACGTGAGAAGAGCACGTTTCCCGTTTCTCGTTTCCCGTTAGAGAATCGCTATCGAATCTCCCAGCAACACCGTGCCCGTCCCGTCACCGGCGCAGTAAAATCCCCGCATCCCGCCATCGAGAAACTGCAGGTGCGTCTTTAGCTCGTCGGGCTCGACGGTCCTGCCGAGTGCCCAGCCCGTAAACGGCCTGCACGGATGCGCGACCTGCAATACTCGCAACCGAACGCGCTCCGTGCCCTCGGGTGAGAGGATGACGACTCCCGCCGCGAGCTCTTCGTACGCGAGCCGCTTGCTCGCTGTCGCGATGATGTTTTCGCCGGCGCATCCGACGTCGATGCGCGCGCCGAAGCGCTCGCGCATCGCGTCGTAGTGCGAAGTGAAGCCGAGCGAGATGCCGTGAAGTCCGTCCTCGTTTTTGGTGAACGGATGCGCGCGGTGGTGGACGTCCACGATCCATTCGCCGTTGCGCGCACCGATGGCGCCGTCGGGCGTGACATTGAGCTGGGGGACCGAGAGCAGAGGACTGGGGTCGTAGCGGCGCGTGGGCTTGGCACCGGTCTTGAGTGAGCCCCGCTGAATCTGCAGACGGGTAATGGTGCCGATCATGCGCATAACGAAATCTAGCGCGAAGTGCTACATTGGGCCGCGTCATGGCGTCCTCTCAGCCTCCCTCCTCGAGGCGCCCGCTCGGCTGGGCCCGCTGCCTCGACAACGTCGCCGACGTACTTCGGCGCGGCGCCTGGTACCCCATCCTCGAAGAGACAGTGGACGGCAAGGTGGTGATCGAAGTAAAAAAAAGACCGGTGCGAGTCAGCCGCGTCGATGTCGCCGTCCGCGACGTAGCGCCCGATCGCTGGAGCGTCGTCGTTCGGACGGGCCTCCTTCGCCCGACCCTGGGCGGCGGCAGGGTGGGGGAGGACATGACGATCACTTACGCGGTCTGTCCGCATTGCCAGGAGCGGCAGGATTTCAAAGGCAAACCGGACGCGATCAAATGCGGACGGTGCAAGCGGGAATCCCGGGTCGACTGGTCGGAAACCTGTTGAGGCGCTACCGGCTATCGGGTATCGGCTATCGGGAGTCTGCGAAAAACGTCAGGATTGCGGCGCGGAATTTGTTTAGTATATTAACTATCAACATGTTAACAATTGCCCGATAGCCGGTAGCTGATACCCGATAGCCATGCCCGACCGCTCCGCCCTCGCCCTACAGCTCACCGAGGCCGTCCAAGCTGCCCACCAAGCCATCGAACGGGCCGGCAACCGCGCCTACAAGACGTTCGGCCTCTCGCAGCGCGCGCACGCGGTCATGGCCGCGGTGGACTTGGGGGGCCCCGACGGTGCGAGACCCAGCGATGTAGCCCGCGAGCTCGGCGTTTCGCGGGCGGCCGCCACGACGTTTATTCAGCGTCTCGAAGCGAAGGGACTGCTGGAGACCAGCACCGATCCCGACGACGAGCGTGGAGTGCGTGTAACGCTGACACGACACGGCCTGGAGGTGCTGCTCCGTGTCGGGCAACTCGAGAGGCGTCTGGCGGCCCGCACGATCGAAGGTATGCCCGCATCGTCCATGGCCCGCACCATCCACGTACTCCAGGAGCTGCGCCAGCGCCTCGCGCAGAAGACCCTCGAGGTCGTGCGCTGAGGTCATATGCGGATGTGCGAATCTTTATGCAGGGACTGAAACGCCGGACCATCGACGGTGGCGCCTCACGCACTACTTCAACGAGCTCAGTTAGACGCTGTCGCAGCAACGGATTCGCTACAACGCTGCCTCGGCTACTGACGCTCGTATGAGGCAAGAACCTGTAGGTCTCAAACGAGTACTTTTCCACACCCCCAAGCACATGGGAATTTGTGGATAACCGACCGGACACCGCCTCCCAGATTCGAAAAACCAAGATCGTCGCCACCCTCGGACCCGCCACCGGCAATGCGTCGAGTATCGCAGCCCTGCTGGGAGCCGGCACCAACGTGCTGCGGATCAACGCCTCGCACGGGACACCCGAGATGCGCGCGGAGTGGATAGCCATCGCCCGCACGGTCGCTGCCCGCAGCGATGTCCCAGTGGCCATCCTTTTCGATCTCCAAGGCCCGCGTATCCGGGTGGGTGACCTTCCCGCCCCCCGTGAGCTCACACGCGGGGAGCAGGTCGTCTTTGCCCCGGAAGACATGGCCAGGGGCGACGAGCTGCCGACGACCTACGACGGTCTCGCGAACGACGCGAAGGTCGGCTCGCGAATCTTGCTGAACGACGGGCTCCTTTCGGTGGAAGTCACGGGCGTCGAGTCACCGCGCGTGCGCGCGCGTGTAGCGGATGGGGGGATCCTGACCGCACACAAGGGCATGAACCTTCCCGGCGTGCAGGTATCGGCGCCGGCGCTTACGGAGAAGGATCGGGAGGACGTGCGGGATGCCATGAAACTCGGCGTCGACTACGTCGCCCTATCGTTTGTGCGCCGGCCCGAAGACATCCAGCAGCTCCGGACGCTCGTCGACCCCACGACCAAGATCGTCGCCAAGATCGAAAAGGCGACCGCGCTCGATAACCTTGAAAAAATCGTCGCCGTATCGGATGCGGTGATGGTGGCACGAGGCGACCTGGGAGTCGAGCTGCCGTTCGAACAGGTCCCCTTGGTGCAGAAGAGCCTCATCAGCGAGGCGAATCATCAGGGCAAGCCTGTGATTACCGCGACCCAGATGCTGGAATCGATGGTCCATGCTCCGCGGCCCACGCGCGCGGAGGCATCGGACGTGGCCAATGCGATTCTGGACGGGACTGACGCGGTCATGCTGTCAGCCGAAACCGCCGTGGGCCAGTACCCGGTCGAAGCGGTGCGTGCCATGGACCGCATCATCCGCGAGATGGAGCGCCACCCCCTGCGGTATCGTGAGGAGCGCCGCACCGCGGGCCAGGGCGTTGCGACCGAGGACGCGATCGCGTGGGGAACGAACGCCGTCGCCCGCATGATGAAAACTCCGCTCATCGTCACGCTCACCCAGGGCGGCTTCACGGCACGCAAGGTCGCGGCACTCAGGCCACCGGTTCCTATCCTCGCGGTCACGACTGTGAAAGCGACCTATCGCCAGCTCGCGCTCGTCTGGGGTGTGGTGCCGGTGCTCGTCGATCGCGTCCCGGGCTACGATGCCATGCTCGAAGTTGTTCGCGGGCTCATTCTCAAGCGCGGCCTGGCGAAGCAGGGCGACTGCATCGTGGTAACCGCCGGGCTGCCCTGGGAGGTCTCGGGCAGCACCAACCTCATCAAAGTCGAGCGGGTGTGATGTGCGGCTGACTCTGCTCGGCACGGGCACGTCTTTCGGCGTGCCGCAGATCGGCTGCCGCTGTCCCGCTTGCACCTCCTCCGACCCGCGCGATCGCCGGACCCGCACTGCCGCCCTGATCGAAACGGGCAGGACGCGTCTTTTGGTCGACACCCCGCCCGAGCTGCGCCTGCAGCTCGTGGCCGCCGGCATCGACCGGGTGGACGCGGTGCTGTACACGCATGCGCATGCCGATCACGTGCACGGCATCGACGATCTGCGCGCGCTGTCGGTCCGCCAGGCGACCGCGCTCCCCGCGTACGGCTCGCGCGACACGATGACGGAGCTCGCCGCGAAATTCCCTTACATCTTCGATCCGACGTTTATGGTTCCGGTGGGCACGAGCAAACCTGAGCTCGCTGCTCATATCCTCGAGTCCGGGGTGCCCGTATCCATCGCGGGCGTTGAGGTTCTGCCGCTTGCACTGCCGCACGGAAAACAGCCGGTGCTCGGATACCGGGTCGGAGCGATGGCCTATCTGACCGACGTGAAATCGATACCCGACAGCGTCATGCAATCGTTGGCGGGGCTCGACGTATTCGTGCTCAACGCGCTGCTGTCGCACCCGCACCCCCTGCACCTGTCCATTCCCGAGGCGGTCGAAGTGGCGCGGCGTGTCGGTGCGCGACGCACGTTCTTCACGCATTTGACGCACGAATTCACGCACGCCGCATTGGCCGCCCTGCTACCGCCGGGAATCGCGCCGGCGCACGATGGACTGGTTATCGACCTAGCTGGGGCGTAAATTCTGCCGCCAGGAGGCCCCCGTGGCACTGGAAGCGACCCTCAAACAGTTCGACAATCCCGCCATACGGCAGAGCGCCGCGACGGACGCCCTGGTGCGCGAGGCGGTGTTCGGAGACGAAGACACGAAGGCGCGCGCGCGCTGGTTGTTATGGGAGATCGGCCAGCGTGCCGGCGTTCGCCCCGCGTCGATCCACGAGCTGTACATGGCGCGTGGGCGTGACGAAGTCCCGGCGTTTACGACGCCCGCGATGAATGTCCGCATCCTCTCCTACGACACCGGCCGCGCCATTTTCCGCGCTGCCAAGCGACTGGATGCGGGCGCGATCATCTGCGAAATCGCGCGCAGCGAGATCGCCTACACCGACCAGCGACCCGCTGAATACGTGGCGGTCATGACTGCGGCGGCGCTGCGGGAAGGGTTTACCGGCCCGCTCTTCATCCAGGGCGATCACGTTCAGGTCAATGCGAAGAAATACGCCGCCGATCCCGAGACGGAGCTGAAGGCGCTGCGCGCGCTGATCGAAGAGGAGCTTCACGCCGGCTTCTACAACATCGACGTCGATACCTCGACGCTCGTCGACCTGTCCAAAGCGACGCTCGACGAGCAGCAGCGGACCAACTATGAGCGCGCCGCCGAGCTGACGAAGTTCATCCGCGACCGTGAGCCCGACGGCATCACGGTCTCGGTCGGCGCGGAGATCGGCGAAGTCGGTGGCAAGAACAGCGACGTCCACGAGCTGGACGCCTTCATGCAAGGCTACAACCGGACACTGAAAGCGATGGGTACCGCTCCGGGCATCTCGAAGATCTCCGTCCAGACCGGCACGAGCCACGGCGGAGTGGTGCTCCCCGACGGGTCGATTGCGAAAGTCCAGCTCGACCTCGAAGCGCTGAAAGCACTGTCACAAGCGGCCTGCAAACAGTACGGACTTGGTGGCGCAGTGCAGCACGGCGCGTCCACCCTGCCGCCGGAAGCGTTTTCCCAGTTCCCCCGCTGCGAGGCAATCGAGATTCACCTGGCCACGAACTTCCAGACGATTGTCATGGACCACCACGCGCTGCCGAAGGAGCTGCGGCGCGACGTGAACGAGTGGGTGAAGACCGAAGCGAAAGACGAATGGAAAAAAGGGGATACCGAGGAGCAGTTCATCTACAAGAGCCGCAAGAAGGCGATCGGCCCCTTCAAGCGGCGCTTCTGGGATCTGCCGGCCGATGTGCGGGCGGCGATCGGCGCCGATCTCGAAAAGACGTTCGCGTTCCTGTTCGAGCAGCTGCGGGTCAAGGGCACGCGCGCCAGCGCCGACCGGTACGTCAAGCCGAAACTCGTGTCGCACGCGGAGCCGCGCGCTGCGCTGGTCGCGGCCCCGGATGATGCGGAGGCAGGCGAATGAGCGATCGGAGCGGGGGCGGGGGCGGGGGCGGCGGCGGCGGCGGCTTCGGGGCGTTTTTGTTCGGGATCGTGCTCGGTGCGGTGGCGGGTTTCGTGTTCGCGCCCACCGAACGCGGCGAAACCGCGCGCCGCAAGGTGTCCAAAGGCCTGCGGAATCTGAAAGAGCTGGCCGAAGAAAAGGTCGATGAGGTGCGGGGTCTGCTGAAAGAGGCCGAAGAGGAAGCCGAGGCCGAAGCCGACGCCGCCGCCGCAGAGGAGGACGAAGACGCTGAGATCAGCACCCGCGAGCACCTGCGGCGGCGGTTGGACGAGGCACGGCGCCGTCGTAAACGCGCCGCCCCCGCCCGTCCCGCGTCTCCCGCGCCGGAGGAGGAGGACGAGCCGCTCGCGTGAACGGTGAAGGCGGCTGGCACCGCACGGTCACCGGTATCGTCCGGCGCACCATCGAGGCGGCCTACGAAGACAACATCCCGTTTCTCGCCGGTGCTCTCTCGTTCGACATACTGCTGACCGCCATTCCGTTCGTCGGCCTCGTCCTCGCCGTCGTCGGGCATCTGGCCCAGTACCAGCTCGCGATCCATCAACTAGACATTCACGAGCTCTTGCAGCGCTTCCTCCCCGAGTCCAGCGGCGGGGAGAGCGGCACGTTCGGCTTCATTGAACGCGCGTTGGGGGATCTCATCGCCAGTCGCGGCCGCCTCACGGCGCTGGCCGCACCTTTGTTCCTCTGGTTCTCGACTCGTATGTTCGGAGGGCTGCGCGCGGCGCTCAACGAAGTCTTCGATACCGAGGAGAATCGCCCCTGGCCCGTTGCCAAGCTGCTCGATCTCGCCATGGTGTTCGTCGCGGGCACGCTCTTTCTCGCGAACGCGTTCGCGTCGACGGCGGGCGGGGTGACGGCCCAATTCCTGCCGCTCGTGTTCAGCACGCTGCTGTTTTACGTGGTCTTCAAGTTCGTGCCGAGCCGCCGGATTTACTGGCGCACGGGACTTGTGGCGTCGCTGTTCTGCGCGGTCGCGTTCGAGATCGCCAAACGGCTCTACGCGCTGTACGTGGCCCGCTTTGTCACGTTCGACCGCCTCGCGTCGGACGCCAACCTGGTCGCATTTCTGTTGTTCATACTCTGGATCTACTACACCGCCTACGTCTTCCTGCTGGGTGGCGAGGTGGCGGAGACCTACGACCTGATGCGCATGCGTCGTTTGCAACGCGTGCGCCTCGGATGACGCCTCCCACGATCGACCTCCGCTCCGACACCGTTACCAAGCCGTCGGCCGCGATGCGGCGCGCGATGGCCGACGCAGAGGTCGGCGACGACGTCCTCGACGGCGATCCGACCACGCGCCGGCTCGAGCAGCGCATCGCCGAGTTGATCGGCACCGAGGACGCCCTCTTTTTTCCCTCCGGGACGCAAGCCAATCAGACCGGGATCTGGCTTGTGGCGGAACACGGCACAGAGGTGCTTCTCGAGGCGAACGCCCACCTGGTGCACTACGAGCTGGGAGGCATCGCGGCACTGTCCGGCGCGCAAATCCGCCCCATCACGACACCAGACGGCCTGCTGACCCCCGACCTGGTGCGCGCGGCACTGCGGCCTGCTTCGCCCCATGTGCCGCGGATTACGGCCCTGGCGGTCGAGAATTCGCATAATACCGCGGGCGGCCGGGTGCTGTCCGTCCAGGCGTACGACGGTCTCGTCAGTGTCGCCAGCGATGCGGGGTTGGCGGTGCATCTGGACGGCGCGCGCCTCTGGAACGCAGCCGTTGCGGCGAGCGTGCCGCCCGCGCGCCTGACGCGCGGAGCCAACACCGTCATGGTCAGCTTTTCCAAAGGACTCGGTTGCCCGGTGGGTTCGTGTCTCGGCTTCAAGGCATCGCGCCGCGCCCGCGCCTGGGAGATTCGCAAACGCCTGGGCGGCGGCATGCGCCAGTCAGGAATCCTGGCGGCTGCCGCGCTGTACGCGCTCGATCACAACCTCGATCGCATTGGTGAGGACCACGCGAACGCAAAGCGATTTGCCGAGCTGGTGTCCGACAGTCCGGCGGTCCGTCCGTCCGACCCGGACACCAACATCGTGATGCTCGACCTGCAGCGGGACGGCGATACCGCGGATGCCGTCGCGCAACGACTCGCGCGGGCGGGGCTGCGGATCGCGCCGTGGGGTCCACGGCGGTTGCGCGCGGTTACGCACCTCGACGTTTCGCGCGCCGATGTCGAGCGCGCCGCGCGCGTTGTGGTGGAGACGCTGCGATGACGAGTCGTCCTGAACCGAAGCTTCAGCCGATGCCGCTCGATCGGGCGATCCTGTGGAACCCGCCCGCCGCGCCGGGCACGACCGCGCCCGGAAAGGCATCCAATCGCTCGCCTTATCCGATCTTTTTTCAGCAGGAAGCCGTCATCGCGCTGCAGGACCATCTCAAGAGCTCACCGACGCAAGCCGTTTTCGGTTTTCTGATCGGCGACGTCTATCGCGATCCCGAAACGGGCACGCTGTACACGGTCATCGACAAGACGCTGAAGCTCAGCCAGGCGATTTATGGCGACAAAACTGAGATAGTCGTCTCGCGTTTGTGGGATCGGATGCAAGAGCAGCTCAAGAAAGCATCCGCTTCTCTGCTCGGCTGGTATCACTCCCATCCGGGGCAGGGCGGCTTTCTCACTCCGCACGATGTCGAGACACACGAAAAGTTTTTCACCGAGCCGTGGCATGTGGCGGTTCTGGTGGCCGCTGAGGCGGGCGGCCTCACGGGCCGCTTCTTCCGCACGGCTCAGAGCGACGACTGGCACAAGACGCCAGTAGCGTTCTACGAGCTGCTGCAGCCCGAGTCCATCAAGGCGGACGGAAAAAAGCGCTCCTTCATCACATGGCGGAACTACAAGGCGCACGGTCCTACGCTGACCGGACCGAAGCCCAAGCCGCCGGAGCCGTCCCCCCCGCCCCCGCCGGCCCCGAAAGCGGAGCAGCCGGAAGAACCAGAGGAGGAGGAGGCCGAGGCACCCGAGGCACCACCGCCACCTGGGGAGAAAGGCTTCCGCATCATGCGCGGCAGCGCCGATGACATTCCGGTCATTCGCACGAGTGCCGACGATGAACCGGCGCCGCTGCGGGAACTGCGCCCGGAGCCGCCGCCGCCCCCGGAGCCGCAGCCTCCGCCCCCGCCGCCGCCCCCGA
>DATFEG010000157.1:0-54630 GCA_035251445.1 Gemmatimonadales bacterium | reverse complement strand
CCAGTCGGCCGGCGAACGGCCTGGGAGCTCGAGCCGTACGCGGCCGCGGGGGTCGAGCGCGCCGGGTTCGTCATCCAGGGGCAGATCGTGGGAATCTGGGAAGAGGGCGAGGGGTTTGCCGGGGCATCGTACCGCCTCGGCGCGGGACGTGAGGTCGGTCGCTTCGTCCCCATGGTCGAGCTGGGCTGGGACGTGCCGAAGCAGGGCGAGGACGTGTTGACGCTCTATCCGCAGGTATGGATTAGACTGTCGAAACTCGGTCACGTCGCCGCCTCCGTTGGGGCCGCGGCGCCCGCGACGGGCGCGGATCGGCGGGCAGAGCTCATCGCGTTTCTTTTGTGGGATTTCGGCGACGGGCCTCTCACGCGCGGCTGGTGAGGAAGCCTATCCGGCGCCGCTGCCGTTCACGCGAAACCGCCGGATCGTTTGGGAGAGGAGTGTTGCCGCCTCGGACAACTGCTGCGACGTCGTCGTCAGCTCACCCAGCGCCGCGATCTGCTGCGCTGTCGCAGCGGACGTTTGCCGCGCCCCGCTCGCCGCGCCGTCGGCGATCGCGGCGACCTCCTCCATCCGCCTGAGCACCTCGCGCATGCTTTTCGTCTGGTTCTCGGTCTCCGCGGCAAACGCCGTCGCGAACTGCACGGTCGTGTTGAGGTCGGAAAAAATGGCGTCGAGTGCGCCTTGCACCGTCGTCGCGACGCTGCCGACTCCCTGAGCCGCCTCGCGGCCCTGCTTCATCGACTCTACCACGCGGCTGATCTGATCCTGCGTCGCCCGCACCTTACTGCGCACCTCCTCGGCCGCGCGGGCGCTTTGTTCCGCGAGCTTGCGCACCTCGCCCGCTACGACCCGAAAGCCGAGGCCGTGCTGGCCGGCCCGCGCGGCCTCGATGGCGGCGTTCAGCGCGAGGAGATCGGTCTGGCTCGCGATGCGCGCTATGCCATCGACGAGCTTCCCGATCTCGCGCGATTCGCTGTCGAGCTCGCCCGCCAGCTCGGAGGCATGGTCCATATGCACGAGCATGTTCATCAGGAGGACACTGGCTTTGGCGACCTCGTCGCCGCGTTTGTGCGCTTGCGCCGCGATCTCGGTGATCCGGCGTTCCGCCTCCCGCGCGCGGGTGTGCAGCGTCGAGGAGAGGCTGGACGCGGCTTCGGAATCCTGGCGCCCGTAGACAATGAGCTGGCGCTGGCGCTCGGTGCCTTCCGAGAGTTGAATCGTGGTGGCTGAGATCGATTGTGACGAGGTCTGCAGCTCGCGGGCCGCTCCTGCCAAGCCCCGAGCCATCGCGGCGAGCGCGCGTCCTTGCTCGCTGATCTGCCGGATGACATCGGCGATGGCGGCGGTCGTGCGGTTCACACTGACGCCCAGGTAGCCAAGGTCGTCGGCGACGATCCTCTCGTCACCGTCGATTTGGCGCGTGAGATCGCCGCGCTCGATCTCCCCCAGGACCTCGCGTGCTGCCCGCAGTCGCTCGACCATGCGCGCAAGCATCGGCACGACGACCGCGGAGACGAGCACGAGTACCAGCGCTTCCTGCGTGAATCCGAACCACGGCCAGCCATGCCCGGCCACCTGCGCCAACGCCGTAACGAGCGCGAAGGCGGCCAGGTTGATGATCAGCGACGCCCATGCATCTCGGCGCTCGAGGTAGAGCGCGGCTTGGAGTGGCGCGATGGCGTAGGCGGCGTAGAGCAGATGGCCATTCGGTCCCAGCCCAAACATGACGGCCGAAATCAATAAGCAGCCGGCGGCCAGATTGAGCAGCGTGTATCTCGGTGCCGGAGCGCGCTGCACCGATGCGCGCAGGGCGGCAGTAGCAGCCGCGAAAAGACCCGCGAACGCGGCGATGAACCAGGGAGAAACTGTCGTGAAGCCCAGTAGCCGCCCGACGATCAGCACCAGGCTGCCGATTCCGATGAATCCCCAGCGTGCCCGGGTATCGGCGAGCACGTACCGGCGCTGTCTGGCGAGTCGCTCCTCGTCGCGCTCTGCTCCGCGCGTGGTCACATCCGGAACAGGTAGCTGGCCTTCAGGAAGAACCCATCCGTGGTGCGCGTCATCGGTCCAAAGTTGAACGGCTCGGGCTCGGTGAGCGAGGCGCCGTATCCCAAATAGAGCAGCGTGCCGGGAATCGGTCGGTACGAGAAGAGAAGGTCGTTGCGGAACTCGGTCTCGGTACTCGCGGCGGCGGGACTGCCGTTGATGAGGAGCGGATAACCATATCGCGGATCGCGGAGGGCGTCGACCTCCTGCGCCGTGTATTGTCCCACGTACCGGAAGAAGATGTCACGCCTCGGCTGATACTCGATCTTCAGGCGAGGAATATTGGCGGTCGAGAACCAGCTCCCGTCGACCGCCCGGCGGAGTCGCTGATGAATCCACCGTCCGTCCACTCGGATGGACGGCGTCGGTTTCCACGTCACGTTGAGAAAGGCGTTCAAGCCCCGCGACTCCGCCGCCTCGGCGAAGATGACGCCCATTCCCCCACCCACGTTGGCGCTCATGGTCAGCGCGCGGCTCGGTGTGTTGAAGCCGAGGTTACCGCCCCAAAGGTTGTAGAGGCCGTGCGGGGTCGCAAACGGAACGAGCGTCCCGGATGAATCGATCTGATAGTTGGCGTAGTCCTGCTGATCGAACCGCTGATGACTGACACCCCACTCGCCGGTGACTCCCCAGCCACCGCGCAGCGTGAGCAGCCACGTCTGGCTCAGGCTGCCCTCGAGCGTACTTCCGAAATCGAAGAAATCGTGGTAGCGCCAGGTCGGAGAGATCAGAATAAACGTGGTGGTGTTTTCGAACAGCGCCCCGGGTTTCCCATACCACGTGAAGCGATTGGCAAACCGACCCTGGACGACGTTAACGCGATTGACGAAGCCGCTCTGCGCCTCGAAATCGGGGCTGATGCCCACGAGCTCGCCGTGATTGCCATAGGAGTAGCCCGTGCGGTCGTACAACGTCGTGTTCCAGAGCAGTCCGTTCCTCACTCCGGAGCCCGATCCGTCTTTCGTCCATGAGCCCGCTATTTGTGCGTCGGAAAACCAGATCTTTTTCCAAATGACGCGCGCATCCACACCGAATACGCGATTCCAGGCGCCGCCCTCACGGATACGATCGGTATATGCGAGGCCGACCGTCGAACTGGCGCCGAGATCGCGCCGCAGGCGCAGCAGATTCACGAATCGTTGGTCTTGGGGCTGAGAGAGACCGGGATCGGTGGAGGGAAGGTTCTCGTCCAGAGCGCCGATGTACGCGACACCGGTGCCACGCACTTTACCGATCAACTTGGCGCCGCCCGTGGGATTCTCGATCTGGCGCGTGTAAATGAGGGCGTTGGGGGTATCGAATTGCTCGAGACCCTCCAGAAAGAAGGGCCGCTTTTCCGGATAAAACAGGGCAAAGCGCTGATTGACTGTCACCTGGCCGACGTCAGCTTCCACCTGCGAAAAGTCAGGATTGACCGTGCCGGCGGCGCCCAGGTTTTGGGTGATGCCCCAGCGCACATTCAGACCAACATCGGGATCAACGCTCTGGTATTGGTAGTCAGTCGATGAAACGGCCGCGCCGTCGACCCGGGCCGTGAACTCCGGCGTCACGTCCATCACCAGCCCGCGTCGCAGACCGCTTAGCGACTTGAGTGTGCCCGATTGGATGAGAAAGCTCGCGCTCGCCCGCACCACCGGCGTCCACGTGTCCTCGTATCCGGTGTGCTGCGTGGTCCGGATGAACTGAATACCCCAATCCTGCGTTTCGCCGCTCTGATAGCGAAGACTTTTGAAAGGAATGCGCACCTCGATTTCGTAGCCAGACGGCGTCACGCGCCCGCGTGACTCGTAGACGTAGTCGGGGTTCAAGTCGACGACGCCATCGAATCGGAACCCCGCGTTCTGGCCGCCGGCTGCTCCCGCCAGGCCTTCGCTCCGCACGCCGTCCTGCTGCGCGCCGAGTGGATTCACGGCAAACAGCAACGCGCGACGCCGGTCGTTGAACGTGTCGAGCAGGATCTCGACCTTGTCGTCCGCGTCGATGTTGTCGCGGTCGGCGAGCGTCGCGCGCACGACGTCGCCGTGCGCCTCGTAGGCCCGGATGCCGAAGTAGATCGCGTCCGGTGCATAGAAGGCGAACACCTCAGTCGAGTCCGCGGCGGGCCTGCTGTCGACCGGGCGGTACTGCGTGAAGCCCTTGAGAAGGGAGGCCTGACGCCACACCGGATCGTCGAGCATTCCGTTGAGCGTGACCGTCGCGGCATCGAGACGGGGCAAGTGAGCGTCGATTTGCCTGAGGCGCCCGTCGTACACCGATTGCGGGTCGCCTGGAGACTGCAGGAGAATGAGGACGGCGGCGAGCATTGCCAGAATCTAAAGCCGGGAAACGGGAAACGAGAAACGGGAAACGCGAATGCGAACGATCATTGGTCATTGACCATTGATCAATGATCCATGGCGTTTCCCGTTTCCCGCCACACCGACGCTTCGTCAGCCCGCCGGTCTATTCGTACCGCAATGCTATAATGGGATCCAGTGCCGCCGCGCGTCGGGCCGGCCATATCCCAAAGAACAGTCCGACGACGGCGCTGAAGAAGAAGGCGACGATTATCGCGAGCAAGTTTATCGAGGTGTTCCAGTGGGCGAGCTTGGAGAGCGCGACCGCGCCGAGCGTGCCAAACAGGATCCCGATCACGCCACCGGCCAGACACAGTACGAGTGCTTCGACGAGGAACTGAAATAGAATGTTGAATCGCGTGGCGCCCAGGGCTTTGCGCACGCCAATCTCACGCGTCCGCTCGGTGACGGACACCAACATGATATTCATGATGCCAATGCCGCCCACGAGCAGGCTGACGGCGGCGATGCCGGCGAGCAGATAGGTGAACGTCTTCGCCGTGTCCTGGAACGTGGCCAGAATGTCCGACTGATTGCGGATCTGGAAATCGTTATCGGCGCCGGGGCGGATTTTGTGCTCGCGGCGCATCACGCGTTCGATCTCGATCATCGCCAGCGTCATCTGGGGCACGCTCGCCGCGTCCACCGTGATGGACCGCAGCCGATCCGTGCCCATGATCCGATAGCGCGCTGTTTGGAGTGGAATCAGAATCTGTTCGTCGGGATTGCCGAACCCGCCCGCCGATCCTTTGGTGCCCAGGACGCCGACGATCTCGAACGGAATCCCGCGGATCTGGATCTCCTGGCCGACCATCCCGCCCGGATTCCGGTTGAACATCTCGGGAATCGCCGAGCCGAGCACCGCGTAGCGGCGGCGGCCCTCATCTTCGCCGGCCGTAAACATCCGGCCCGCGACGACGGTAAAGTTCTTGACACTCGGGTAATTGGGGGAAGTGCCCACGACGCTCACGTTGCCGTTCTGCCCAGCGTACTTGATCTGCATGTTGCGCGTCAGCTCGGGCACGACCGCTTTGACGTAGCGGGCGTCGCGAGCCAGCGCATTCGCGTCATCGACGGTGATACTGACGCGCTGCTCGAACATGATGGCGATGCCGCCACGGAACGTCTGGCCTGGATAGATCGAGAGCAGCGTGGGCCCCAGCGCCTGGAGGCGCGCCTGCACAGCCTTCTGCGCTCCACTGCCCAGCGCGACCATGGTGATCACGGCGCCGACGCCGATGATAATCCCGAGCATCGTCAGGAACGACCGCAGCTTGTTGGCGCGGATCGCCTGGAGCGCGACGTGGAAGATTTCGTCGAGCAGCATGGCTAGGGCCTGGCCGGCGTCGCCTGCGGCCGCTGCTGTTGGGTGGGCTGCTGCTGTTGTACGCCCGGCAAGCCACCGCCCGTCATGTTACGCATACGCTGCTGCATGTCGCGCTGCGAATTGAGCAGACCGGCGCTGGGCAGCACGAGGACCGTGTCCTGTTCCGTAAGGCCGCTCACCACCTCGATGTAATCGAGATCGGTCAGACCGGTGCGGACCTGCACCGGTGTGGGCTTCCCGTTCTTGAGAGCGAAGACGATGTAGCTCGACGGCTCGCCCATATTGCGCTGGCCGCCACCCGCGCCGCTCCGGTGGCCCGGGCCGCCGCCGCCCATGAATCCGCCACCCACGGCCGTGAAGATCGCGCGTACAGCCGCGCGCTCCTGGTCGGTTGGCGTGTCTCCCCTCTGGCGCTTCTGCATCGCGCTTCGCGCCAGACTCACCTGAGCTGGTGAGATGCCCGGCGGCACCGGTACCGTGCGGCCATCGGGAAGTGTGATCGTCGGAGCCGAGCTGCCCGTCGGTGCGGAAGCCGAGTCGCGCCGCGCCGGACTGCCACCGAGGGACGCACCATCGCGACTGGTCGGCTGCGCTTGCGGCTGCTGGCGCTGGGCTGCGAGTTGTTGCTGGACCTCGTTTGGATCGAGACCGAGCACCTGCGCCGCGGAGCCGACGTCACGCTGAGTGCGCAGCGCCGCGTTGGGGATCGCGATGACGCTGTCGCGACGGCCGACGTGAATCTCGACTTCCGTGTTCATGCCGGGCTTCAGGAGATGCCCGGGGTTTGGGATCCGGACCAGGACGTTGAACATCGTCACGTTCTGCTGCACCGTCGCTTGTGGCTCGACCTTGAGGACGCTGCCTTCAAACGGCCGGTTGGGATACGCGTCCACGACGATCGTCGTACGCAGCGCCGGCTGGACCTTGCCGATATCCGTTTCGTCCACGAGGGCGCGAATCTGCACCGTATCGAGGTTGGCCATCTTGAACAGCAGGGTGCCGCCGCCGACGTCCTGGGTGGGTGACGAAATGACGGTGCCGAGCTCGACGTTTTTCGCGATGATCGTACCGGACACCGGCGCGCGCAGCTTGGTGTCAGTCATGCGATCGCGCGCATTCTCCAGCTCTGATCGGGCTCTGATCACGGCGGCGTTCGCGTTGGCGTAGTCGAGCAGAGCTTTGTCGTATTCGGTCTGCGTGATCGCCTGCGCCTTGAGCAGGGTATCGGAACGGGCCAGTTGGGCCCTGGCGTTGGCGAGCTGCGCCTGCGAGACCTGCAGGTTCGCCTCCGCCTGCGCCAGGTTGTTGCGCGGGATGCGCGGATCGATCGAGGCGAGCAGCTGATCCTGCTTCACGTCATCGCCGGTCTGCACGTTCATCCCGATGATCTCGCCGGACGCCTTCGACTTGACGTCGACCGTGAGCACCGGCTCGATCGCGCCCGACGCGGACGCGGAGACCACGAGGTTACGACGCTCGACCGGCACCGCCTCGTACGCCAGCGGCGTCTCTTTCTTGCCGCAGGCCAGCAAGCCCAGGAGGAATGCGATCACCAGCAGTTGTTTGGTATTCACCGCCCTACCATCCTCTCGTCACGCGCGATTTTGCCGTCGAGCAGGTGGATCTGGCGGCGCGCGTGTGCCGCGATGTCGTGTTCGTGCGTCACCAGCACGATGGTCTGCCCCGAATCGTGGAGCTCTTGAAAGAGCGCCATGATTTCGGTGCCGGTCGCCGAGTCGAGATTTCCGGTCGGCTCGTCGGCCAGCAGGATGCTGGGCACATTGACCAGCGCGCGCGCGATGGCGACGCGCTGGCGCTGGCCGCCGGACAGCTCGTTGGGCCGGTGATCCATGCGATCACCCAGGCCCACCTGCGTGAGTGAGCGAGCGGCGCGTTCGCGGCGGTCCTTGGCGGAGATGCCGGCGTAGATCAGCGGCAACTCCACGTTGTGCAGCGCGTCCGCGCGCGGAAGCAGATTGAACGTCTGGAAGACGAAGCCGATCTCCTTGTTCCGGATACGCGCCAGCTCGTCGTCGCTCAGGTCGCTCACCTTCTGGCCGTTCAGCCAGTACTCGCCGCCGGTGGGGGTGTCGAGGCAGCCGATCAGGTTCATCAACGTCGACTTACCCGAGCCCGACGGTCCCATGACCGCGACGAACTCGTTTTTCTTGATCTGGATATCGACGCCCCGCAACGCGTACACCACTTCGGCACCCATCTGGTACTCGCGCTTCAGGTGATGCGTGAGAATCACGGTGTCGGGGGTCGGCGTGTCGCCCGTGCGGAAGGTCAACGCCTGCGCAGTCGTCACAGCGTCCGTCCCACCGTCGCTTCGAGCTGCGAGCGCGCGATCAAGTAGGTGAATCGGGTCTGGATGACGTTCACCTCGGCTTCGGTCAGCGCTGCCTGCGATGTCAGCAGATCGAGGATCGTGGCGGCGCCCACGCGGTAACGTTCGCTCTGAACGCGCAGATCCTCTTGTGCCGCGGCGAGATTCGCGTCCGAGATGTTGATCTGCTCGAACGCCGTGGCGAGCACGGCGAGCTGCGCGGTCACCAGTGCGTTGATCTCGCGCCTGGTCTCTGCCGCATTAGCGACGGCCACGTCACGCGAGACCGATGCGCTCACCTGGTTCGCCTCGCGGTTGAAACCGTTGAGTATCGGCCACGACAATCCGAAGCGCCATTGGAAGGTTTCGGGATAATTCCCGAAGAGCGGCCAGCTCGGATTCTCGCTCCCCTGGCGACTGTTGTTGTAGCTCACGACGACGGAGGGCCAGTACTGGGCGCGGGCGCTCCAGACCAGCGCGCGGGCGGCGCTGGCCCGCGCCTCCGACTGCTCGACGGCCGGCGAAGTGGACAGCGCCGTGCGCCGCAGGTCCGCGGTGTCGGGCATCGGCGGGAGCGTGGAATCGAATACCGCGCGGACCAATCCAGCCGCTCCGACCTGACGTGCGAGTTGGGCTTGCGCCGTCGCCAGGTTCGCCTGGGTCCGCAACAGATCGATGCGCGCATTGCCGAATTCCACCGTGGATCGGAGCGAATCCGACCGGGTCGCCGACCCGGCGCGCAGCTTCTGGACGGAAATCTGGAGCTGCTGCTGCGCGCGCTTCAGCTGGGCTTCGGCGACACGGACTAAGGCTTCGGTGGCCACCGCCTCGTAGAACAGCTCCTTGGTTCGGTGTGTCGTCAGAAAGCGCTCATTCACGTAGCCCGCATCGGCTGCCGCATTCAGCGCGGATGTCGCCTTCAGGTTCGCAAACCGCTCGAATCCGTCAAATAGCTCGAGACTCGCGGTGAATGTCCCGGTGTACGTGTATTCGGGCGGGATCGGGCGTCCCGTCGTCTGATCGATACGACCGACGTTGCTCCGGGCGGCCGAGGCCCCTATGGTGACCGAGGGAATGAACGCGCCGTATGCCGCACGCCGGTCCGCGCCGGTAGTCCGCTGTTCCCCGCGGGCGGTCATCATCGACGGCTGCACCTCGAGTGCGCGCCTGATCGCTTCGTTGAGCGTCACTTCGAGCTGGGCCTGCGGCACCGGCGACGGCTGTTGCGCCGACGCGCCGCCGGCACAAGCGATTGCAAGAGCCCCCACCAAGACAAGCCGCATTAGTGCCGCCCTCCCCTTCCGTCACTTCGTCCCTTACGGTGATGCTCAGCGTCGTCGATCAGTTGCTGGTATTTGACCCGTTGCCCAGGCGTGAGCTGCGCATCGATCTCGGCCCGCATTCTGGCCTTGATCGAATCAAACCGCGGCCGCACGCGCGCCCACAAGGAGTCCGTCTCCGGCTTGTGGCGTGCGAAAACGGCGCGGATTGAGTCGCGCTGTGCGTCGGACAGGTCCAGCTCGCGCGTCAGGTGGGCGATCATTCCCTCCGGGCCGCGCCGTCCGCCTCCCCGTCTACCTCCGCCTTCGTCGCCGGCGGCTTCACGCCCACCCCAACCCGCCAGGCCCCCTGCCAAAAACACAGCGGCCAGGAGGCCGACGGCAGCGAGCTTCGATCTATTCAGCATGTCTCCTCTTCTTTCCTAACGTGGCTCAACGAGTGACGTGAAAACGACGCTCGCGTCGGGCGGATCGGGAGCCGTCACGAGCGCCGCCAACCCGGGCCCCTCGGCCGGTGCCATCGCGGTTTCAAAGGACGCAGTATCGGCGGGAGCGGGATTCAGCATCGCCTGTCCGAATACGAATCCTGCAATGAGGGCGACGGCAACAGCGACTCCGGGACGAAACCACGACGCGAGTACTTCCCACGTCGGGACGGTCGTCTGCTCGAGGGCGCGATCGTAGTTCGCCATCACGCGCGCCACGAAAGCGCCGTGATTCTCCGCCTCGAGGGCCGCGCGCAGCGCGTCGCCGAGCTGTGGATCGGGCCGATGATCGAACAATTCGGGATTTTTCATGCCTACTCCTTCCAATCTTCCAGCAGCGCGCGCAGACGGCGGCGCCCGTGAAAAACTTCGGATCGAACCGTCCCTTCCGGAATTCCGAGGATGCCCGCGATCTCGGCGTGCGAGTACCCTTCGACGTCAAACAGCACTACTGCGGTGCGCCGCCGCTCGGGCAGCTCGGCCAGCGCGGCGCGCAGCCGCTCTCCCAGCTCGCTCCGCACCGCAGCCGCATCGGGCCGCGGCCCGCCTCCCACGAGCGCCGGATCGAGTGGTTCGGCGCGCCGCACATTGCGGCGCCGGCGTCGATCCGTCGCGGCATTCGCGACGATCCGCATCAGCCAAGGGCCGAACGGCCGCCGGGAGTCATACTGTGCGAGCTTCACGAGCGCTGAGAGGAACCCGTCCTGCGCCGCGTCGTCCGCGTCATCGGGATCGCCCAGAACCGCGCGTGCGACCCGCCGCGCCTGCGGCGTGTACCGCTCCACCAGAACTCCGAAAGCGGCCCGGTCACCCGATAACGTCCTGACGACTAAGTCGCTGTCGGCGCTGTTGTTTCCCATACGCACAGGCTCGGGCGGAGGTTGAGCCTCAGCGGGCATCGCTTTCCCGGCGCCGCCGCCGCCTCGCCACGGCGTACCCGGCGAGCGAAACTGACGTCGCTAACGCGCCCACCGCGAGGATGACGTTGGTGACCAGGGGGAAGAGAATCAACGCCACTCCGACCAGGGCGAAGCCCAGCGCGACGGTGCCGGCCAGCAGGCGGCGCGCCCCGGTCGCCGCCTGAAGCAGCGCGACCGCCGCTACCGCCTGCCGTTCGCGCAGCGAACGCCTATGGGGAGGTGAGGGATGGGGAGATGGGAGCGCATCCGTATCCACGAGCCGGGGCGGGAGGCGGCGCCGTGCCATGAGCACGATTTCGCGACTCTGGGCCATATCATGAAGAAACTGTGTCGCAAGCGTTCCTGTGAGTCCATCGTTCTCGGCAAGGAGATCGAGCTCGTAGTTCCCGAAAAGACTCGACACGTTGAGGTTGCTCGAACCCACGCGCGCCCACTCGTGGTCGGCGACGAGCGTCTTCGCGTGCAACATGGGTCCGCGATACTCGAAGATGCGGGCGCCCGCGTGCAGCAGCTCGCGGTAGCCCGTGCGGGTGAAGAGGCGAACAATGGGGATATCGCTGGTGCCGGGGAGCAGCAGGCGCACATCCACGCCGCTGCGCGCCGCGTCCAGAAAACCCGCGTAGAGAGGCGGCGGCGCGACGAGGTAGGCATCCGTAATCCACAAGCGTTCGGTGACCGCGGCCGCTAAGAGCTGTACCGCGCGATAGACGCGCGATTGGGCTGGGAATCCTTCCACGACGCGAACGGCGGAAGGCCCGCATTCATCGGCGGCGGGTGGCGCGGCCTCGTGCTCGGGCAACGGTTTTCCCGCGCGCCCCCACATGCGGGCAAATGCGCTCTCGAGCGCGGCGACGGCGGGGCCGCAGACGACCACCATGGTATCGCGCCAGGACTCGCGTCCTTCCCGCGGATCGCCGGCCCACTCGTCGCCGATGCACAATCCGCCGGTGATCGCCTTCTCGCCGTCGACCACGAGCAGCTTGCGATGATCGCGGCTGAACGCTTCGATGGGACCGCTCGTCCAGATTGGCCGGAAGGGCCGCACGTCCACGCCGTAGCTCTTGAGCTCGCGCCAGTAGGCTGTGCTGGTGCTGCGACATCCGAAGGCATCGTAGAGAACCCGCACACTTACGCCGTCCCGCGCCCGCTCAGCCCACGCCGTCGCGAAACGGCAGCCGGTGTCGTCGTCGTGAACGATATAGTTCTCGAAGTGAATCCAACGCTGGGCGCCGCGAATCATCTCGAGCATCGCGTCCAGGGCATCCCGCGAGCTCGCGATGTGGCGCAGGATGTTGCCGGGAATCGGCCGCGCGCCGGTGGCGCGATCGAGCGCTCGCGAGAAAGAATGCTCGGCGACGGTCGGGAGAGTCACCCTCCCAGGCCTAACGACGGCTCCACGGGGCGGAGCGCTTGAATACAAAAGGCGATGTGCTCCTCCAGCGGGACACCGAGCTCTTCGGCGCCCTGCCGCACCTCATCGCGGTTCACGCCGCGCGCGAATGCCTTGTCCTTCAGTTTCTTCTTGACCGATGAGACCTCGAGATCCGCAAAACTCTTCGATGGCCGGACGAGCGCGCACGCGACGAGAAAGCCGCACAACTCGTCCACCGCGAAGAGCGCCTTCGCCATCGAGGTGTCACGGGGCACGCCCGAGTACGTGGCGTGGCCCAACACGGCTCGCAGCAGCGGCTCAGCGACGCCTTTGGAGCGCAGCAGGTTCACGCCCCACGCGGGGTGGCCGTCGGTGGGCGAGTGCTCCTGGTTGGGGAACTTTTCATAGTCGAAGTCGTGCAACAGTCCGACCAATCCCCACGTCTCCGGATCCTCGCCGTATTTGACCGCGTAAGCGCGCATTGCCGCCTCGACCGCGAGCATGTGCTGGCGCAAGGAGGGAGACTGCGTGTGTTCCTGCATGAGCGACAGGGCTTCGTTACGGTTCACTGTGTACCCCGAGGCGTGGCCCCGGGGATTCGTCGTCCGGGAGCCTAGTCAATTATTACGTCCCATCGCTCCGCCCAGAGCGCGAGCATGAGCTGCGGCCAGAGCCGCCGCGCATGGTTGCGGTGCCGCGCGCGATGTTCGACCAGGAGCGGAGTGTCGAGTAGTCGATCCGCGAGGGAAGCGAGACCGGTATTGAGCCAGCGCGCCACCGGGACGGAAAGGCCGCGCTTCTGTCGATCGATTACGCGATCAGGAACGAGTCCACGCGCCGCTTCCTTTAATATCGCCTTGGTGGTGAAGCCCTGCACCTTGAGTCGGGAGGGGAGCGGCAGCACTAACTCCATGACTTCGCGGTCGAGGAACGGCGCGCGCGCCTCCACCGATGCCAGCATCGTGGCACGATCGACTTTCACGAGCAAATCGTCCGGCAAGTACGTGAGGAAGTCGAACCACATCACACGGTTCAGCGGGTCGCCGTGCGGAAAGCCGTCGAGCTTGGCGTCGAGCTCGGCGATGACATCACGCTCGATGGCGTTGGCGCCGAGCCACGTCAGCTGGCGGTCCAGCCACGGCAGCTCTGCGGCGCCGAGGAATTGTTTGAGCATGAACTCGAGCGTCATTTTGCCCGTCGAAGTGGGCCAGCGATCGACCATCCAGCGCGCCAAGCTCCGCAGCCCCCCGGGTAGGCGTTGCCAGCGATCGGCGAATTTGTGCCCGAGGTATGTCGGATAACCGCCGAATAGCTCGTCCGCGCCTTCCCCCGAGAGGATCACTTTCACGTGCTCGCGCGCGGCCTCGGCGAGCAGCCACGTGGGGAGCAGCGCCGGATCGCCGAGCGGCTCGGCCAGCGCGCCCGACACGACGTCGAGCGCGCGTCCGAGCGACTCGTCATCCGCCGTCACGACGTGATGAACGCTCGCGATGTCGTGTGTGACCGCCTCGGCATAGTCGCTTTCGTCATAGCCGGGCTCTGTGAATCGCACTGCGAAGGTGTGAATCTTGTCGCCGGGCATCGCACGGGCCGCCGCGGCCACAAGGATCGAGGAGTCGAGCCCACCGCTGGTGAAGATGCCCAGCGGCACGTCGGACATCAGCTCGCGCCGCACCGCGCGCAACAGCGTCTCCTGCAGCTCATCGAGGTTCTCGAACGAGAGTCGCGGCGGTCGATCGGCAGCCGCGGCAGGACTCCAGTAGGGCCGGATTTCGGTGCGGCCACCCTCGGCGATCAGCAGGGACGCGGGCGGCAGTTTGTGAATCCCGTCGAACATCGTGTACGGCGCCGGCACGTATCCCAGGGCGCGGTACAACGCGAGCGCTTTGCGATTTGCGCGGCGGGGCTGGTCGGGGAACTCGAGGAGCGCCTGGATTTCCGACGCGAAGCGCACCTCGCCGCGCACGTTGGCCCAGAACAGCGGCTTCTCGCCCGCGCGATCGCGCGCCAGCACGAGACGGCTCCGAGCGTCGTCCCACACGGCGAGGCCGAACATGCCCTCGAGGCGGCTGACGGCGTCCACGCCGTACCGTTCGTAGAACGGAACGATGGTTTCAATATCGCCGCGCGAACGAAACGGATAGCTCCACCCAGGCCCTGACGCTTCCAGGCGCAGCTCGGCGGCGTTGTAGATCTCGCCGTTGCACACCATCCAGGTCTTCCCGTCAGGACTCTGAAACGGTTGATCGCCGGTGGTGAGATCCATGATGGCGAGGCGGCGGGCGCCGATCCGCGCGCGCTCGTGGCCCACGATACACTCCCCGTCGGGCCCTCGATGCCGCAGTGATGCGGCCATCCGCGCGATGCAGTCCGGATGGCGCAGTGGAGCTCCGTTGCCCGCTATGGCGCCGAAGATGCCGCACATGGTCCGTAAGCCGCGTAGCGCCCTTCGAGGGCGAGTAGCGGAAGCTGAGGCTCCAGCACGGCGCGGATGCGCGCATCGTCGGCTCGCGCGACGAACACCGTCGGGCGTCGGCAACGCGCCAGCCGCTCGCGCCAGGAGTCCGGCGCCTCGATCGGGGATCCGGGGAGATTCAGGAACTGCTCGTAGTGGTCCGCGATGTAGTTGCTGGTCAACTCGCGTCCATGTCCTGTTGAGACGGGCACGACGCGCCGCAAGTAGAACGGCAATGATGTGGGGAATGCGCCGACGCCAACGACTTCGCTCGAGTCGCCTCCCGTGTTTTGGATGACCCGCGCGAGCGTCAGCGACGATCGATCTTCGCCCACCGCGGCGAGCAAACGCGACGACACCAGAGGTACGGTGATCACCACGAGCGCGTAGCCGATAATGCCGAGTGCCGGGCGCTCCTGTTGCGGCCGGCCGGCATGCCAGACCAATGCCGCGGAGACGAGTAGCGCGATTCCCAACGCCAGGGCGACCGGCGGGATCGCTGTGCGTTGAGCCGGTGTGAGATCGATGGGGGCCGGGAGCCATTGCGTGAGCGAGACGAGCGCTACGCCGAGCACAGCCGCGATCACGACATACGTACGCCGGGCCACGCCGATCCCACCGCCCAGCTCGCTGGCGCGCCGGGTAATCAGACGCGCGGCCGCGATCGCGATTGCCGGCATGAGCGGCAGCACGTATTGCGGCAGCTTGGACTGGTTGAGCGTAAAGAAGAGCAGGGGCCCCAGCACCCAGCACGCCAAAAGGAGCGAGTCCTGGGCATGCGGATTCACTTTCCGGCCCAGCCAGACCCAGCGCCAGTTTTTCAGACGTCCCAAAGCGGGCACGATCCACGGGAAGGCTGCCACGGGGAGAATCGGCAGATAGTACCAGAACGGACCGGTGCGACGAAACTGCGTCGTCGTTACGCGCTCGAATGTCTCACGCACAAAGACGTAGTGGGGGAAATCGGGAATCCGCGCCGACACCGCGAGAAACCAGGGAAGTGCGACCAGCGCAAACACCGCGAGACCGGCCAGCGGGAAGAGCCGGCGTAACGCCCGGCCGGCGAGAAACGAAAACGGGACGAACGTCGCAAGCGGAATCAGCATCGCCACCGGACCCTTCGTGATGGCCCCGATCCCCATAGCGGCCCACGCGAGAACCGGCCGATCCTCCCAAAACGCGAGGATCGCGATCGTGGTGCAGCACGCGAGCGCGCTGTCGAAAATCGTCGTGCGCGCGTACGCGAGGACCATCGGCATGGTCGCGAGCGCGAGGCCCGCGAGCCAGCCCGTATCCGGTCCCCAGCGGCGCCGGGCAAACCGGATCACCACCGCGATAGTGATGAGCGTGGAAACCAAGGCGGGCAGGCGCGCCGCTGTCTCCGTCGGGCCCACGATTTCCATGACGGCGGCGGCCGCCGCGAAGTACACTACGGGCTTGTCGAGATATGGCAGACCATTGAGATGCGGCAGCAGATAGTCATTTGACTCGGCCATTTCGCGCGCGACTTCCGCGTTGCGGCCCTCGTCGGGATCGAAGAGCGGGTAGCCGCCGAGGTTGAAGGCCAGCGCAAGCACGGCGGCGACGACGAGCAACGGAAGGCGCACATAGGCGCCGAGCGGCAGGAGGCGGGAGCTAGGAACCGGGGGCCTGTGGTGTCGACGGAGGTGGCGGTTGGACGGGCGCGGTGGGCATTTGCGACACCGTGATCGGGACGGTGGCTTTGCGGTCGCCGTCGACGGTGATCTCGAACCGGTATTGCCCCGCGTGCGGGAACGGGACATCGAATACCAGCACAGCCGCCGCCTCGATTTCCGTCACTCCGGCGGGAGGCTCGGCAAAGTTTACTGTTCCCGAGCCTCCCAGGAGCTCCGCATTCTCCTCATCCATCAGCTTGATCTGGACTTGATGCTCGCCGACTTCCGTGCGCCTCCCCTTCAGCCGTAACACCAGATGCAGCCGCGGATGCATGACGGGAAATTGCGGCACCCAGATGTGCTGGAAGATCCCCAGCACGGACATCTTGCCCGATTGATCGACCAGCGCGTAGTCGGCGACGACCGCGAAATCGAGATGCATACGCCTATTTCTGCCTCACGGTGACCGCCGCGCGCGTTTGCTCCCAGGTGAACGAGAGCAGCGCTTCCGCGCCACGCGGCTCGAGGCCGATCGTCAACCGCTCCACGTATTCCGGCACGCGTTCGGCGCGCATGGCGATCCGTGCCACATCCTGACCGGCGTCATAGTCTGTCCCCGCGCCGACATTGCGGTTGACGATCAGCGTCCAGCCGGTAGGCGTGGGAATCGTAAACAGCGCATAACTGCCGGCCGGAAGCGTGGCGTCGCCGACCACGAGCTCCCGGTCGGACACGAGCGTCGTCGTGCGGTTTGCGCCGGTGCGCCAGACTGCGTTCCATGGAACGATGCCGCCGAACACGACACGGCCGCGACGCGCGGGCCGGCTGTAATCGACCAGCACGGTCGCGCCGCCAATCACGGCGCGGACGGTGTCGCGCGGCGACAGCGCTCCGAGTGGGCGCACGGCCAAGACTCTGGCCCAGTGCGTCATGTCCGGCGGCGGGATGCGCTCGACAATCGTGCCGAGATTATTGGCCCAAACGATCCGCCCCTCGCGATCGACCCGCAGGCTGATAGTGGGAAGATCGCGCAGGTGCAGCCTGATCGTGTCGCCGCCCGCTCGCGCCAGCGAACTCGATTCGGCGGGCTGGCCGCCGATGGGTAGCACCCAGAAGGATACGGAATCGCGCCCCCCCCCGGTGAGGCGTTGCAGAGCGAGCTCGAGCAGGCCGTACGAGTTCGGAATGTCGGGAAGGGAACCGCCCGGCGCGGCCAGCCTGTGGGTGCTCGTGCTATCTCTTTCCCTGAACGTATTCGTTACACTATCGCGCTCGAACGCCAGCGTACGACTGGACAAGACCTCGCCGCCGCCCCTTCGCACCGTCTGCTCGTAGCGCAGTAACCTGCCCTCGGGCCCGAGCTCAGCGGACCATTCCCGGAGAATCGTCTCGGGCACGCGCGTGAGATGAGTTCCGGAGAGCCGCGTGCCGCTGCGCGTCACGCGCTCGATATGGAGCGTATCCGTACCGAGCCGCCACAGGAATCCTGTTTCGACGGCCCGTTGCTGCTGTGCGCCCAGCGCGGCAGGAGCGCAGGTCGCGACAGCCAGAAGCACGTGATGAATGCGCATCGGCTATTGCTTCGCCACGGGCACGGTGACGCGCGCACGATCCCATGAGAGCGACAGCTGGGTGGGTGCGCCCGCGGGCTCGAAAGCGATCACGAACTGCTCCACCGGTTCGCGCAACGATTCCACGCGCGCGTCGACGCGCACGAGATCCTGTGCGGGATCGTATTGCGTGCCCCACTGACCGGTCTGCTTATTGATGATGAGCTTCCAGCCCGTGGGACTGGGGAGCGTCCACAGGGTGTACTTCCCGGGGGGTACGGTGGCGTTGCCGACCACGAGACTGACCGGCGTGTTCAGCTGGGTCGCCGCGTTGGCTCCCGTGCGCCAGACCGTATTCCAGGGCACCAAGTTCCCGAAGATCTCACGCCCGCGCTTGAGGGGCCGGCTGTAGTCCACCCATACTTCCGCGCCCGCGATCGTGGCCCGTGCCGTGTCGCGGGTGGAGAGCTGGCCGAGCGGCCGGTTGGCGAACATCAAACCGGCTTGCGCCATCGGGACCGACGCGACGCGTTGCACCTCCACCTGAATCGTGCTGCCCTTTCCCGTGAGCCACGTGATTCGGCCCTGGCGATCGAGCGTAAGTGTGAACGGTCCGACGCCGGCCAGCTGACCTTCAAAGAACGCGAGCTTCAACGTGTCACCGCCGAGCTTCTTTACGTAAAGCCCGCTCGTCCGATCTGCCGATGTCAGCGCGGTGAACGTGGCACTGTCCTTCCCGCTGGCTCGGGCCTGCCGGCCCAGGTGCTCGAGCAGCCCGTAGATGTGCAGGGTGAACGGATAGGTGCCGCGGGGAACAGCCAGCCGTGTGGTCGCCGTGCTGTCACCGCGGGGCGCAGTGATGACCGCGGTATCCCCGCTGAACTCGACCGTCAGCTTGGTCTCCGCCGGTCCCGGACCGCCGCCGATGCTGTGCGTGATCAGCTCGGAGCGCCGCACCGTCCCGTCGGGATTCAAATCGTTTACGTAGATGCGGTGCAGGCTACGCGGCGACCGAATCACGTACTCGCCGCGCAGCTGCGTTGCGGTCCGTTTGTACTGCTCCATCGAGAGCGTGTCGTTGCCGAGCCTCACCACGAAGGCGCCCGAATCCTGGACCGCAACAGCCACCGTCAACAGCAGCGCGAGCATGAAGAGCCTCCGGTCATGAGACCCGAATCGATTTGATTTCGTCGTTTTCCTTGATGGCGTTCACGACGTCCATTCCTTTCGTCACCTGCCCGAAAACGGTGTGCACGCCATCGAGATGCCGCTGCGGCGCATGACAGATGAAGAACTGGCTCCCGCCCGTGTTTTTTCCGGCGTGAGCCATCGACAACGTGCCGGCCACGTGTTTGTGCGTGTTTTTCTCGGTTTCACACTTGATCGTGTAGCCGGGTCCGCCCGTCCCGACTCGCCCCTTGCCGGTTTTGGAGTACGGATCGCCGCCCTGAATCATGAAGCCGGGAATGACGCGATGGAATCTTGTGCCATCGTAGAAATTTGTGCTGGCGAGCTTTTCGAAATTACCGACCGTGCCTGGTACTTCATCGGCGAACAACTCCAGCTCGATCGTCCCTTTTGACGTGTCGATTACGGCCTTCTTGTTCGGCATCGAGTTCTCGACGTTGAGGTCCTAGGAATGTAGTCGCTCTTTGAGTTGTTCGGCCGTCGCCGCGGGGAGCGAGCAGATGGTGCCAATGCAGACTGTCGCAGCCGGCTGGGACGCAATCGATCGGACCACGGCCTTGCGGGGGCGGTACTCCTGGAGCGCCAGCAGGTGCATGGCGCAAGCGGGACCGTCCCCGCGGGGGCCCTTTACCTCGATGCGGGTCACCGGGCTCACGGCCCAGTCGATGGCGCGGAACACCGTCGCCCCATAGAGCGACAACTCGCGAGCGCTGCCGGCGACGGCCGCGAGCTGGCGATCGAGGCGCTCGCGCCATCCGGTGTCGTCGGTCAAGGCCCAGAGCCGCGCCAGCACCAGTGCGGCTACGCCGTTAGGTGACGGGGTGGGCGCATCCTGGACCGGTTTGGCGCGCGTGGCCAGATACGCCGTGCCTCCCCCCCCACCAGTCTTGCCGGCGACGAGATCGAAGTAACCGCCGCCCTCGTCTGCGTGCGCCTTGTCGCAGTAGCGCATCAATGCGATCGCCCGCTCGCGCCAGGAGGCCTCGCCCGTCGCTTCGTAGGCATCGAGAAATGCGGCGGCCGATTGCACGGTGTCGTCCAGCATTCCGCGCGGTTCCGGCCGGCCCAGCACGTGTGACATTCCGCCATTTTCGTCCCACGCCTCGGACCAGATTCGCTCGAGCACTTTGAGCGCCAAGCTGTTCAGCTCGCTCCTATCCAACACCGCTCCGGCGTGAAGAAAGGCGGCAGCCATCATCGCGTTCCAGTTGACGTACGCGGTGCGGTCGACGAATGGCGTGGGGCGGCGATCGCGCGCCGCTTTCAACCTGCGGATGGCCGAGCGCAGCGCCCGCCATTCATCGTCGCCCGTGGGGTCCTGCTTCCACCACAAGACGTTCTTCTTCGGGTCGTGGTGCATCTCCCCCGTTTCCTGGATGTCGAATACCGTCGCCGCGACCGCGAATTCGCGCGCCGTTAGCGCGTCTCTGGCCTCATCTACGGTCCACGTCCAGTAGTCGCCATCGTCGCCAAACGTGAGATCCGCATCCTGCGACGTCGCGAATGCGCCCTTCTCCTGGTCCGCCATCACCTCGAGTACCCAATCCACGATTCCGGTGGCGACCTCCTTGAAGAGCGGCATGCCGAGCGCCGCATATCCGGAGAGATAGACGCGCAGCAACTCGGAATTGTCATACGACATCTTCTCGAAGTGCGGTACGATCCAACGCTCGTCGACGGAATAACGATGGAAACCGCCGCCCAGGTGATCGCGCATGCCGCCGCGCGCCATGCCGGTCAGCGTCTTCTCGACGATCTCACGCTGCCACTGGAGGCCGCCTCGCGCGTCGTACATGCGCGCCAGCAGGAACTCGAGCGGCGCGGGATGCGGGAACTTGGGCGCGCTGCCGAACCCGCCGTAGCGAACGTCGAAGAGCCGTGCCATCAGGTCGGCACCGGCACTCACGAGGTCGGCGCTCACGGCGCCCGACTTCGCTTCGTTCAGCGATTGTGTCACGTGCTCGCGAATGACGCGTGCGTTGGCCGCAATACGATCGCGCTCTTCGCGGTACGCCCGGGCGATCTCCACCAGCACACGCCGGAATCCGGGCCGGCCATGCGGATTGTTGTCGGGCGGAAAGTAGGTGCCGCCGAAGAAGACCTCGCCATCCGGCGTGAGGAACGCGGTGAGAGGCCAGCCGCCCTGTCCACTGAGTGCCTGGACCGCCCGTTGGTAGCGCGCGTCGACGTCGGGCCGCTCATCCCTATCGACCTTGATGCACACGAAATCTCGATTGAGGATCCCGGCCACGCCTGGATCTTCGTACGACTCGCCGTCCATCACGTGACACCAGTGGCACCACACCGCGCCAATGTCCAACAGGATCGGTTTTTGCTGGGCACGCGCGCGGGCAAAGGCTTCCTCGCTCCAGGGTAACCAGTGGACCGGCTGGTGCGCCGCGGATCGCAGGTAGGCGGACGCTTCGGTACCGAGAAAGTTGGCTGCCACAATCAGGATTCGAGGTAGCGCACGGCGATGCGGCTCAGCAGCTCAGCGCCGACGACCAGGGAGTCCTCATCGATGTCGAACGTGGGACTGTGATGTGGCGAGGCCTGACCGGTGCGGGGTGCCGAGCCGACAAAGGCGAAGCACCCCGGCACGCGCTCGAGGAAGTAGGCCATGTCCTCGCCCCCCATGGTGCGAATACCATGGCGCACATTCGCGGCGCCGACCAACTCAGCCGCTACCTGACGCATCAAGTCGGTGAGGCGCTCGTCGTTGACCAGGGGTCCGCTCAGGCGCTGGTAGCGCACCTCCACGCGCGCACCGAACGCCGCTGCGATGCCACGCGCCGTCTCTTCGATGAGGCGCGGCGCGGCGGTGAAGAATGACCCCCCGAAGGTCCGTACCGTGCCGCGCAAGTCGGCGCGCTGCGGAATCACGTTGAAGGCGCGCCCCGCATGTACTTCGGTCACGGACACGACGGCCTGCTCGAGCGGGTCGCGCCGCCGCGACACCAGGCTTTGAAGCGCCGTGATGACGTGTGCCGCGACCAGCACGGTGTCGATCGTCTGATGTGGCGCGGCGGCGTGCCCCCCCCAGCCGTAGATCTCGATCTCGAATTGATCGACCGATGCCATGATCGGCCCGGGCGTAATGCCGATCGTTCCCACGGGCAGGTCATTCCAGAGGTGAATGCCGAAAGCCGCATCGACCTTCGGGGTGTCGAGTACGCCATCGGAGATCATGGCCTGCGCGCCGTTCGATGCTTCTTCGGCCGGCTGAAACGCGAACTTCACGGACCCGTGCAACGCCAGCGGCGCCAGCCGCCTTGCCACTTCGAGGCCGATCGCCACATGCCCGTCGTGACCGCACGCGTGCATCTTGCCGGCATGCCGCGACCGATAGGGCACGTCGTTGGCCTCCTCGACGGGAAGCGCGTCCATATCGGCACGCAGCAGCACGCACCGTCCCCTCCGCCCGTCGCCCTCCGTGTTCGTTTTCAGCGCCACGACGCCGGTCTTGCCGATACCGGAGGTGACCTGATAGTCGAACGCCCGTAGCCGGTCCGCCACAAGCATTGCTGTGCGCGTCTCCTCGAAACCGAGCTCGGGATGCTGGTGGATGTCGCGGCGAGTCTCGATGAGCGCCGAACGGTCGATGGGGGAAAGGTTCATAGGGTGGAGCTCGCGCACAGGCGATTCAGCACGCAATCCGGGCAGCGGGGACGTCGGGCGATACACACTCCGCGGCCGTGTTGGATCAGCGTGTGCGAGAACCATGTCCAATCCTCCCGTGGCACGATCGTCATCAGGTCCTGCTCGATCTTCACCGGATCGTCCAGCTTTGACAGCTTGAGCAGGCGTGTGAGTCGCTGGACATGCGTGTCCACCACGATCCCTTCATTCTTACGAAACCAGGTTCCGAGAATGACGTTGGCGGTTTTCCGGCCCACGCCCGGCAGGGCGGTCAGCTGCTCCATGGTTTGCGGGACCTCGCCACCGTGGCGCTCCACCAGCGCCTGCGCCATGCCGATGATCGACTTCGTCTTGTTGCGGAAGAATCCGGTGGACTGGATCTCCTTTTCGACGACGCGCGGATCGGCCACGGCGTAGTCCGCCGCGCGGCGGTACTTCGCGAACAGGTGAGGCGTGACCATGTTCACGCGGGCGTCGGTGCATTGTGCGGAGAGGATCGTCGCGACGAGCAGCTCGAGCGCGTTGCTGTGGTGTAACGCACACGTCGCGTCGGGGTACTCGCGCTTCAACCGCGCGATGATCTTTCGCGTCAGCGCTTTGTTCGCCGCCGCGGCGACTTTCGGACTCATAGGGAATGCGCGGAATCTACTCGACCAGGACGACGTGCTCCATTGCGCTCGGTGTGCCGCCGAGATTCGGACTCGGGTCAAGCGGGAGGAGCGGGAGCAGCCGGCAGGTGAGGAGCAACAGCTCTCCGGGATTGGCGATCGAATGCAGTCCCGCCGCGGAGCCGCCCGCGAGGGTGGGTCCGAACGCCGCGCTCCCATCCTCACGCGCCGCCGCGATTTCGATTTCACTTGCGCCTGCCTCATCGGGACCCGCACGGCCCTCGAGTCCCACCGCGCTGAAGCCCGGACGGTCCGGACGCATGCCAAAGATGGCCAGGACCGCGACGCCGCTGGGTAGCCATCCCGTCACGAACATGCCGTCGAGCGGCTCGGCATGCCCCTCCGGAGTTGGGGTCCCCCACACCCGCAGCTCAGGCAACTGCAGGTAGAACGCGGCGCGGGGCAGCCTATCGGTTATGGTGGGCTGGGTGAACGCGCGCTCGAGTGCGGACTCGCTGATGCTGTACACGCAGCCGTGTGCGGCCCAATGGCAATACGCGTGATGCAACAGCCGGATATGGGCCTCGACCGCATCGGCGCTCGCATCTGGCGGCACGATCTGCTGTAAGAGACGCGCGACCGGTTCGAGAAGTGCGAACTGATCCCGGTCGGTCTCGATGGCTCCGGCGTCGTCCATGGCCTTGTCGATCGCCGGAAACTCGGCCACGGCAAGGTCGCGAAAGATGTAGCCGAATGGCGTGGGCCTCATGCGCGGGGGAGGAACGCATCCAGCGCCCGCACGAAATCGTGCGTCGCCTCGACGTGCGGGCAGTGGCCGACGGGCAGCTCGATCAACTCGGTCTTGAGCAACGCCGCCAGCTCGCGCGAGCCCGCGACCGGGATCGGATCAAAGGTGCCGTGAACGACCCGGGAAGCGGGAAGCTCGATGCGGGAGGCGAGCGCCTTGAGCTGCGACCGAAGATCGTATTCTCCCAGACTGTCCCATACGGCCTGTTGTGTGCGAGCCGTGACGCGAAACGGAGTCAGGTTTTTCGCGTCACGAAAGTCCCGAAAATATCCTGCGACGGACAGCTCGAACGCGCGTCGTTGGTAAGCGGCGGGGTCCCGCTCGCGCAGCCCGGAGGCGCGCAAGGCGTCACGCTCGTGTTGAATCTCCGGCGCCGCCATGCGCCGCGCGAACTCTGCGTCGAACTGCCTACGATGCTCGACCGTCGGAGCGGCGGGAGAGACCAGAGCCAGGCGTTCGACTCGCTCCGGCCGCTCCAACAGATACAGAACTCCCAGCAGCCCGCCCCAGGAGTACCCGCAGATCGTGATTCGCTCGAGCTCGAGCCGCTCGCGAATGGCATCGAGATCGGCGACCTGTTCACGCCAGCCGACGGGCGTTTCGCGCGGCACCGCTGATTGACCCCCGCCGCGCTGGTCATAGTAGAACAGCTCGCGACCGTCAGCCAGCAGGTCGTATTGGGGAAGCAGATAGTCGTGATGGGCCCCGGGGCCACCGTGCAGGACAACGACGAGCGGGTTTCCCCCCGTCCCGACGCGGCGCGCGAACAGGCGAACCCCATTTACCTCAAAGAAGGACTGCGAGGGCGTCGGCAACTTCCTTGACGTCAGCGTGCTCCCGTTCGCCGAATCCTTCCGGCACGTCGGAATCGATGTCGATCTGGCCAAGGATGTGATCGCCACGGCGAATCAGTACGACGAGCTCCGACTTGGTGAACACGTTGCAGGCCAGGTAATTGCCGATAGCGTTCACATCCGGCACGTTCTGATCCTGTTTGGTCGCCACCGCGGTACCGCAGACACCCTTGCCGACCGGAATCCGAACGTGGTCCGTGTCGCGACCCGCGTGCGCTTCGAGCACCAGTTCGTCGTCGTGCAGCATGTACGCGTAGACCGACGTAAAGGGCGGGCCCCACGACCGAATGTGCTCGCACGCCATCCGTAGCAGAACATGCCGACCTTCGTCGTGCAGGTGTGCGGCGCGCAGGGCGCGCACCACCTTCGCGGCATCAGCGACCGCCCCACTCTTCATGTCCCGCGCTTCCCCAGGATCGCCGTGGCGCGCTGTTCGACGCCATCGCGCCGCATGACGACGACGACGGTGTCGCCCGGGCGACGGCTTCGAAGCGCGTCCGTCATGTCATACAGATTGGCGATTCGCGTGTCGCCGATCGCGGTGATCACATCGCCGCCTTTGAGTCCGGCCTGCTCCGCGGGACTGCCGGCGCGGACCCCGGTGATCCGGACGCCTTCCGAAACGCCGCCGCCGGTCATGTCGGGAATAGTGCCGAGGTAGGCGCCATACCCGGAGCCGCCGGTAGTCGCCTGAGGACGGGGTGCGTCCACAAATGTCAACGGCTCAGGACGATTGGCGAGCGACCACGCGAGGTCGGCCACGAAGTGCGCGATCTCGGCGATGCCCGACACGTTGAGCTTCTCCCAGTCGTCGGTCGAACGATGGTAGTCGTCGTGGAGATCCGTGAAGAAATGCAGCACCGGGCGGCGAGTCGCGAAGAAGACCGCATGGTCGCTGGGCCCCCAGCCATCGCCCGACGCGCGCAGATCGAAGCGCGCCGGTCGGCCGTTCGTGTTGAGGGAGTCCAGCAAGGCCGGCAACTCCCGCGCGGTGGCCGCGCCCAGCGCGCTCAGACGGCGGTTCCGCAGGCGACCAACCATGTCGAGGTTTACCATCGCGTACAGCGAATCGATCGGTTGGGGAGTCGCATGCTGGACAAAGTAGCTCGAGCCGAGCGTGCCGAGCTCCTCGCCGCTAAACGCGACCAGCACGATGGTGCGTGCCGGTTTGCGCGCGGCGAGCGCGCGGCCGATCTCGAGGAGTGCGGCGGCGCCGGATGCATTGTCGTCGGCGCCATTGTGGATGCGTCCCGTGGAGTCGGGGTCCAGCGCCCCAAACCCGCCTACGCCGAGATGGTCGTAATGCGCGCCCACGATAACCACCTGGCCCCGGCGCGCCGGGGACGCTCCCGGGATCACCGCTATCACGTTTCGTGTGCTCGAACCCCCGAGTTTCGTATGCAGCACGGCGGGCGCGTCGGACGGGATCGTGAAGTCCTGAAAGGACGTCTGCAGTCCGGCACGCGCGAACCCTTCCTTTATGTGTGCGCCCGCGCGCTCGAGTCCCGCGGTCCCGATTCCGCGCCCTTCCTGCCGGTCGTCCGCAAGAAAACGCACGTCGTTCAGCACGCGGCGCGCGGCTGGTGTGAGCGTGTCTTGCGGAAATGTCAGAGCTGTCGCGACGACAAGGATGGCGATCATGGGCGTACTCTAGCTGCGACCGCGTGTCACCGGAAGCGTGCTAAATTTGGTCCGATGACGGCTCCGCGGGAATTCGCAACGCTCTTCGCGCGTACTCTGGCCCTGTTTCGCGATCCCAATGCGAAGGAGGATCAGAAGGCCCAGTTTCGGGCGCTCGTGACGCTGCTCAAGAGTCAGGGGGCGGTAATCGGGGCGCGAGATGGCCAGTTGGTCGTCAACGGCGAGTTGCTCGATCCGTCGGATTCCCACGATGCCCTGGTCCAACGCCCGGGACCGTACGATTCGCTGGTGCAGCGTCTCGAGCTCCACGCGGTCAAGGAGATTGCCATTCGCCCGGACCCACCGGCGGCTGAGACGTTCGAGTTGCTACGCGGACTTGCCGACCCCCCGAAGGATGAAGATCTCGCGACCCGGTTAAGGACGACGGGCGTCAAGCAGATCACGGTCGTCATGCAGCCGGCGCTCACCATGCCCCCTGACCACGTGGAGGCGGCGGAACCGGTGCCGGTGCAGAAGGCCGAGACGCTGAAGCGGCCGGTTGAGCCCCCCAAGACCACTCCTATTGCGGAGAGCGACGTGCCCGCGATTGTCCGCGAGTCGTTGGCCCAGAGTAGTGGGTTCTCGCCGGCTGCAGCCTCGAAGCCGGCGGTCGATTTGATCACGCAGCTTCACGAGAAGCCGTCAGGTCCGCACGTGGGTGATCTCTTGGCGGTTCTCGGGCGGCAGTTCGACACGGCGATGAAAGCCCATCGCATCCCTCCAGCGCTCAGGATTCTCGAGGCTGTTGTGCGAGCCGAGCAGCAAGTGACCGATGCGACTTACCGGCGCCAGTACTCGATCGCGCTGAAGCGCATGTACAGCAAGGCAGTTTTGGAGGCGATCGCGCAGATCGCCGACCATCCGTCCGACCGCGAGCCGGCATTACTGGTGCTGCGGCGTGCAGGGGATGACGGGGTCGAAGTGTTACTGGAGCTGTTGGTGGCAGCTCCAACACTCGAGGAACGGCGCGGCATTTTCCTGGCGCTGACCGGCATGAAGGAAGGCACAGGTCAGGTCGTTCACATGCTGGGGCACCATCAATGGTTCGTGGTCCGGAATGTGGCGGAGCTCGCCGGTGAACTAGGCCTGGAAGAGGCCGTGCCCGCGCTCGCCCAGCAGTTGAATCACGCGGATGAACGCGTGCGCAAGGCGTGCGCGCTGGCACTCGCCAAAATCGGGTCCAGCGCGGCGGCCGAGCCGCTGCGCCGGGCGCTGCGGGACAAGTCGCGGGAAGTGCGTATCCAGGCCGCTCTTGGTGTGGGCGGCCGCAAAGCCGCCGCTCTGGCCATGCCGCTCGTCGTTGCGATGGAAGAGGAAGAAGACGAAAGCGTGGAGCGCGAGCTGATGATGGCGCTCGGGCGCATCGCCAGTCCCGCAGCCGTCCAGGCACTCATCAAGTTTGCGCAGCCGGGGGGCCGTCTTTTCGGCCGCCAGCCCTCGGGCCGGCGCGTTATCGCGGTTGAAGCGTTGCGCATCGCGGCCACACCGGCGGCAATCGGAACGCTCGAAGGTCTCACAGACGATGGCGACCGCGACGTCAGAGATGCTGCGGAATCAGCGCTCGCTGATTTGAAACAGAAATAGATTACCTTTTCCTGCCGATCTGGCGTCTTGCAAAGTGCCTATAAATGTGCATTATGCGATGTCAAATAATCACACGCCAGCACAAGCCATTTTCCCTGCGTACCAGACCCGTAAACCATAGTGAAGTAGCTAGTTAAGCGGACCCGCCAAGGTTGGGTGCAGTTTTTGCCATTCTGGGACGTGCGGTTTTTATGGGCCCAACTTTGGTCAGGAGCGTAGTATGCGCGTCCCAGTGTTAGTACTCGCCCTCCTCGCCATGCCGATCGCGGCTGGCGTGGCACAGGGCCGTGGCAAGCAACAGCGCGTTCGCGCGACTCTCATCGAGAGCGATTGCAAGGAACAGCACGCCGATGCGCTGAGCCGTGCGGTCGATGATGGTCATGCGCCGTTTGGTCTTGATAAGAAGTGCTCGGACCAGGCGCCGCCGCCGCCACCTCCCCCGCCGCCGCCACCACCTCCTCCGCCTCCTCCGCCGCCGGCGCCTGCAGAGCCGCCGACTGGCCCGCATCAGGTGCGGGGTGTGGTCTTTGAAGATGTCGACGGCAACGGCTTGCAGGACGCCTTTGCCGGCGAAATGGGCCTGGCTGGCTGGACGCTCTCGCTCTCGTGGAATGGGCAGGTAATTGCCACCACGAGCTCGGATGCGGACGGCAACTTCATCTTCCCAGACCTTGGCAACACCGGCAGCGGGGCGTTTGAGGTTTGTATCCAGCAGCAGCCCGGGTACACCCAAACCGCCCCCGCTGGGGGGTTAGGGTGCGGTGGCGCCGGCTACTTAGCCGCGTTCAACAACTCGTTCATGACGTGGTTCCGCGCAGATTTCGCGGAGATGCTACAGTAGGTCCAACGGGCTCTTGACCAGGTGGAAGGCCCCGGGCAGTTAGCCGGGGCCTTCTTCCTTCTAGCGTGGGATGAAATCGATGCTGGGCTCGAGCCGCCTGGCGAACGCGGCGAGCACGTGGGCGGCCCGGTCGAGATCTTCGATCGCCACCATTTCGTTGGGGCTGTGCATGTAGCGATTGGGCACGCTGACGAGTCCGGTCGGTATTCCGCGCATGGCGTTGTAGATCGCATCCGCGTCAGTTCCGGTGTCGCGCGGCGCCGCCTGCACGGTGTAGGGAATCTTCTCCCGCTCGGCACACTCGACCAAAAGATCGAAGACCACGGAGCTCACCGACGAGCCTCGACTGAGGACGATGCCCCCTCCCAGCTTGTGGTCGCCGGCGTGCTTCTTGTCAGCGCCGGGATAGTCAGTGGCGTGCGTGACATCGACCACCACCGCGACATTGGGCTCGATCCCGATCGCGCTGGTTCTGGCCCCGCTCCCGGTCCAGGCGATCTCTTCGCGCGTAGAGGCGACAGCGAACACGGCCGCGTGCTTCGGCGGCTGAGATGCCAGGCGACGCAGAGCCTCGGCTGCAACGAACGCGCCAATCCGGTTATCGAGGCTGCGTGAAACGATGCGCTCGTTCGGGTACTCCTCGACCCGGCAGTCGAGCACGCCAGGATCGCCGACGCGGACACGGGCGAGCGCTTCATCCCGGTTCGCCGCGCCGATGTCGATCCACAAGTCGATCACCTTCGTCACACGGTCGAGGTCCTCTTTCTTCAGCTGGTGAATCGCCTTCTTACCGACGAGGCCGCGGACTGGGCCTGCCCGCGAGAGCAGGAGCACACGCTGGCCGACCAGCACCTGCGAATCCCAGCCACCGATCCCGGAGAAATAGAGAAACCCGTCCTCATCGATGTGCGTGATCTGAAAGCCGATCTCGTCGATATGGCCGGCGAACATCAGCCGGGGCTTTCCCTTGGGATTCAGAACGGCCACCGAGTTGCCGTGCACATCCGCAGTCACGTCGTCCGCGAAGCTCGAGACCTCTTCACGCCAAACGCGTGCGGGAGCCTGCTCGAATCCCGAGGGCCCCGGCGTGTCGAGCAGTTTCTTGAGGAATCCCAGCGTCGGTATCGCCATGCTGTCGTTATGGTGTCGTGATAATGTTACTGCCGGCGCAGCCCGGTTCGGTAGAGCAGGGTCCCGAGGATTGCGAACATGATGAGCCCGATAACCGTCGATGTCGAGAACCAGCCGAGCTTGTGGTACAGCCCAACCGTCTCCGCGAGCCAGTCGGCGGCCTTGCCGCTCCTTGAGCCCCACCCGGCGATCGCGGCGACGGCGATCCCGCAGATGGCGCCGCCCGCGATCAAACCGCTCGCGAACAGCACACCCGGACCCGATTCGATTTCGGCGAGGGAGCGGTTATCAGAACGAACCCTGCGTTCCACGAGCCAGCGGACCAGGCCTCCCGCGAACATTCCGGCCGATGTTGTCAGGGGGAGGTATACCCCGACCGCGACAGGCAACGACTGTACTCCCATCAGTTCGATGGCGATCGTCAGAAAGACGCCGATCAGCACGAGCGCCCAGGGCAATCTGTGGGTGAGGATCCCGTCGGTGATCAAGGCCATCAGCGTGGCCTTGGGCGAGTCGAGCCGCTTGAGCTCGTGACCGCCGTACTCGCGAATGCGGCCGCCGATCCCCGGATCGACAACGTAGCGAATCTCATGTGACGCGGGGTCCACCAGATACTTCCCGGGCGGAACGCCCTGCGTTTCGACATAGACCCGGACGAGTTGGTAGCTGCTCGCGTCGATCGAATCCGTGCCGCCGACGCCGAAGTTCGACATCGTTTCGTCCAGCACGACGATGTTGCCGTCGGGGCTAGCGCCGCTCGCCGGCGCGACAAACCCCGGCCGGCTCTCGGGGACCTGGTAGCGGTATGCGTCATTGAGGAAGGTGAGCGTCCATCCGACGGCGAGTGCGGAGCCGATCGCCCCGATCAGAATCGCGATCTGCTGAAACTTGGGCGTCGCGCCCACGAGAAATCCGGTCTTCAGGTCTTGCGAGGTGTTGCCGCCATTCGCCACGGCCACGGCAATCACGCACGCGACGGATATGGCGCGCACCCGGTCGTCGATCTGGTTCCAGCCCAGAAGCAGGAAAATCACCGAGATCGCGATGAGTGACGCGATGGTCATACCGGAGATCGGATTGGCTGAGCTACCGATCTGGCCGCAGATGCGGGACGACACGGTCGTAAAGAAGAATCCGAAAATGATGATCAACAGACCGCCCAGCAGGTTTACTCCGATCTGCGGCAGAAATGCCAGAATGATCGCGAGGGCGATGGAGCCGAATATGGTGATGCTGATGGGCAGATCGTCATCGGTGCGCAGCTTTGCGGTAATGGCCTGCCCCAAGCGGCTCGAGCGCATGTCGGCGAAACCGGCCCGGAAGGCGCCGATGATCGTGGGGAGCGAACGAACCAGCGCAATGATGCCGGCGCTCGCCACCGCGCCGGCGCCGATGTAAAAGACGAACGCAGCGCGGATCTCACCGGCGTTCATGTCTCGAATCAGCTCGGTGGTGCCGAACATCGGCTCCGTCATCGAGCTGCCGAAGAGCTTGATGGCGGGCATGAGCACGACATAGGCGAGACAACCGCCGGCGAACAGATAACCCGCGATGCGTGGGCCGATGATGTAGCCGACCCCGAGCAGCTCAGGGCTCACTTCCACGCGCACTTCCGCGTTCTGGTAGCCGCGCAGCACCCTGCCAGGAGCCTCGTTCCAGACCTTCAGCGCGGTCATGAGGAACTTGTAGACGAAGGCGATGCCGAAGGCCTGGAATACGGTTTTGGCGTGAATGCCGCCGCGCTCGCCCGCCATCAGCACTTCCGCGCAGGCCGTGCCTTCGGGGTACGGCAGGTTGCCGTGTTCCTTGACGATGAGCGCGCGACGCAGCGGGATCATCATGAGCACGCCCATCAATCCACCCGCGATGGCGAGGATCGTCACACGGGAGATGTCGAGATCGTAGCCCATCAGCAGAATCGCGGGGATCGTGAATACGACGCCTGCCGACACCGAGTCCGCGGCTGAGCCCGTCGTTTGGACGATGTTATTTTCGAGAATCGTCGAGCGCCCCAGCCAGCGAAAGATCGTGATCGACAGCACCGCAATCGGAATCGACGCGCTGACGGTGAGTCCGATTTTCAGCGCGAGATAAACGTTCGAGGCACCGAAGATCAGGCCGAGGATGACGCCCAACACGATCGCCCGCAGGGTCAGCTCCGCGGGCGACTGCGAGGGCGGAATGTATGGCTGGTGCGCGAGGGGTTCCGTCGCTACAGTGCTGGTCATAGGCGGCACAATCTGCGGTCAGAATGGCAAGCATGTCCAGCAGGGATCACAAATCCTTTGGTCATTTCCCACGAACTTGAGGCTTCGCTTCCGTGTATGCAGGCCACATGAAATCGTTACGTGAAGCACTGGCCGGTCTGTACGACATCGAGGCGCCGCTCGGGCGGGGCGGGATGGCGCTGGTATATCTCGCGCGCGAGCGGCGGCTGGACCGACGGGTCGCGCTCAAGGTCCTCGATCCCGAGCGAGCGGCCGATGCGGCGTACCGCAACCAGTTTCTGCGCGAGGCGCGCACGGTGGCGCGGCTGACGCATCCCAACATCGTGCCGATCTTCACCGCGGACGAGATTAGCGGGTTCGTCTTCTTCGCCATGGCATATGTGCCGGGTGAAACGCTGCTCGAGCGCGTCGCGGCGGCGGGGCCGCTCCCCCCTCAACTCGCAGGTCGCATGATGTGCGACATCGGGGGGGCGCTCGATTATGCCCATGCCCGGGGCGTCATCCACCGCGACGTCAAGCCCGATAACATCCTGCTCGACGCGGTCACGGCGCGCGCGCTCCTCTCCGACTTCGGCATTGCGCACATGAGCCCGCGGACGCGCGGGACGCTGGGGCGTCCGGCGGCGCCCGGGGGGTCGGTGATCGGGACCGCGGCCTTCATGAGCCCGGAACAGGCGAGTGGTCATTCCGTCGACGCGCGCAGCGACATCTATGCGCTGGGTGTCGTGGCGTATTACGCCCTCTCCGGTCAACTCCCGTTCGATGCCAGGACCGACGAGGCGCTGCTGGCGCTCCAGATCAATGCGACACCGCCACCGCTCGCTTCGGTCGCGCCATTCGTGCCGCCGCGGCTCGCGCAGATCGTCGACCGCTGTCTCACAAAGGAGCCGTGGGCGCGCTTTCCTGACGCGGCGGCGCTCGTTCGAGCCGTCGCGGAGGCGGTCGCGGCACCACCCGCTCCGCTGGCGGTGCGCGCCTTTCTCGTGCGCGGCACCCACCTCGAGGCGCCCGCGTTGATGCATGCGTTCATCACGGGTGTGGGGCTCCTGCCTGCCGCCGTCGCCGTCTGGTCTTGGCCGGCAAGTGGGGGAGTGCGGGCCGTTGCAACGACCGCGCTCTTGGCCGCCCTCGCGTTGCCAGCGCTGGTCGCGATCGTCCGCGTAAAACGGCTGCTGCGGGCTGGCCACCAACGCGAGGAGCTGGTCGCGGCGCTGGCAGCGCGGCAGGCTCGCCGCCGCGAGGAGCTGGCGTTCGTCTATGGCAAGGGTCCGACGAGCTTCGAACGCACTATCGCGTGGGTCGCGCGTGCGTCGCTGGTCGTGACGGCAGCCGCTGTCGCCGCGGGGGTTGGAGTGGTTGGGGTGCCGGGCCTGGTCGTGCCGTTGCTGCCGGCCATTGCCCTGGTCGGAGCCGCGACCGCGGTACTGGCAAGCGTCGTGGCGCGCGCCCGTACCGAGCAGCGCACCGACCCGGTTGGGGAGCGCAGTCTCCGGTTCTGGCGCGGACCCCTGGGCCGTGCGCTGTTTCGATTGGCTGATCGGCGGCTGGTTGATCGGCGGCGGAATGCGGAGTCCCCGGTCGTCACGGTGCTTGGCCGCCTCGAAACGCCTGCCTGAGCGGGCTGCATTAGTTTAGGGATGCCATGACACATCCCGCCCCTGATCGCCTGTTTGTCGACTTTCAGTCCGCCATCGCGGGCAGGTACTCGCTCGAGCGGGAATTGGGACGCGGCGGCATGGGTGTCGTCTACCTCGCGCGCGAGGTGCGGCTGGACCGGCCAGTCGCGATCAAACTCTTACCGCCGTCCAAGGCGTCCGATCCCAGGTTGCGCGAGCGCTTCCTGCGGGAAGCGCGCACGGCCGCCAAGCTGTCGCACCCCAACGTCATCCCGATTCACGCGGTGGAAGAGATCGGCGAATTCGTATTCTTCGCGATGGCGTACATCGAAGGAGAGACGCTGACCGAGCGGGTGCGGCGGCGTGGTCCGCTGGCACCATCCGACGGCTCGCGGCTGCTGCGCGACGTGGCCTGGGCGTTGGCATACGCGCATACGCAGGGTGTGATTCACCGCGACGTGAAGCCCGACAACATCCTGCTCGAAAACACCGGCCGCGTACTGGTCGCCGATTTCGGCATCGCCGGGGTAGTGGCGGGCGCGGCCGGACTGAACACCGGGGAAATCGTCGGGACACCGGAGTTCATGAGTCCGGAGCAGGCGTTGGGCGAAGCGGTGGACGCGCGCAGCGATCTGTACTCGCTCGGCCTCGTTGGGTATTTCGCCCTTTCAGGCACGCTCCCATTTGAAGCCGAGAAGGCGACCGAAGTATTGGCGAAGCAAGTGACGGAGCCGGTGCCACCGCTCGGATCCGTGGCGCCGTTGGTGCCCCGGCGCCTGTCTCAGGCCATCGATCGCTGCCTGGCGAAAGCACCCGAGGAAAGGCCAAACGGCCCGGCGGTATTGGCGGAGCAACTCAGTCACGCGCTCGAACAGCGGCGCGAGCTCCCGGTTGCGCTGCGCGCGTTCGTAAAACACGACGCACGGCTCGATGGCAGCGGCGTCTTGCTCTACCCGTTCGCGATGCTGCTCGCCACGCCTCTCGTCGGCTTCTGGACCGGATCGGTCGCGATGGGTTTTGCGACGCTCGTAGCGGGCTATACGCTGGTCCCGCTCGGTGTGTTGCTCAATCGCGCACGCCGCCTGATGAACGCCGGCTTCGGGCATCAAGACATCGGAGTCGCTTTCAAGGCGGAGATCGAGCGCAGCCGTGAAGAGCGGGCGTATGGCCATGGCGGCGGTCCGTCGGTGATCGAGCGGATCCTGCGCTGGATCAGCGTTCCCACGCTCGGCACCGCCGTCATCACGTTGCCGATACTGGTCACGGGCGGCTTGTCGGACGTCGGCTTGTTCGTCGCAGCGCAACTCTTTGGATGGTCTTTGCTGGCTGGCGTCGGCTCCGGGATCGGCGCGCTCATCATGCTCCAGCGGCGCCGGGACGTGGACGCCGAGTTTTGGGGTCGAGTGTGGACGGGACGCCTGGGCAGGTGGCTGTTCGGTATTGCTCGGCTGTTCACAAGTAGGAAAGCGCTCCCGGCATCGCTCACCCACCGGCCGACCGAGCTTGCCCTCGGGATGGCAGCCGAACAACTGTATGATTCGCTGCCCAAGGCGACGAAGAATCAGCTGCGCGACTTGCCAGACGTCGTGCACCGCCTCGAACGGGACGCGCAGGGCATGCGCACGCGGCTCGACGAGCTGCAGGAGGCCTTAGCGGATGTCTCGCCGCGAGGCGGGAGCGGCCCACGATCGCGGCCCGGCACGACCGCATCGTGAGCGACCTAACTGCCGAGCGCGATCTCGTGCAACGCCGGCTGCAAGACGCGGTCGCGGCGCTCGAGACTATCCGGCTAAACCTGCTCCGCCTGCACGCCGGTACGGGAACGGTTCACAGCCTCACGACCGATCTGGGGCTCGCCCGCGAATTGGCGCGCGACATCGGCGTCCAAGTCGATGCCTATCGCGTCGTGGAACAGGAGCTGAGCCGCTGACGATTCATGGACCCACGTCCAGTAGCGCAAACGCTAAGCGGGAGTCTTACTTAATGCTTTCGGGCAGCCAACGCGGGACCCTGAAAGCGCGTAAGTAGGTATCCATGCATCCTTTCCACAGCAGACTGCTCCTCCTCTTATCTGGCGCGCTCGCGGCCTGCGGGCGAGGCGGGGAAGCGAGTGGTGCCCAGCGTCCCGGCGGCGGAGGGCGTGCCATCCCGGTGGCCGTCGCGCAGGTCGCTCCCCGAGACCTGTCCCGTTCGGTCGTCGTCGCGGGGCCGGTCGAGCCGGTTCGCACCATCGGGGTCAATGCGTTGCTCGCTGGAACGGTCCTCGCTGTGCGTGTCCAGGAAGGGGACCGGGTTAAAGAAGGGCAGCTGCTCGCCGAACTGGACGCTCGCGAAACTCGCGCCCAGTTCCAGCGGGCGCAGGCCCTGCTCGCCAATGCGCAAACCACGTTCGAGCGCAATGAGCAGCTCGTGAAATCCCAAATCATCACAGACGCCGAGTTTCAGCAATCCCGCTCCGCCTACGATGTGGCCAAGAGCGATGCTGATGTGTGGCGCACCCGGCTGGCGTTCACTCGTATCGCGGCTCCTTCCGCGGGCGTCGTGACGGCCAAGCACGTCGAAGCAGGGAGCGCCGTGTCGCCCAACCAGCGCGTGTTCGACCTCGCCGACATCAGCCTGCTGGTCGTGCGCGTCCAGGTTTCCGAGCGCGATGTCGTCCATGTGCAGCCGGGTCTCGCTGTGACTGTCGCTTTCGACGCCTACCCCGACACGCCGGGGACGGGCACGGTGCGGCGCGTGTTCCCGAGCGCGAACGCGGAAAGCCGACTGGTGCCCGTGGAGGTCGCGCTGAGCCGGTTGCCCAACGACCTGGTGGCGCGTCCCGGATTTCTGGCGCGCGTCACGTTTCACCTCGATCGCCGCGCGGGCGCGCTTTCCATACCCGCGCCTGCGATTGGCATGGCGAACGAGGGGGCGTACGTCTTCGTGGTCGACGCCGACTCGGTCGTTCGTCGCGACGTGCAGCTTGGCGTGACCGCGGAAGGATGGGTGGAAGTGGCGCAGGGGCTGCGCGCGGGTGAGCAGGTCGTGACGTCGGGCCACACCAACCTGCGCTCGGGAACGCGCGTGCGGGTGGCAAACAACGGAGTCGAGGAGTGAAGGACACCCCAATTCGCCGCCGCAGCCTCACGAGCGGCGCGATCTCGCGGCCGATCGGCACGATCGCGATCTGGTCGGTCGTCATCGTGCTCGGCTTGTTCTACGTGACGCGGCTGCCGCTCGATCTGCTGCCGCAGATCGTGTATCCGCAGATACGCGCCAATGTCAATTACCCCGGCGTCGCGCCCGAAGTGATGGAAGAGCAGGTCACCAAGATCCTGGAAGCGGCGCTCGCCACGACGGAAAACCTGACGCGTCTCGAGAGCGAAACGGAAGAGGGGCGTGTCGGCGTCAATCTGCATTTCCGCTACGGCACCGACATCAACTTCGCCCTGCAAGACGCATCCAAGAACCTGGACCGCGCCCGCAGCCGGCTGCCGCTGGATGCTGAGCCCGCGACGATCTTCAAGTTCGATCCCTCACAGGCGCCGGTGTACGAGGTGGCGTTCAGCTCGCCGTTGCGTACGCCCGTCGAGTTACGCGACTGGGTGGATCTGCGGCTCCGGCCACAGCTGCTGACCGTCGAAGGGATCGCCTCGGTCGACGTGTCGGGCGGTCTGGTGCGCGAAATCCACGTTACGCTCGATCAGGAGCGGCTACGCTCCTACGGCCTGGCGGTGGGGGACGTGCTCCAAGCGCTGCGGGATGCGAATCAGGATCTCGCCGCCGGCAACGTGACGTCGTCGAGCTTCGAGCTCGTCGGCAAGACCGAAGGGAAGTTCAGGTCGGTGGACGACGTTCGGAACGTGCAGCTCACTGTCCCGGGCACGGGTCAGCGCATTCCACTCTCGGAAATCGCGAACGTCGCCGACACGCATCAGGAACAGCGTCTCTGGGTGCGGCTGGATGGCGAGCCAGCGGTCAAGTTGTCGGTTCGCAAGCAGCCCGATGCGAACACGCTCGCGGTAGCACGCGGCGTGGGCCACCGGCTCGACCAGCTCCGCGACTCGCGGTTCATCCCGGCGGATGTGCGCCACGAGGTGATCGCCGATCAGTCGTTCTTCATCAGCAACGCCGTGTCGGGCGTCCGCGATGCCGCCTTCATGGGTGCCGCGCTCGCCATGCTCATCGTGCTGCTCTTCCTCGGGAGCATCCGCAAGACGCTGATCATCGGCACGGCCATTCCGCTCGCGGTCCTGGCGGCGTTCTTCCTGATGGGTGTCGGCAATCTGACGCTCAACATCATGAGTCTGGGCGGCCTCGCGCTCGGCGTCGGGATGCTGGTCGACAACGCCATCGTGATGCTCGAGAACATCTTCCGGCACCGCGAAATGGGCGGCGGCACCGATCCGGAGGAAGCCGCGCATACGGGCTCAGCCGAAGTCACGTCGGCGGTCGTTGCCTCGACGGCGACCAGTCTCGCCGCGGTCGTGCCGTTTCTCCTCATCAGCGGCCTGGCCGCGCTGATCTTCCGCGAGCTGATCCTCACCATCTCCTTCGCGATGCTGGCCTCGCTCGGCACGGCGCTCTCGCTCGTGCCGATGCTCGCGGCGCAGCTCGGCAAGATTCAGCGCAGCAGCGGACTCGAGCACTCGCGCATCATCGAGCGGTTCGACGCCGGCGTCGGATGGGTGCGGGAGCGGTATCGGCGTATCGTGACCGCCGCGGTGCGGCGCCGCGGCTGGGTCCTGGCCGGGTCCTTCGTCGCGCTGGCATTGTCGCTGCTGCTCGTCCGGACGCTCGGCAACGAGTTCCTCCCCGCCGTGGATGACGGCAACTTGAGCGTGAATCTCCGGCTACCTCCCGGGACCGCGCCGAACCAAACCAACGATCTGGCGGAGCGGCTCGAAGGCGTGGTACGCGACATGCCTCACGTGCAGCACATCTTCACGACCGCTGGAGGGTTCCTGTTCGGCGGCGGCACGGCCGCGCGCAGTGGCCGCGGCTCGATCAACGTGATTCTCGATCCGGCGTCCAAGCGCGGCGACTGGCCGGCCGGGCGCTGGGTGGCGGCGTTGCAGTCGCGGATCGACTCGATGGCGATTCCGGGGGCGCGCATTTTCGTGCGGCCGCCCAGCATCCGCGGGCTGCGCACGAACGTCTCCGGATCGGACGTCGCGATCAACGTGCAGGGCGATGATCTCGCAGTGCTGCAGCGGCTCGGGGCCGAGGTCATCGGACGGCTGCGCGGCATCCCGGGCCTCGAATCGGTCGAACCCTCGGCCGAAGAGGCGAGTCCCACGCTGGTCGTGGCGCTCGACCGGGAGCGGGCCGCCGACCTCGGTCTCAATGTCGCGGCGGTGGGACAGGCCGTCCGGGTCGCGCTCGACGGCGCTATCCCGACTCGGTTCACCGACGCCAATCAGGAATACGCGCTGCGCGTGCGCCTGCCGCGGGAACGCTTTCAAAACGCGGAAGATCTCGGTACCATCGCGCTGTTCGCGGGCCGCGACCGCCCGGTATACCTGCGCGACGTCGCCACGGTCGAGTTGAAGGCCGGCCCGTCGAGCATCCGGCGCGAGAACCAAAACCGGCTGTACCGCGTCAACGCCGACGTCAATGATGAGGTAGCCTCGGTCGGGGAGGTCAACCGCGCCATTCGCGGGCGGCTCGCCGACATGACGATTCCCGACGGCTATGGCCTCGTGTTCGGCGGCGAAGAGGAAACCATCCGCGAAAATCAGCGCAACCTGCTGATCGTCACGCTGCTCGCCGTATTCCTCGTCTGGGTCGTGATGGCCGTCCAGTACGAGAGCGTGCGCAATCCCCTCGTCATTCTGGTCACGGTGCCCCTGGCGCTGATCGGCGTGGTCGTGCTCCTCTGGGCGACTGGCACGCCGCTGTCCGCACCCGCGCTGCTCGGCGTGATCCTGCTGGCGGGCATCGTGGTGAACAACGCGATTCTGCTTGTGGAATACGTCGAGCAGATCCGCGCTGAGCGCGACGTGCCGCCGGCTGAGGCGGTCGTGGAGGCGGGGGCGATCCGGCTGCGCCCGATCCTCATGACGACCATCACGACGGTGCTCGGGATGCTGCCGCTCGCCCTGAGCGCAGGAGAGGGAACGGAGATGATGCGGCCCCTTGCGCTCGCCGTCGTGGGCGGCCTGAGCATCTCCACGATTCTGACTCTGGTCGTGATCCCCTGCGCCTATCTCGTCATTCACGCGGCGTCCGACCGGCTGCGCGCTTGGGTGGTCGGCGGCAAGACCGCGCCGCAAGAGGTTCCCGAGGCTGCCGACTAGCTAGTCCCGAACGCGCTGGAGCCGTTCCACGGCTTGCTCCAGCATCTCCTCGGTCTTACAAAACGCAAATCGCACTTGTGTCCGTCCCAGCTCGGCCTTCGAGTAGAAGCTCGAGCCCGGCACAGGAGCAACGCCGTGCTCAGCGGTCAGCCACTTGGAAAACTCGTCGTCGGCGAGGTTCGAGATTCCAGAAAAGTCCGCCATGACGTAGTACGCACCCTCAGGCACCTGACACCTGAAACCTGCCTTCAGCAATCCAGCGCATAGAATATCACGCCTGCGCCGGTAATCGCGCGCGAGGCCTTCGTAATAGTCATCTCCCAGCGTCTCCATGCCGACGGCGATTGCCTCCTGCAGTGGTGCAGCGGCGCCGACCGTGAGAAAGTCATGGACTTTGCGGATGGCCTCGGTGACGTCGGGCGGTGAGATAATCGTCCCGACGCGCCAGCCGGTGACGCTGAACGTCTTGGATGCCCCGCTGATCGTGATGGTGCGGTCCGCCATGCCGGGGAGTGTTGCAATCGGGATGTGCTCCCCTGCGTAGTAGATGTGCTCGTAGATCTCGTCGGTCACGGCGAACGCGTCGTGGCGCCGGCACAGCTCGGCGATTGCCTCGAGCTCGGCGCGGGTGAACACGTGGCCGGTCGGGTTGTTGGGCGTGCAGATGATGATCGCCTTGGTCTTCGCGCCGAAGGCGGCGGCCAGCCGATCCTGGTCAAGCGACTCGCCGATGGCCATCGGGACGAACACAGGGTTTGCATCGCACAGAATCGCGTCGGGGCCGTAGTTCTCGTAGAACGGCTCGAAGATCACGACCTCGTCGCCAGGATTGACGATGCCAAGAAGTGCTGAGGCCATCGCTTCCGTCGCGCCGCACGTCACGGTGACCTGGGTATTCGGATTGACCGGCAGGTCATACCACTTCTGGTACTTGGCCGCGAGTGCGTTGCGCAGGCGTGCGGCGCCCCAGGTGACCGCGTACTGATTCACGTCGTCGCGGATCGCGCGGGCGGCCGCTTCCTTCAGGATGTCGTGGCAGGGGAAGTTGGGAAATCCCTGGGCGAGGTTGATGGCGCCGTGCTCGTTGGCGAGCCGGGTCATGCCGCGGATCACCGATTCCGTGAAGCCGTGCGTGCGATGGGCGGTGCGGATGGGTCGGGACATGAACGCGAAAGATAAGCGGCCACCGAGTCTTTGCCCGGTGACCGCAGTCGTTAGGCCTTCTACCGCCTCCTACCGGCCCCTCCCGCCTCCTACAATCTCAACCTGACGTTGATGTCCACCAACACTACATCCGGCGTGTCCACAAACACCACGCGATTCTCGACGCGCCGGATGATCATCTTCATCGGCGGACCCTTGCCCTTGCCCTTTCCCATGTTCCCACGGCGATAGTACACGATCTGGTCGTTCTTGACCGTCTCAATGCGTATGACCTCATATCCCTGACGCACCAATACGTCGCGCGTGACCGACACCGCGCGGTCAGGCGCGACGACGAACTCTTTCTTGTGTTTGTTCCCTTGAGCAGCCACCGGCACAGCCACCAGCCCGGCGAGCAGAGAAAGCACGAGCAACGCGCGTCTCATGTCGAGCCTCCCATAGAAGGACCGAATCCTAGCCTATGGAAGAGTCGCGGGGGGTGACTCAGGTCACTTCAGCAGCAGCTTCGCAATCGTGTTGAGCTGCATGTTGCTCGTGCCCTCGTAAATCGTCCCGATCTTCGCGTCGCGATAGAACTTCTCGACCGGATATTCTTTCGTGTATCCGTAGCCGCCAAACAGCTCCACCGCGAGCGACGTCACGCGCTCGGCGACCTGCGAGCTAAGCAGCTTCGCCATCGCGGCCTGCTTGGTATACGACTCTCCGGCGTCCTCGAGTCGCGCCGCATTGTAAACCATGAGACGCGCGGCCTCGAGTTCCGTGGCCGCCTGCGCGAGCTGGAACTGTACACCCTGAAAATCGGCGATCGGCTTGTTGAATTGCTGGCGCTCCGTGACGTACTTGAGCGACGCGTCGAGCGCGCCACGTGCCACCCCGATCATCTGCGCGCCGATCCCGATGCGGCCCGTGTTCAGCGTCTCGATCGCCACCTTGTAGCCGTTGCCGACCTCGCCGATGAGGTTTGCCGCCGGGATTTCGCAGCGATCCAGAATCAGCTCCGCGGTCGATGACGCGCGAATGCCGAGTTTGTCCTCCTTCTTGCCGACGCTGAAGCCGCGGAAGCCGCGTTCGACGGCGAACGCGGTGATTCCCTTGTAGCCCTTGGAGACGTCGGTATTCGCGAAGATGACGAAGAATCCGGCTTCGGCCCCGTTCGTGATCCACAGCTTGCGGCCGTCGAGGATCCACGTGTCGCCCTGGTTTGTCGCCTTCGTCGCAAGTCCGAATGCGTCCGATCCGGAACCGGCCTCGGAGAGTGCATAGGCCCCGACGAGATCGCGCGAGAGTCGCGGCAAGAAGCGGCGCTTGATGTCGTCGGACGCCCACTTCAGGAGCAGAGCATTGACGAGCGTGTTCTGGACATCGACGAAGATTGCGGTGGACGCGTCGACGGCGGAGAGCTCTTCGACGGCGAGCACCGTCATGAACAGACTCCCGCCGGCGCCGCCGAACGCTTCCGGAATCTCGATGCCCATGAGGCCGAGCTCGAAGAACTTCGGAATCAGCACCGGATCGAGCTGCGCGGCGCGCTCCATCGCCTGCACGCGCGGCCGGACCTCGCTCTCGGCGAAGTCGCGCACCGCGCCCTGAAACATCCGCTCTTCTTCGGAAAGCTGCGTGAGTGGGTTCAGCCTCAACCCTTCTTGTCGGACGGACCCAACCTGTCGGACGGACCCACCCTGTCGGACGGACCCATCGCCAGCATCTCGCGAATCCCGCCCAGCGACCCGAGGACGCCGGTGGCCTCGTAGGGCATGTAGATGACTTTATTGTTCTGGCCGGAGACCATCTCCTTCAGCGTTTCGATGTAGCGGATCGCGATCAGGTACTGTGCTGGGTCGCCCCCGGTACTTTTGATCGCCGCCGTGATCCGCTCGATCGCCTGTGCCTCCGCCTCCGCGACTTTGAGCCGCGCCGCAGCTTCGGCTTCGGCGTGCAGAATCTTCGCCTGTTTGTCGCCCTCCGCCGTGTTGATCTCAGATTGGCGGATACCCTCGGCCGCGAGGATGCGCGACTGTCTGTCGGCGTCGGCCGTGATGATCGTCGCCCGGCGTTCCCGCTCGGCGCGCATTTGCTTTTCCATCGCGTCGCGAATGTCGCGCGGCGGGTTGATGTCCTTCAGCTCCACGCGGCTCACCTTGGCGCCCCACTTGTGCGTCGCCTCGTCGAGAATCGCCCGGAGCTTGGCATTGATCATGTCGCGCGAGGCCAGCACCGAGTCGAGCTCCATCTCGCCGATCACGTTGCGCAGCGTGGTCTGGGTGAGCTTTTCGATCGCGTCGGGCAGATTGGCGATCTCGTACGTAGCGCGGACGGGATCGGTGACCTGGGAGTAGATCAGCGCGTCGATCTCGACCACCACGTTGTCTTTTGTGATCACGTTCTGGCGCGGGAATACGTAGACCGTCTCGCGCAGGTCGATCCGCTCGGTGCGGAACCGCCTCGAGTAGGCGTCGCCCGCCGGCGTGATGACGGTCTGGTGCCAATCCACGGAGCGGGGACGGTCGATGACGGGGAGAACGAAGTTGATCCCCGACCCAAGCGTTTTGTGATACTTGCCGAGCCGTTCGATAATCATCGTCTGCGCCTGCTGGACCACGCGGATGCTCTTCGAGATGAGGACGATGACACCGAGGGCCACCGCGGCTACGAGAATTGTGCCGGGACCCATCGTTTAGAGCTCCTTCTCGACCATGAGAGTTGTCCCGTCTACCTGGATGATCGTGACCTGGGTGCCCGGCTCGATCACGGTCGCGTCCGACGACGCCCCGCGCCAGTCTTCACCCTCTACTTTGACCCGTCCGGACAGCCCCGGCCCGATCCGTTCGGTGACGATGCCCGTTTTACCGAGCAGGGCATCGACGCCGGTTCGCAGGTCGGAACCGGGTCCCAGCTGGAAGTATTGCATGAGCCGGGGGCGTAACCCCGCCATGCTGATGATGCTGGCGGCCGCGAAGGCGATGCCCTGTGCGGCGGCCCCCACCCCAGGGATCAGGCCAACGATGCCCGCAGCGGCTGCACCTACAGCCAAACAGGCGAGCCAGAACCCCGCCGTGAACATCTCTCCCACAAACAGCCCAATCGCCACCAGAAACCAAATCAGCCAATCTTCCATATGGGTTGAAAGCTGCAACCCTTGCACTCGTTTCGCTATCCAAGAAGCCGTGCGTGGTGCGTAATCAGGCCGCCACCACGCACCACGCACCACGTACCAGGCACCTTACTTGTGGAGCCGCTATGATCGCTCGGACGGTACTGCTGGTCTCCGGTTTTGCCTGCTTCACACGCCCCGTTGTCGCACAAACCTCACGTCACGTCCTCAAAGGTGATTCGGTCGCTGTCTACAATCTCGTCGGCGAGCTGCGTGCCGACGGCGGCTCGGGCAGCGATGTCGTTGTCGAGATCCGGCGCGGTGGGGCCGACTCGGCGCTGCTCGAAATCGCATCGGGCGAGCTCCGCGGCCGTGAGACGCTGCGCATCATCTATCCCGATGACGTGATCGTCATGCCCGAATGGGGCCGCGGCTGGAACACGACGCTGCGCGTGCGGGATGACGGGACGTTCGGCGACGACGATTGGTGGGACAAGGGACGGCGGCGCCACAGGCGGTCTCACGAAGGTCGTGAAGTCCGCATCACCGGCCGGTCGCGCTCGGGACTCGAAGCATACGCCGACTTGCGAGTCACGATCCCCAAAGGCAAGACGGTCGGGCTGTACCTCGGCGTCGGGAAAGCCTTCGTCACGAATGTCGATGGCATTATTCGCGTGTCCGTCGCTTCCGCCGATGTTGCTGCGGAGCGAACCCGCGGCTCGCTGCGGATCGAAACGGGCTCCGGGAACGTGGACCTCCGCACTGCGGAAGGCGACGTCAGCCTGGCAACGGGTTCGGGCGACATCACGGCATCGGCGGTCGATGGATCGCAGCTCCGGCTCGAAACAGGATCGGGCAACGTCACGCTACGTGACGGCAAAGCCGCAACCGTGCACGTCGAGACGGGGTCGGGCAGTATCGACGCGATGACGACGTCGGGGGACGAGCTGTCGTTCGAGACGGGCAGCGGAAACGTGGACGTGGCGCTTATCACGACGTTCCGCTCGGTGCGCATCGAAACCGGTTCCGGCGACGTCACCCTGAAGGTGCCGCCGACCGCCGGCGCCGAGGTGGATCTCGAAACGGGCAGCGGAGAGATCGATCTGGGCGGGTTGACGCTGCAGGTGCGGCGCATTCAGAGTGATCACATCACGGGTACGCTCGGCGATGGAAAGGGGCGCCTGACGGTGGGAACCGGATCAGGCAACGTGCACCTGCAAAAGCTCTAGTCTTCTCCGTCCTGGAGCCGCTGTAGCTCGCGGCGCTCTTTCTTGGTGGGCCGGCCCTTGCCTTGGTAGGTGGGGGCCGGCGCGATCTTATGGGTTTCGGCGAGTCGCTCGCGGGCGGCACGTCCTTCCGATGTTTCGTCGTACAGGAGCTGCGCGTCGCGCCCCGAGCCGCGCCGCTCTGTCACTGCCCGAATCGTGACTTGCCAATCGTAGGGACCAATCCGGACTCGCAGCGAATCGCCGACTTGAACGAGCTTGGCGGGTTTGGCGCGGCTTCCGTTCAGATACACCTTGCCACCATCGACCGCTTCGGCGGAGAGCCCACGTGTCTTGAAAAAGCGTGCGGCCCACAGCCATTTGTCCAACCGCACTCTGTCGGCGTCCATACCGAAAGGTATTATCAACCCGATGAAATGGGTCGTGATCGTCGGAGGCGGCGCGTTGGCGCTTGTGGCGGTGATAACGCTGATCGGCGCGTTCGTGCCGCGCGACCATCGGGCGACGAGCACGGTCGTCCTGCGTCAGCCGGCAGACAGCGTTTGGAAGGTTGTGCGGGACCTCGGTGGCGTCCCGGCGTGGTGGCCCGAGATCAAGGAATCGGTGCGGCAGCCCGACAAGGAGGGCCACGAGGTGTGGCGGCAGAAGATGAGCGGCTGGGACGTCCCATTGATCGTGATCGAGTCCGCGCCGCCGCAGCGCCTGGTCACGGAGATCGACACGAGCGCGGGTGGCGCGTTTGGTGGGACCTGGACCTACGAGCTGACGCCGGATTCCGGAGGCACAAGAATCAGCGTGACAGAAGCAGGATGGATCGGCAACCCGATCTTCCGTTTTCTGTCACGCTTTGTGTTCGGCTACTACGGCTCGCTGGACGGTTACTTGAAGGCGCTAGGCAAAAAATTCGGTGAGGACGTGAGGCCGGTGCACTCGTAAGGAGCACGGAGCAGGGAGCAGGGAGCAGACTGCTCCGTGCTCCCCCCCGTGTTACCGACTCCGCAACTTGCTCAGTAACCGCAAGATCGCCACGTACAACCAGATCAAGGTGACAACGAGGCCAAACGCCGCGTACCACTCCATGTGCTTCGGCGCGCCGTGCTCGACACCCTGCTCGATGAAATCGAAATCGAGCACCAGGTTCAATGCCGCGATGATGATGACGAACAGGCTGAAGCCGATGCCGAGTGGCGTCCCCTCGTGCAGCATGCCGATGCGAATGCCGGCGAACGAGAGACCAATCGCGACCAAATAAAAGATGGCGAGCGCGCCCGTCGCGGCGCAGATGCCCAGCTTGACATTCTCGGTTACCGGAATGATGCGCAGCCGGTAGACGACGAGCAGCGCCAGCAGTACGCCAAACGTCAACCCAACCGCCTGGATCACGATCCCCTTGAACTGGGCCTCGTAGATCGCGGAAATCGCGCCCAGAGCGAGTCCCTCGAGCGCGGCATACATCGGAGCGGTGAACTTCGCGAGCCCCGGCGCGAACACGGTCACGAGTCCTACGGCGAAGCCGCCGAGTAGACCAACGAACAGGTAGCCATTCACAGGCGTCCCGATAAACGCTTCCATCCAGGTCCAGGTCGCCGTGGCCATCAGGATCAACAGAAGGAACGCCGTCCGGTTGACGGTGCCCTCGAGTGTCATGACTGGCGTGCCTTCGACGCGCTTGACGTTCGCGAACGTCTTCGCGTTGAGCACGGGATTCGTGGTGCGCATCTGCGCCTCCAAGAGCCTCAAGAAGGGGCTCCCAAACTACAAACCTCCTGTGGTGGCCCCAAATGACCGAGGTCACAACCGTTATCCACCGCTACTTACGTGAGATATGAGAGAGAGATAGTTCGGTTTCATCTGCCCGGTCGGCTGAGGTAGTCCACGGCGAGGTGTGCCATCGCGCGGACGCCGGTGGGCAGCGCCGCCTCATCCACAAAGAATCTCGGTGAATGATTCGGCGCCACTTTGGCGGGATCGGCGGCAGGTGGTGCGATCCCCAAAAAGAAGAACACCCCTGGAATGCGCTGCTGATAGCGCGAGAAGTCTTCCGCCGTGGTGCTCGGCACCGCGACCACGAGGTGGTTTGCTCCTGCGACCGCGCGCAGAGTCGGCACAATCCTCTCTGTCAATGCGGGATCGTTGTACGTCACCGCGGTGGTGGTATCGATGACGACGTGTGCGGTGGCACCCGCGCTGTGTGCGATCGATTCCGCCGTGCGCCGCATCCGCTGATGAATGTCGTTGCGCATCGCGGTGTCGAACGTCCGGATGGTGCCGAGCATCACCACACTGTCGGGGATGATGTTGAATCGCACACCGCCGTCGATGGCACCGACGGTAATGATCGCCGGTGCCGCAGTCAGATCGACCTGGCGACTCGTGATGGTTTGCAGCGCGACCACGATTTGTGACGCGACGACGATGGGATCGACGCCGGCCCAGGGGAGCGCGCCGTGCGTCTGCCTACCCTTCACGATGATGCGAAACCGGTCCGCGCCTGCCATGATGCCGCCCGACCGATAGCGGATTTCGCCCGCGGGATACGGGAAGACGTGGAGGCCGAAAATGGCGCTCGGTGTCGGGTTGTCGAGCGCGCCCTCTTCGATCATCAGCTGCGCGCCGCCGCGCTCGCCGGCCGGCGCGCCTTCCTCGGCAGGCTGGAAAATGAACTTTACCGTGCCGGGCAGCTCATTCCGCATCCCCGCCAGGACCTCGGCGACGCCCATCAGGATCGCCGTGTGCGCGTCGTGGCCACACGCGTGCATCACCCCGACCTCCTGCCCGTTGTATGTCGTGCGCACCTTCGACGCGAAGGGCACATCTACTTCTTCAGTCACGGGAAGGGCGTCCATATCGGCCCGCAGCGCAACGACGGGGCCCGGTTTCCGGCCGCGGAGCACCCCCACGACGCCCGTGTGCGCGACGCCGGTGCGGACCTCCAGGCCGAGGGTGCGCAGGTGGGTCGCGACCAGATCGGCCGTGCGCGTTTCGCGATTCGAGAGCTCGGGATGCTGGTGGATGTCGCGTCGCCAGGCGAGCACCTTCTGTTGAACCTGCGAGGCCAGTCGATCTACCTGGGAGTTCAGCTTGGTGGACTGGCCCTGGAGCGGGGTGCTGATGCCGAGGGCGATGATCGCCAAAAGGATAGGTCGCATGGTGACTTAACGTAACGAACCTTCGCAACCCTTCCAGCGTAGGGAGTGTCCAAGCCGATATACCCCATTGCTCTGGAGCCCGTCGTGAATCGCTACGTCACTGCGTTCGCCCTCGTTGCCCTGGTTCTCCCGGTCCCCCTCTTCCCGCTCTCCGCGCAAGAAAGCGATGAGGAATGGCTGGACGACTGCCGAGACAGTTGGAATGGCAACTGGCGGTCACGGGTGCGGCATTGCGAGATCCGCGAGCTGGGAATGAAGCCTCCGAAGGGACCGCTCAGCGTCGAGCCGGGGATGAACGGAGGCGTAGAGATCACGGGATGGGATCGAGACAGCATCGCCGTGACGGCGCGCATTCAGGTACAGGCGCGCACGCGGGCCGATGCCGAGGCGATGGCTCAGGCTCTCAAGATCGAGGCTGCCGGTGGCGTGGTTCGTGTCACCGGTGGACGTGGCTCCTCCGGTCGCCATCAAAACTGGGGAGTCATGTTCGTCGTGAGGGTGCCGCGACGCACCGATCTGACGTTGTCTACCGAGAATGGTCCGCTCTCGGTGACTGACGTTTCCGGTCGCATGGATTTGCAGACGCACAACGGGCCGCTGTTGCTCTCAGGCGTCGGCGGCGATGTGCACGCGAGCGCTCAGAATGGCCCGCTCACGGTCGAGCTGTTAGGGACAAAGTGGGAGGGGACGGGACTCGACGCCGAGACGATGAACGGGCCGGCGGATCTACAGATTCCCGACAACTACAACGCCAAAATCGAATTCGGAACCGTGAACGGGCCTATGGACGTCGGCTTCCCGATGACCGTGACGATTAACGGCCGTGTCAAGGACCGGATATCGACGACATTGGGGAACGGCGGCCCACCGATCCGCGTCGTTACGACGAACGGCCCCATGACCGTACGGCGTGCCAGGATCTAGACGCCGATATCCTCGTTCCACAACCCGGGGTGCGCCGCGATGAACTCCGTCATCAGACGGATGCAGGTCGAGTCCTGGCGCACCTCGAGGATCACACCACGCTGCTCGAGTAGCTCTTCTTCGCCAAGAAAAGTCTTGTTCTCGCCGATGATTACCCGGGGAATGCCGTAGAGCAGGACTGCCCCGCTGCACATCGCGCACGGCGACAGCGTGGTGTACAGCGTCGCGCTGCGATAGACGTGCCCCGGCAGCCGGCCGGCGTTCTCGAGCGCGTCCATCTCGCCATGCAGGACGGCGCTGCCCTTCTGCACCCGCCGATTATGGCCCCGCCCGACGATGGTGCCCTGCGATACGAGCACCGAGCCAATGGGAATACCGCCCTCGCGCCGGCCCTGCTCGGCTTCAGCGATCGCAGCCGCGAGAAAGGGATCGTCCGTCACGCGGCGCTCGCCTGCATGGCGTCGAACTCGAACACATTTGGTCCGCGCGGCATCTCGCGCGCGATGCGCACCATGGCCCGCGCGACCGTCTGAGCGCGAATCGGTCGATACCGGCGCAAGGGACCTTGCAGGAACAGCGGCATCACCGGCGCCGTCAGCATTGCAACGCGCTCGCCAAAGCGGAATTCGGCGCGTGCACCGAGCAGGAGCGAGGGCCGGAGGATCTGCACGCCACGATAGGGAAGTTGACGGACCGCAGCTTCCGCTTCGCCTTTCACGCGACTGTAGAAGATGCGCGAGGCCGGATCGGCGCCGATCGCGCTGACCAGCAGAAACTGCTTGGCGCCAATGCGCAGCCCCGCGCGCGCCAGTGCGACGACGAAGTCGTAGTCGACTCGCCGAAACGCCGCCTGCGAGCCCGCCTGCTTGAGGGTAGTGCCGAGGCAGCAGAAGATGTCGTCGGCATGCGGCAGGTTCACAGCCTCGAGCGCGCCGAGGTCGAGAATGCGCTGCTCGAGCCTCTGGTGCGGGTGCGGGACGCTACGGCGTCCCACGGTGACGACGTGAGTCCATGAATCATCCGTCAGCAACAGCTGGAGGACATGGCTGCCAACGAGGCCCGTCGCGCCGGCGAGCAGAGCAGTGCGGCTCATGTGCGCGAAAAGTAGTTATTATCTCGCCCGTGGGAATCTCCGACGCGCTACAACACAATCCGTTGGTCGCGGCCGGCTTGCTGTTCGTCGCAGGACTCCTCACGAGTCTCAATCCATGCATCTATCCGATGATTCCCATCACTGCGGGCACGCTCGGGGGCGTAAACGTCGAGGGACGCACACGCCGGCGCACGGTGGGTCTCACGCTCACCTACGTCAGCGGTCTCGCGCTGTTCTACGCGCTGCTCGGCATGATCGCGGGCATGTCGGGGTCGTTGTTCGGCACCATCGGCGCGAGCTTCTGGGCACGGCTGGTGATCGGCAATCTGCTGCTCGTGTTCGCGCTCGCGATGCTCGACGTCCTGCCCGTTCGGCTGCCCGCGCGCCTCGCAACATGGGCGGGAGGCCTGGGCGGTGGCTCATATCCGGCGGTGTTTCTGCTCGGCGCAACGTCGGGACTTGTCGCGGCACCGTGCGGCGCGCCAGCCTTCGCGGCTGTGCTCACCTGGGTGGCCACCACGCGCAGCGCGCTGCTTGGATTCATTTATCTGTTCATCTTCTCGCTCGGCATGACGGCGTTGCTCGTGGTCGTGGGTCTGTTCTCGGGCACGCTCTCCGCGCTTCCGCGGGCGGGGGCCTGGATGCTGTGGATCAAAAGGGCGGCCGGCGTGGTTCTATTGCTCATGGCTGAATACTATTTCGTGAAAGCTGGCCAGGTATGGTGATATCGTGCGTCGTGCGTCGTGCGTCGTTCGTGGCGTCGTTGCTCCTCACCCCCACGCTGCTAGGCGCGCAGGACGTCATCGGCATTCGCATCGGTGAGACACCTCCCGCAGTTACCCTCGAGAATCTGAACGGCGACTCTGTTCCCCTGGCACAATGGATCGGCAAGAAGCCGGTCATCGTCGAGTTCTGGGCGACGTGGTGCCCGATCTGCGAAGAGCTCCTGCCACGCATGGAAGCCGCGCAAGAGAAGTTCGGTGACAAAGCCGAGTTTATCGTCGTCGCCGTGGCCGTGAATCAGAGCAAGAAAAGCGTGCGCCGGCACCTCGATAAACATCCGATGCCGTTCACGTTTCTTTGGGATGGAAACGGTGCTGCCGTAAGAGCGTTCCAAGCGCCTTCGACATCCTACATCGCCGTGCTGGATGCCTCGGGCAAGGTGGTGTATACGGGAGTCGGTGAGGAGCAGGATATTGAGGGTGCACTACAGAAGGCGGTAAGGGGCGGTAGGGGGCGGTAGGGGGCGGTAAACGACCCCGGCACGCGCCCCTACCGCCCCTTTTTACCGCCCTCTACCGCCCCTTTACCGCCTCTTACCGCCCCCTACCGCCCTGTTGTCGTATCCGCTGGAACTAGCTTCGCAAGCGCCGCTCCCAACTCCGTGTACGCGGTCGGATCGATTTCCCGGAACGGTGTCGCGCGATAGGCAATTTTTCCGTCCGGTCCCACGACAAACAGATTGCGATTCGTCATGTTCGGGCGGCCGGCCAGCGCGCCGTAAGCCTTTCCCACCACCGTCCCCGTATCACTCGCGAACAAAAAGGGGAACTCGGCGTCGCGCGCCCACGAGGCGAGCGCGGTGTCGGGATCGGCGCTGATCGCGATGAGGACGACGTTCCGTTTGAAGAGCTGTGCGTACTGATCACGGTACGCATTCATTTGGATCGTTCAGCCACGCGTTCGCGCTCTGAAGAAGAACGCAAGGACGACGACTTTCCCCTTGTAGTCGCTCAGTCGCACCGGCGACTTGAGAGTGCCCCAGCGTGTCGCACCGGGCATCGCGAAGTCGGGGGCTACCGCGCCGACCTCGAGTGCCGGAGGAGATGGCGGCGCGGGTGGGGGAGGGGCTGTTGGCTGCTGCATGAGTGCGGCAAATACCAATGTCGAGAGCACGACACCTTCCTGAGCGGAGTCGATCTCTAATCTACAGCCCCGGTCCTCCGTGGCTACCGTTCACTTTTTCACGTCACCGACGCCGTAGCGCGTGCGCAGGATGTCGAGGTGATGCCGCTCGTGCCCGGGAATCATGTAGGCGAGCGCGCGGACGCTGACCGGTTTGCCGCTGGCCGTGCCGCGCCGGCGCCAGGCGTCGGCGTCGAAACTGCGGAGCAGCGCCAACGTCGCCGCACGAGCGGTACGGAGCTCCCCCGCGAGATCGGCCAGGGATCGGGCATCGAACTTCGCGGCGGGGACGTACGCGTTCTCGTCGAACCCCGGGAGCGGCGTCGCATCCCCGCGGGCGATGCGCAGCGCGCGGTAGGCCATGATGCGCTCCACATCGGCGAGATGCCCGACGACTTCCTTGACGCTCCATTTGCCGCGCGCATAGCGATGCATCGCGTCCTGCTCGGACAGGCCGTGCAGGATCGCCGCGGTCTCTTCGATTTGGGCCGCGCACACCATGACGGGATCGAGCTCGGGCACCCGCTTGATGTAGCCGAGCCAGGGTGCGGGAATCTCATCGGGCTCGGGGCGCCCCACCATCCGGATACTCACGCCTGGTTGGCTCCGAGCTCGTTGACCGACATTGCCTTCACAGTCTTGCTCTCACCAGTGAGAATGCGTCGATGATAATCGACCTGGCCCAGGTGATAGGCCAGGTGCGTCGCGAAATGCGCCAGAAACGCGCCGGTGCTCGATTTCACTCCGCCCACCGTCTCCGGATAGGGTTTTGCGAGGTCCGCCTCTGAGATCTTGCTCATCCCTGTCTCGACGGCGACGATCGCGTTGTCGATTTCCCGGAGCAACTCCTTGCGCGGGATGTCGCGGCTCCCGAACTCCGCCTCGCGGTTGCGGACATAGCCGTTGTTGCCCAGGACGTTGCCAAGGAAGTACTGGATGTTGCCGGCGAGATGCAGCGCCAGATTGCCACCGGGATTGGCGATCCCCGGCAATACTTGCCACAGGCCGTCCTCGCTGGGATAGGTTTCGATCTCGCGCCGCAGCGCCTTGAGCTCGCGCATGATCACGCTGGTGATCCAGTCTTTCATCAGACCCTCCCCACCCGCATCGTCACCGGCCAGCGCGCCAGTCGAGTTTGCTGCGCCGCGCCCCAGGCGCCGGCCAGCTGATCGATCAGGTCGCTCACGGGATCCCTTCGGTGATGCTTCACGAACGCCCGTGTGGCCGACCAGGTGCGGATATAGCCCGCCGCGGCGTCCAATGTGATCGGTTGCTCGATCATGAAGCCCGGCGCGGCGATTTCAGTAAACGGGAATTCGATGGTCTGATAACGCTCCTCAGTGATCCGGCGTTCCGGTGGCCAGAACGATCCGACGATGCCGCTGTAGAAGTGCCGGATGATCTCGTCGATGGCGGGCGTGATCTCGAACAGGATATAGGTCCAGATAGCGATCGCCCCGCCGGGCCGTAACACGCGACGAGCCTCGGGCCAGAAGCGGCGGCGGTCGAACCAGTGCAGCGCCTGCGCAACCGTGACGAGATCGACCGATGCGGGGGCGAGGCCACTGTTTTCCGCGGGAGCGACGCGATACGTGACTCGTGCGTCGGGTGCGGCATGCTCGATTTGCGACTTGCTGGCGTCGGTGGCGATGACTTGCCCGAAATGCCGCGCCAATCCGATGGCTGCCTGGCCCGTCCCTGTTCCAGCGTCCCACGCCAGCGCCCGCGCCGGCGCGATGCGCGCGAGAAATTCGAACAGCGCGTCAGGATAGCGCGGGCGGAACGCGGCATACGACGCGGAAACGCCCGAAAAGTGATCCACGAACGTCACGGGGGCGTCGTCGGGCGGGGCGGGGGTGGTGGGGCCGGCAGGGCCGGCGGGG
>DATFEG010000154.1:0-28685 GCA_035251445.1 Gemmatimonadales bacterium | reverse complement strand
CGCGAGTGCCCCGACCTGCCAATGCCAGCGGACGATCGCGTCGTTCGTGCCGAAGTAGAGGTATTCGCCGGCGAACGCGATCCCCGTCCCACCGCCGACCCCGAACGAGCGCACGATATCGGCTTTGCCGTCGCCCGTGGTATCCCGCAGCAGCCGGACACCGCCCTCCTCACCAGCCGTCGCCACCATGATATCGCCGTTTTCGAGCACGACGAGATGCCGCGCGCGGCCGATCGATTCCGCGACGAGCAGCGCGCAGAATCCCGGCTGCAGGGTGAGGCCCACATTGTCGGGAGCGCAAACCGGCTTGGTTGCCTGTGGTGTCGATGCGACAAGGAGCGCAGTGAGCGCTGCGAAAACAAATCGAATCATCGAGAGTAACCCGCTGGACGTGAGTTGCGGGAATATACAGCTTTCGCGTTCACGCCAACTTCACGTTCCCCCTCTCCCAACGGGAGAGGGGTCAGGGGGTGAGGACGATGCCGTCGTTCCATACGCTGCTACTGCTTGTGCAAGCTGCAACCTCACAATCGGCCCGGCTCACGGCGCTCAAACAAGAAGCCGTGCGGGATGTAGCGAGCCGGGCCCAGTTCACCCAGCAAATGGTCGATCAGATCTTCAGCTTTGCCGAGCTGGGCTTTGAGGAAACCGAGACCTCGCGCTATCTCGTCGACCTGCTCCGCCGCAACGGGTTCACCGTGCGCGAAGGGATCACGGGGATACCCACCGCGTGGGTCGCCACATGGGGCGCCGGGAAGCCCGTCATCTCGCTGGGCTCGGATATCGACGACATCCCGCAGGCATCGCAAAAGCCCGGCGTCGCCTGTCATGCGCCGATGGTCGAAGGCGCGCCGGGCCACGGTGAAGGTCACAATTCCGGCCAGGCAGTGAACATTACTGCGGCGCTCGCCGTGAAGCGGATCATGGAACGCGAGCGCTTGCCCGGCACGATTCAGCTTTGGCCCGGCGTGGCGGAAGAGCTCGTGGGCACGAAGGCGTATTTCGTACGCGACGGACTGTTCAAGGACGTCGATCTCGTCATCTTCTCACATGTCGACAACAATCTCTCGACATCCTGGGGCGACATCTCGGGCAACGGCCTCGTGTCGGTTCTCTACACCTTTCGCGGAACGAGTGCGCACTCCGCCGGCGCACCGTGGCGAGGGCGCAGCGCGCTCGACGCGGTCGAGCTGATGAATGTCGGCTGGAATTATCGGCGCGAGCATTTACGGCTCCCCCATCGATCGCACTACGTCATCCAAGACGGCGGCGATCAGCCCAACGTCGTCCCGCGCACGGCGTCGGTCTGGTACTATTTGCGCGAGCTCGACTACCCGCACATCCAGGAGCTGTCCGCGCTCGCGGACACCATCGCTCGTGGGGCTGCGATGATGACCAGCACCACCCTCCTGCCCACGCGCATTCTCGGCTCGGCGTGGCCCGGGCACTTCAATCGCGTCATCGCCGAGGCGATGTACGAGAACATCAAGCAGGTGGGACTGCCGCAGTGGAGTGACGCCGATCAACGGCTCGCGAAAGCGCTGCAGCGCGAGCTCGGCGTGCCCGATTCGGGCCTCGCCACGACGCTCGATACGTTGCGGCGGGCGCTCAGACCGAATGAGCGCACCGGCGGCGGATCAGACGACATCGGCGATGTTTCGTGGAACGTTCCCACGGCGACCTTGCGCTTCCCCTCGAACATCCCCAGGCTGCCGGGACACAACTGGGCGAACGCGATCGCCATGGCGACACCCATCGCGCACAAAGGCGCGACCGCGGGCGCGAAGGTCATGGCCATGACGATGCTCGATTTCCTGATGCGCCCGGAGCTCGTGACGCAGTCCTGGGACTATTTCCGCAACGTGCAGACGAAGGACATCAAGTATCAGCCCCTGATTCGTCCGCAGGATCGTCCGGCCATCGAGCTGAATCGGGAAGTGATGGCGCGTTATCGGCCCGCGATGCGCCGCTTCTACTACGATCCCAAGAAGTACCGCACGTATCTCGAGCAGCTCGGCATCACCTACCCTACCGAGCGCGCAGCAGATGGAAGTTGCGCGGGGGGCGCGACGCCCTAGCTCTAAGGAGCTCCTTTGGATAAGAAGAAGTTCCTGTTCGTCTCACTCGATGCGCTGATCGCCGACATCGCGTGGCAAGTCGTCAAGGAAGGTCACGAAGTCAAACTGTTCATCGAGTCCAAGGACGAGCAGGAAATCGGCGACGGCTTCGTCCCGAAAACCGACGATTGGGTGCGCGAGGTGCCGTGGGCCGACGTGATCGTGTTCGATGACGTCCTCGGTCAAGGCACCAAGGCCCACCAGCTGCGGCAGACCGGCAAGCTCGTCGTCGGTGGGTCACCGTATACCGATCAACTCGAGGACGACCGCGCCTTCGGCCAGCAGGAGCTCAAGAAAGCGGGCGTCCCGATCATCCCGCAGGAGAACTTTCACTCCTTCGACGACGCGCTCGCATTCGTGCGCGCAAATCCCAACCGCTACGTCATCAAGCCCAGCGGCGAGGCGCAGAACATCAAGCAACTGCTGTTCGTGGGTGAGGACGAAGACGGCAAGGACGTGATCCAGGTGCTGGAGGACTACCAGCGCGCCTGGGCCGATCGCGTGAAGGCATTTCAGCTGCAGCGCCGGATCGTCGGCGTCGAGGTCGCCGCCGGCGCGTTCTTCAATGGCACGGAGTTCGTGCTGCCCGTCAACATCAACTTCGAGCACAAGAAGCTCTATCCCGGCGACATCGGACCGTCCACGGGCGAGATGGGGACGACGATGTTTTGGAGCGAGCCGACACGCATCTTCAACGCGACGCTCAAGAAGATGGAGCACCGCCTGCGGGAGGAACACTACGTCGGGTATATCGACGTCAACTGCATGGTGAATTCGAACGGTATTTACCCCCTCGAATTCACCTCGCGTTTCGGGTATCCCACGATCAGCATCCAGCAGGAAGGCATGCTCACGCCCATCGGCGAGTTCTTCTATAAGCTGGCGGAAGGCTCGATCACCACGTTCAAAGCGCGCAGCGGCTTTCAGGTCGGCGTGCGCATCATGGTGCCCCCATTCCCCTACACCGACCCCGAAACCTTTGCCAAGACGTCAAAGGACGCCGTCATCATCTTCAAGAAACCGACGCGTGACGGCGTCCATATCGAGGACGTCAAACAGATCAACAACGAATGGGTCGTGACCGGGACGTCGGGCGTTGTGCTGATCGTCGTCGGCACCGGCACCACGATGAAGGCCGCCCAGAAACAGGCCTACAACCGGATCGACAACATCATGATCCCGAACATGTACTATCGAAAGGACATTGGAGACCGTTGGTTTGAGGATTTCGACCGGCTGCACACGTGGGGATACTTACGGCCTTAAGGGGCGGTAAGGGGCGGTAAGGGGCGGTAGGAGGCGGTACCGCCCCTTACCGCTCCTTACCGCCTCCTACCGCCTCCTACCGCCTCCTACCGCCGCTACGGCCGGACCCGCGCGAGCTTCACGGTCGTCCTGTCGCCCTCGCGCTGCGTCCACGCGACGAGCGCCGTGCCATCGCTCAGTGCGACCACGTCCGGATGACCCGCGCCGTTGGACTCAGGTACTTCCGAACGCCCCAGCAGCTTTTCCGACTTCCCGATCCGAGCGAGGGACAGCACGGAGCGACCCTTTTCATCGATATCACTGGCCACGATCGCTTCGCCATTGGGCAGAGCGGCGACACGGGGGTGCGCGGTCGGGAGCGTGCGCGCGGAGAACAGGGCGAGCGGCTTCGCAAATTCCGCGGACGCGGCCAGGTTGCGGGTATAGTAGACGCCGGCGGCCCCCGGCTTTCCCGTATACCACGCGACATGGGTGATGCCCTGTATGTCGACAGCGATGCCGGGACCGGTGTGGGGACACCCGGGATACACCCAATCATCGGTTGCCACCCGAGTCTCGGTCAGCGGTGCGGCGCTTCGTCCGGCTGTGCCGATCGCGGCAATCACCGGGTCGCGAACGCTCTGCGGAAAATGTTTGCGCCACGCGGCGATCACCGTGCCATTTGGCCCGCGCGCGAGCGACACGCGGCAGCACGGACACGCCGCACCCCAGAGCGGCGTGTTCGGCGCCCAGCGCGCCCCACCATCCGATGAGCCGACCGCATACACGCGCGCGTCGGCCTCGCCGTCCGGCGGCGCGCGCGGCGGATGGTGACCCGGGTGCCCACCATGACCGGCGGAGTCACCCGGCACAGCACCGCCGCGCTCATCGAGCCATGCGACGAGAATGGTCGAGTCACCGGTCCACGCGGCTCCGTGGAAGATGTGACCCCCCGGAGCGGCGGTAGTATCGTCGTTCAGCGTCACCGCCTTGGACCACGTGCGCCCCCCGTCGATCGAACGAGAGAACCGCACGTTGCTGGCGGGCCAGCGCCGTCCCGTGACTTCGATACTGTTGACCCAGACCGCGGCGATCACGCCTTTCGGACTCACCACGACACGCGGCGACGACTCTCCATGTGGATGCACGTCGTGTGCGACATCGGTGACCTGCACCGGCGCGTGCCAAGTCGCGCCCTGATCGGGAGAGCGCGAGAACCACACGTTCCATGTCTTACCACTCGCATCCGCACCGACCCATGTGAGCAGCCAGTCCGATGTTGCGGGATCGACGGCGAGAGCGGGATCAGCCGCCGGATTTCGGCCTAGCACACCGACGGCGACCATTTCGACCCGGGGCCCGGGTTCGCGTGCGCAAGCGCCGCCCAAAAAGCCGCCCACACACGCGAGTGCAAGACCGAAGCAACAACGGGCCGTCATGGCTGCCGCCATCCATACTGCACGCCAACGAAGAGAGAGCGGGGCGTGCCCGGTCCATACCGCGCCTGCTCTGCGGGCGCGACGAACGGATTGAACGACGCCGTCGTCGCGTAACGCGCGCTCGTCACGTTGTTCAAGCGCGCCATCAGGCTGAATAGCCGCGAGACAGGAACGTCTGCGAAGAGATTCAGGACGTCGTATCCGTCGTAGCGGTGAGCATTGTCAGGATCAGTGTAATAGCCGCCTACGTGTGCCCACTCTGCCGCCACCGCGCCGCCCCGGCGCGGCGAATACGTCACCCGCGTGTTCGCAATGTGGCGTGGGGCTGATTCCTGATCGTGGCCACTGTAATCCACACCGGTCGCCGTCACCCACTGCACGTATCGATTGCGGGCGTACGCGTACGCAACGCCAAGACGGAGCGCATTCGTCAACGCGGCATCGGCGCCGATCTCGACTCCCCAATGTCGAGTGCGGCCGGCATTCGAGGTCGCTGACGTGAACGTCAGCGTGTCGAAGAAGGTGAGGATGTCGTCGCTGACGTCCATCGAGTAGGTCGAGGCTTCGACCGAGAGGCGCGGGCCGACACGCGCCCGCAGTCCTGCTTCAAAACTGTTCGCGCGCACGGGCTGGAGACCCACGGTATTCTGCGCCGAACCCTGAACAAACAACTGGTCCTCCGAGGGGACGCGGAAGCCGTGGCGATACGACGCAAAGGCGTTTAAGGCATCGCTGAATTCGTAGGTCAGGCCGAGCTTCGGACTCAGATGGTCATACCGCACCGACGTTCTTGCCGGGCGGCGGTGCGAGCCTGTATCGACAACGGACAACTTGTTGTCGTAGTCATAACCCACTACATCGAGCCGCAGGCCGGCGCTCACACGCAGCCGCGGCAGCGGTGACGCCTCGACCTGCGCGTACGGCGACACACCGCGGAATGTGACGCGGTAATCGTACTGGCGCGCTCCGACCGTGTACGAAGTGAAGACATTGCCGGTTTGCGTCGGAAGGATCTCATCCTCCACGCGCGCGCCGGGGCTCAGATCGGCATCGGCGCCCACGATCACACTGGTACGCCAGGGCACGAAGCTGCGCCGGTATTTCGCCAGCATCCCCACCGAATAGTTGTGCGTGTCCCAGACCTGCGGGTCGTACGTCAGCTGCCAGCTCGGAAGGATTCCCAGGCTGTTGTAACGAGCGTATGCGGTGAGTTCCACTAGCGTTTGCGGGCCGTGTGACTGGAAAACTGTCGACCAGCGCAGCGCTTTCACCTTCCGGAAGGCGATCGGGGTGTAATTCGTCTCCGGCCGGCTGTCGAAATCGGCCTGCGTGACCTCGGAACCGCCATCCCCGGGCGAGTCGATGTTGGAGAACGCCACAACGGTCTTGAGCTGTCTACCCTCCGCGAGGCGTGCATCCCACCGCACGGTTGCACTCTGACGATCCTGGTGCGCGTTGTCACGCCAGCCGTCGAAGTGCGTGATGTTCAGGTCGGCATGCACACCCTGCGCACCGCTCGCCCACGTCCGGCCCGCCGAAAACAACCCGCGCCCATAGCCAAACTGTCCACCTTCGGCAAACAGTTGCGCCGTGGGAGTCGCCGGCGGCGCCGTCGTGAGCACATTCACAACACCGCCGATCGCATCGCTTCCGTACAGCGCGCTGGCCGGGCCCTTGAACACCTCGATGCGGGCGGCTGCGGGGACGTTGATCTCGTACAACGCGTTGTGATTGAAAAATCCAGTCGAGCGAATCGGGATGCCGTCCTCGAGGTACGCGTATACAGGCGCATAATTGATCGGCAGTCGCAACGCCATCGTATGACCTTCACCACCAAGGTCGATCACCAAAGCCCCAGGAATCCGATTCACGATCTCCGAGGAGTGATGTGGCCTCGTGTTCGCGATCGCCGTCGAATCCACGACGCCGATGTTCGCCGCGATCTCCGCTCTCGCGGCATCTTCGCGTGTCGCCGTTACCACGACCGCACCAACCTCGACAGCGGCGCGCGTCAGGCGTACCGACACCGGTACCGACTCACCGGAGTGGACACTTAGAGGAACGATCACCGTCCGATAGCCAAGACGGCTGACGCGCAGCTGGTAGGCCCCCGGCTCGACGCGGATCAGGCGAAAGCGGCCGTCGGCATCGGTCGCCGTCGCCTTCGACACGCCGACCAGAGACACATCCGCTGACTCCACTGGTGTACTGTCCGATTCGATGACGCGTCCCGTGACCTCGCCGGGCCGCTGCGCGGCTGCAGGCGATGTCAGCGTCGCGCACAACGCCAGTGCGAAGCACCATCGTGCAATGCACATGTCCCCTCCACGGGGCTAGAAATTGTCGATTGCGTACTTGGGCTTAGCGACTACTTAGCGAGCTAACCGGCTCAGCGGCTAAGCGCGTTGTGGAGGGGCGAGAGCGAGCGGAAGAACGTGTTTGCGAGCAGGAAGAACAACGGACGCCTGGTGACCCGCGTCGACGGAGCGCACCGCTGGACGCGGTGCGATGGCCACTGTCGCAGGAGGCGGCAAAACTGCGGTGGCGCCGGCTGGAGAGCAGGCCTGCGGACATGTACAGTCGGCGGCTCCCTCGTGGTCGCTGGGATGCTCGTGATGTGCGCTGGAATCGGCCGGCCCGGCCGGCCCGGCCGGCGGGGCCGGCTCACCACCGTGAACCGGGCAGGCGTGCGTTTCGGGCCCCGCCATCGCCAAGGAAAAGACCAAGGCGAGTAGCGCGGTCACGAATCGAAGCGGCCGCGGACGGGTCATGTGATCTCTAAAAGTAACTATACCCGCTTCGCCTTCCAGCGGCCCCGCCGAAACAGCACCGCGCTCGCCACGGCTAGTGTTGAGAACGCGATAGTTACAGCCCACGCCACGCCCTGCGGCCCCAATTCGAGACGCCGCGCCAGCACCCACGCCAGCGGGATCTCCCACAGCCAAAAGCAGACCAGGTTTATCCATGTGGGGGTCCAGGTATCACCCGCTCCATTGAAGGAGTTGGTCAACACCATTCCGTAGGCGTAGAAGAGATATCCATAGCTGATGATCCGCAGACAGTCGGCGGCAATACGCGCCACGTCCGCATCGTCCGTGAAAACGTGCGCGATGGGATTCGCGAACGTGATGAACGCGAGCCCCGCGACGCCGAGGAACACCACGTTGTAGAAGGCGGCCTTCCAGACCGCCTGCTCGCCGCGCTCGGGCTTGCCGGCACCCAACGCCTGCCCAACCATGGTTGCCGCGGCGTTGGCGAGACCCCACGAGGGCAGCAGTGCGAAGATGATGATGCGGATCGCGATCTGATAACCGGCGAGTGCGTCTGTCCCGAAAGACGCGTTGATCCGCGTGAGGCCGATCCAGCTCGCCATACCGACGAAGACCTGGAACGTCCCCGTTCCAGATAAGCGCAGCAGCGTTCGCATCACAGCAGGCTTCAGCCGAATCTGATGGCCGTGAATCACCACACGCCCGTCGCGACGCCACAGACGATACAGCTGGTACAGGACGCCGGTGCCCCTTCCGATGGTCGTCGCAACGGCGGCCCCCGTTACGCCCAGTTCTGGGAAGGGACCAACGCCGAAGATGAGTAGTGGTCCGAGGATGATGTTGATCCAGTTCGCGAGCCAAAGCACCCGCATCGCGATGGCAGCATCGCCGGCGCCGCGGAACACTGCGTTGATGAGGAAGAGCAGGAGGATGACGACGTTCCCACCCAGCATCACGCGGGTGTACGTTTGACCGGTGACGATGACCGCAGGGGATGCACCCATGAGTCCGAGGAGGTCGGGTGCGAACCAGGCGCCCGCCACGCCGAGGATTGCCGCCACGATGACGCCCAGCGCGATCCCCTGCACCGCCGCCTCGGCCGCTCCCTCGGGATTCTTCTCGCCGATGCGCCGGGCCACCATTGCCGTCACACCGATCGAGAGTCCCATCGCGACCGTATACACGACCGTGAGCATTGACTCGGTGAGCCCTACCGTCGCCACCGCGTCCGGGCCGATGTGTCCGACCCAGAAGATGTCGACGACAGCGAATACGGATTCCATCACCATCTCGAGCACCATCGGCACGGCGAGCAGAATGATCGCGCGTCCGATCGGACCCGACGTGTAATCGTGATGCGTGCCGCGAATGGCTTCGCGAATCGTCTTCCAGAAGCTCGCCGGCGTTTCGATATGGGATTCGGGGGTGGCGTCGGTCATGCGGGCGTGAAATCTAGTAATGGGTTCGGCCTACCGCTTTCCGGCATCGGCAGAAAGAGCTAGGCTAATCCATGCTCGACCGGCGCGAGCTGATCCGATGGTTGGCCGCGACGGCGGGAGTCCACGCCGTGCAGGCCTTCGCGCCTGTCGAATTGCTCGCATTCGGCCGCGCAGTGCATCGGGGTGCAGGCTCGCGGCTCACGCGGCTCGGTCCCGTTCAACGGACCGTGACCATCGCCGCAGAACGAATTCTTCCTGGCGCTAGCGAGGCGAACGTCGGCGTCTTCATCGACAAGATGTTGGCCGACTGGCATACACCGGAGGAGCGCGAGCGTCTGCTCGCGGGCCTGTCCGATCTGGATGCCCGCTGTCGGGCGAGCGCGGGCCGCGACTTCGTAGACTGTGCGGAGGCGGAACAGGTGGCAATCCTCACGTCATTCGACAATGAGGTCACTGCGTTGCGAGCAAGACCTGGGAACGAGCGGGGGGGAGCCGACCAGCATTGGTTTGCCATGTTGAAGTTTCTGACGGTATACGGCTGGTGTACGTCCGAGACTGGCATGCGCGCGCTCGGACTGTATCCGCTCGCCTCGCACCACGACGGCTGCGCTCCCGTATGAAGCCGGCTGAGTTCGACGCGATCGTCGTCGGCTCCGGGATGACGGGCGGGTGGGCCGCGAAGGAATTGACCGAGCTGGGCCTGCGCACGCTCGTGCTCGAAGCCGGCCGGCCGATTGTCGCGGAGCAGGATTACGTGGAGCACACGCCGCCGTGGGACATGCCGTTCCGCGGCCTCGGCGACCGCCGCACCGTGGCTGCGCGCCAGCCGATTCAAAGCCGCTCGGTGTCATTCGATGAGCTCAGTCACGTGTTTTGGACTGATGACGTCGAGAACCCGTACAGCACGCCGGCTGATCAACCGTTCCTCTGGTTTCGTGCGCGACAAGTCGGGGGCAAGTCCATAATCTGGGGCCGGCAGGTCTATCGCTGGAGCGACCTCGACTTCGAGGCCAACCAGCGAGACGCCATCGCCGTCGACTGGCCCATTCGGTACGCCGACCTCGCGCCGTGGTACGATCGGGTCGAGCGCTTCATCGGCGTCAGCGGTCAGGCTGAAGGACTCGCGCACCTGCCCGACGGGCCCTTTCTCCCGCCGATGGCGTTGAACTGCGTCGAGCAGCACGTGCGCCGCCGCATGGCCGACGCGTTCGGACGTACTCGAATCCTCACGATCGGCCGAGTCGCCAACCTCACGGTGCGACACGGCGGTCGCGCGCCGTGCCACTACTGCGGCCCCTGTCACCGTGGATGTATCACGCGATCGTACTTCAGCAGTGTCAACGCAACGCTGCCGGCCGCGCAAGCGACGGGTCGCCTGACGCTCCGCCCCTTCAGCATCGTGCGCGGTTTGACCGCCACCGCTGATAAGACGCGTGTAACCGGGGTCAGAGTGGTGGATGCCCGGACCAAATTGGAGCGGGAATACACGGCGCGCGTGATCTTTCTCTGCGCCTCCGCGCTCGAGAGCGCGCGGATTCTTCTCAACTCCGGTCTGGCCAACTCGAGCGATCAAGTGGGCCGCAACGTCATGGATCATATCAAGTGGGGTGGGGCGAGCGGCGAGTTCGACGGTTGGACCGACCGGCGCGTCATCGGCGATCGGCCGAACGGCATCTACGTGCCGCGCTTCCGCAACGTTACGTCACGCTACCCCGACTTCATTCGCGGCTACGGCTTTCAGGGCGAGGCCCGCCGCGCCGGGTGGCGCGCCGCGCTCCGCGCGCCTGGCATCGGGCAGGCTCTCAAGGCGCGCGTCACCGATCTGGGCCCCTGGTCGATGAGTTTCTGGGGATTCGGCGAGATGCTGCCGCGGCAGGAAAACCGGGCCACGCTCCATCCCACGCTGGTCGACGCTTGGGGGATTCCGTCACTTCACATCGAGTGTCGCTGGAGCGAGAACGAGCTGGCAATTCACCGCGACATGAACATCACCGCTGCCGAGCTGCTCGAAGCCGCTGAAGCCCGGGACATTGAGCCCTCGCGAAGTGGACCGAGCATTCCGGGGGGCACGAATCACGAGATGGGAACCGCGCGCATGGGGAGGGATCCGAAAACATCGGTGCTCAACAAGTGGAATCAGGCGTGGGACCAGCCGAATCTGTTCGTGAGCGACGGCGCGGCCATGACGTCCAGCGGCTGTCAGAACCCGTCACTGACGTACATGGCGTTGACCGCGCGCGCCTGCCACTACGCGGTGGAGCAGCTGAAGCGACGCGAGCTCTAAGTCGACGTCGCGGCCAGACTCGGCTGTCTCTCCGTGGCGGATACCTTGAAACGAATCCACATGCCTGCGAGTCCGTGGCCCGGCACCGCGCACCAAATCATGTAAGTACCGGCCTTGTTAGCGACAAACTTCATCTGATCGACTTCGCTCGTCGACAACCCCTGCATGAGCTTGATGGTCATCGCCCGTGGAAACGAGGGGTCGACGGGTCCAGGAGGCAATGCCTTGACCGAATCGATGATCTCGGCGGAGTGCGGCAGATGACGGTCGTTGTTCCTGAAATCCACCACAACGTTCCAGTTCAACGGCACTGTGAACGTCAACCCTCCATCCTTGAACCCATTGAAGTTCAAGGAGCTATTGTGGTCGGTCAGTCCGGCAACCAGCTCGAGCGTCGCCGTCCGGCTGGCGCTGTCAACAGTGAGCTTGGTGCAATCGATCTGCGGGGACTGTGTCGCTGGACGAGCGCCAGGAGGAGACGCGGTCGGATTCTGCGCCGTTCCGGTCCTCACGGAAAGCACTGCCAGCCCGACGATGAGCGAACAAAGTCTTGTCATGGGTTCAAGCTACCTCGCTGTCACCGGACGTCATAGACTATCGCCCGCCTCCGACCGACAGGCCGATATACCCGCTGCGACCCGGCGCGGGTTCATAGAACCGATCTCGCGCGGCGTTAATGACCACGGAGCTGACGTACTTGTGATTGAATGCATTGTTCACGCCGATGAACGGCGCGAGCCGAATTCCGCTCGCCCTACCCCGCCACCCGACCCGCACGTTCGTGGACCACCACGGTGAGCTCCGCGTACTCAGGGTGTCGCTCACGAAAAAGTCCGACGAATAGGTCTGCTGCACTTCGGCCCACATCCCGCGCCTCCCCTCGGTCCGCAAAACCATGTTCAGCCAATGCTTCGGGACGCCGGGGATCGTTCGACCGTCGAGCGTGTGCGTCACACCACCGGTCACGAACGAGTAGTCCCGGTAGCGGTAATCCGCATATGTCCACGACACGGCGAAGGTCACGCCGGGCAGGATACCCAGATCGCTGCCCACCTCGATTCCGCGGTGACGCGAGCTTCCGGCGTTGCGATAGTAGAAGCGAGGCGCGGCCAGCTCGTAAGGCACGAGCGCGTCGCTGACATCGGCCTGGAACAGCGCTACGGAATACCCGAGCCGCCCTTCCCGATCGAGCGTCCCACGAGCGCCGATCTCGTAATTCCACGCGTGCTGCGGCTTGAGATCGGGATTGAAGCCGCCGGAGCCCGTAGCGGAGTTCGCTAGCTCCGTCGTCGTCGGCGTCTCGAACGAAGAGCCGACGTTGCCGTAGACAGTCAGCTGCGACGAGGGATTGAACGCGATCCCCAATGAACCCGACAGCGCGTTCATCAACCGTTCACCCGAATCGTCGGGATTGGTCCCGTTGATGAGGTGATCCTCGACCGTGAACTTGACCCAGTCATAGCGCAGGCCCACTGTCAGCGTCGCGCGCGACGACAGCTCGAGTGCGCTCTGCACGAACGGTCCAAATTCGCTGACGCGCTCGCGCTGATCGAGTGCGCGGGTCGTATCCCGCTTGGCGGAGTCGCCGGGGGTGTTGAGGTAGTTGAAGTTCTTGCGGTCGTCCCGTTGCTGCTGGAAGTCTACGCCGGCGGTCAATCGATGGGGCCGCGAGCCAATTGGCGCCGGGTATGTAATGCTGGCGCGCGCGCCGTAATCAAAGCGCTCGAGATCGATATAGGTCGTGGTGATCGGGTTCTGAAGATCGCGAGTCAACCCGAAGATCGTGACTGCCGCCTCGCCGCCATTGGCCATGGTGCGCCGCAGCGTGGCACCCGCCTGCAGCTGGCTCACGTCTTTTCCGGCATTGCGATTGACATTCGCCACCGGCGCGGTATCGCGATTGGTGTGCAGCTCCGTGAGCGTGAGCGAGCCGGGGTTGTCGGCCCGCGGCATGTTCCCGTAGTCCGTTACCAACGCCAGCGTCCAACCGGAGGCCACCGGGAGCTGGAAGCGGGCGTTCACCACGCGGATATCGGCGGCGCTGTGATTTCGCTCGCCTTCGTAGTTGAGGCGTGAAAGGGTCAGCTGGGCGCTGCCACCCCCGATACGCAAACCCGTGGTCGATTGCCACTTGCTCCACGTTCGGTCGGTGCGCGATCCGGAGCGGCCGACAACGAACCGCGCGTCTTCGCGTAGTTGCGCGATGTCATGAGGATTGGTCCAAATACTGATCACACCGCCTGAGGCGTTGCCGAACAACGACGACGACGATCCACGGAGCACTTCGATCCGATCCACCTCGCCCAACTCGACGTTGGTGAGCTGTCCCTGCCCATCAGGGAGTGTCTGCGGAATGCCGTCCAACAGGACCTTGATGCCTCGCACAGCGAACGCGGAGCGGCTGCCGAAGCCGCGGATGGAGATGCGCTGGTCCTGCGAGAAGTTGTAGCGGTTGGCGACATAAACCCCCGGCACGTTGATCAGCGCCTCATCGAGCCCCCACGTCGGACGCGCCTCGTTGATCTGCTGCCGGCCGATCGTCTGAATCGATTGCGATACCTTGGTGAGGGGCAGCTCGGCGCGTGTGACGGAGACAGTGGTAGGTGGAAGGGTGTAGGGCTTCGTTGTATCCGCCGATTGCGCACGAAGGGCCATGGGCAAGAGGCATCCCATCGCTACCGCGCACGCTGCCCATCGCACCGAGAGATGCATGATTCGAGTCCGGCCGTTCCACTATGGGGATTGGTTTTGTAACCGGTCCCACCAGGAGCGTCAAGGCCGGATGGAATCAGACCCGAAGCGGCGGCGGTTCCTCACTGATGTGTCGGATCGTGGCATGAGTCGCCCAGATGTACCAGCTCGTGACGTTCCAACACGACCTCCACATGAGGGACGCGCCGGACAGACTACGTCCGGCGCGGACCCCCAAACGTTATTGCTGGCTGCTGCTCGTGGTTGTGGCGCTCGTCGTGAGCGACTGCGCGATCCGCAGGTGCTCGCGCACCGTCGGCAAAGTATTGCCAATCAGTGTCCGCACCTCGGCGCTCTGAGTCTGGTTCTGCGCGGGCTCGAGCATCCTGATGGTGCTCTGGTGTCCTTCGACCATCGCGTTCGCAAATACGCTGTCGAAAGCGGCGCCGCGCAACGTTCCAAGGCGACCCATCAGGTCCGCGTGCTCCTGCTTCTCGCGCTGCTTGGCTGAGTCAGCTCCCTGCCTGGCATGAAGCGAGTCACCGGGCTGGTGATGGCTATAGCCCTGCCGCGAGGTCGTATCACGGTCAGTCGTGTCGCCGGGTTGCCGGTATGTATGAGTCGGGGTCATCCACATGGCGCTCGTCGTCGAAATGCCGAGCTTCTTGGCGACCGCGGTCACTTTCTGGTCGGCGGCGCTATGCTCCTTCACCAGCCGCGCGCCATATGACTTGACTTTCGCCGAGCCGTTGCGCTGGGCGAGCTGCCCCATCTTGATCTCCTTCTGATGCGTTTGATGCATGCGCGTCAGGACCATTTCGTCGCTGAGCGTTTCGAATCCATCCTGAGGGGCCTGCTTGTAACTATTCGGTTGCGCGGGAATGCTATCCCGCATTCGCGTTGTATCCTGCGCCGCGGCTGTCACCCAAGGGGCGACGAGCAGCGTTGCCACGATAAAATGCATTCTCATTGATATCTCCTGGTCGAGTACTCACGGATACCCGATCACCCGGCGCGCGTTCGACGCTGTGGACTTCAGCCCCCACGGCGGCGCATTAGATTGGGCTGTATCGTGAAACAGCTGATCATCCTCTTGATCGGCATCGCCGCAGTCGCGAGTTGTGGCGAGGGAGGCGGTCCATCCCGGCGGCCGCGCACCTACGCCATGGGATTCTCGGCGATCCCGCCGCGGTTCGACTCGACGGCAAACATCATCATCGCGATCGACAACTGGGTGCCGCATGCGGATGCGGCCATCATGCACGTGTCTCCGCCGTGGGCAGCACTGCTTGCGGGCCATTCGCCGGCGGGCGCAGTCGATACAGTCGAGCTGCCCCTCGCCAACTACTATCGCGGGAAAGGGCTCGAGGTTGTGTTCACGGCGGACGTGACCGACGGGTTGAATCGTGCGGCCGAAGCGCCGGAGCTGGTGGCGGCAGGCCGCAGCATCGCCGATACGATGATCCAACGCCTCTATCGGGAATGGGTGTTCGCCGTGGCGAACCGGATTCGCCCGACCTACCTCGGACTCGCCGCTGAGACCAACCTCATCCGGGCTGCGGCGCCCCAGTCCGTGTATCAGGCCATCGTCACGATGACCAATGCGGTGGCGACGCAAATCAGGGCCGCGAGCCTGCCAAGCCGACTGTTCGTCAGCGTACAGGTGGAGACGGCGTGGGGGCGTTTAGGGACTGGGGCGGGCATCTACCAGGGGATCGCCCAAGACCTCGCCGACTTTCCCTTCATGGAGGCGATCGGTCTGTCGAGCTATCCATACCTGGGCGGATTCGCTGACCCCGAATCGATACCGCTTGATTACTACAGCCGCCTGGCGAACGAGACGACGCTGCCCGTCCTGGTGGTCGAAGGTGGCTGGTCATCAGTATCGCTCGATACGATCATCTCGTCGCCCGCCGAACAGGCGCGATACATCGCGCAGCAAGAGCGGCTCTTGGACAGCGCGAACGCAACCGGCGTCTTTCAACTCACCTTTTACGATCTGGATCTCAGCGCCAATCCGCCGCCGCCCGGCTCGATCCTGCCGCTATTCACTCATCTCGGTTTGGCGGACAGCGCGATGCGCGCGAAGCCGGCGCTCGCGGTCTGGGACGGCGTATTTCACCGTCCACGCACACCGTAACGCGACGCTTAAGCACCTCCGGGCCCAAGCCTCTTTCAATTGTTGGACAGAGAAGGAGGCCTATGCCAAGGCGTGTGGGGGAGGGCCTGACGGCGGATCCGAGGGACATGCAATGCGGAACAGTAGTATCTTATGGAAACCCAGGAGGACATATCGCCGTCGACCCGCAGCAATCATCCGTCAGCTTGCCCACCGTCACGAATGGCCATTTGCCGTCGAGCGAATTCGGCCTCGCGTTGGGATTCCTGATCGGGCATCACTTTCTCAACATGCAGGACCTGCATTACGGTTACTGGCCGGACGGACTTGCCCGCGTACCCCAGAACCTGGCGCAGGCGCAGGCGCACTACACCGATTTTCTGATGTCGCACATTCCCGCCGGCGTGAAGAGCGTGCTCGATGTGGGCTGCGGCACGGGGAACACCGCGCGCCGCTTGCTCGAGCGCGGACTCACGGTCGACTGCGTGTCACCGAACGGCGTGCTGACCGGTGTGGCCAAGCAGATGCTGCGAGGACGCGGAGACATCTTCGAGACGCGCTTCCAGGATCTCCAGACCGACCGGCGCTACGATCTCATCCTGTTCAGTGAGAGCCTGCTCTTCATTCCGCTCGAGGAGGCGCTCACCAAGGCGCTCTCCCTGCTCAACCCCGGCGGCTACGTCCTGATCACAGACATCTTCCGTGTGCCGGCGGAAGGGAAGAGTCCGATCGGGGGCGGGCACGAGCTGCCGCGCTTTCGCGAGACGATCGCCCGTTTCCCTCTCGCCCCCGTGGTCGATCTCGACATGACCGACGGCATTGCGCCGACCTTCGATCTGCTCGACGCCGCATACCGCGAGGCCATTCAGCCCGCGTATCGGCTGATCGTTTCGCGGCTCGAGGCGCGGCATCGGTGGGTGATGAGGTTCGTGAAGTGGAAGTTCCAGAAGCAGATACGGCGCTACGAAGACAAGCATTTCAGCGGGCGGCGCAACGGACTGAATTTCAAGAAGTACAAAGCCTACCGTCTCCTGCTCTACCGCAACAGCAGCGCGAACGGCGGGAGGACACCGTCGCCGAATGAAACCGCAGCCTCTAGTGGTGCGTTTGGATCCACAAGGGTACACTAGAGATCAAGAGCTGACAGGTCCGACCTCCGGAGGCACCATGAGAGCCCGAGGACTTTTCGTCGCCACCAGTCTATTGCTAGCCAGCTGCTCGAGCGACGACACTACTGCCGGAATCCCCGACCAAGGCGCCCCCGCCCCCAGTGCCGCCAGCCAGCCCGGCAATGCAGTACTCGAGGAAGACAGCCCAGGTCTGCTCGCGCAGGCGACGATCAGCGACGCCGCGGCTCGCGCGATGGCCCTCGAGCGCTTTCCCAACGGTCAGATCGTCGAGGCGGAAATCGATGAAGATGCTGGTCGCGTGATGTACAAATATCAGCTGCGCGTCGTGAGTGATCGACGCCGCGTCGATGTGGACATCGATGCAAAGACCGGAGCGATCGTCGCCGTCGACGAAGACGATATGGACGACGCTGAGGATGAGGAAACCGACGCTCGACTCGACACAAAGACTGCACCGGATCCCGCCCCCGCCCCCGGGTCGCTTCGTCCCGCTCGGCAGCGGGCGCGGGTATTCATTGCTTCGTCGCGGAGTTAACGGCGATCCGGCCTACCTGACGCTAAACGCGACGACGGTCCGGGATTCGTAACGCGTTCCGGGACGCAGAATCGTTGTTGGGAAGTTGGGGTGATTTGGCGAATCCGGGAAATGCTGCGTCTCGAGGCATAGTCCGGTGCGATGGCCGTACACCTGTCCGTTTTTTCCTCGGATGGTCCCATCGAGAAAGTTGCCGGAATAAAACTGAATCCCAGGCTCGGTCGTGTGTATGTCGAGCACGCGCCCGGTCATGGGATCCTCGAGACGCGCCGCGTGCGCGAGCGTCTGTCCGCTGGCGCGGTCAATTACCCAGTTATGGTCGTACCCGCGTCCGAAGCGCAGTTGCGGATGAGGGTCGTTGATGCGCGCGCCGATGACGACGCCCTGACGAAAATCGAACGGGGTGCCCCCCACCGTCGCGATTTGTCCCGTCGGTATCAGCGTGGAATCCACCGGCGTGAACGCCGGCGCGTCGAGCGTCAGCACGTGATCGAGAATGTCGCCTTGGGCCTCGCCGTGAAGATTCCAGTACGTATGCTGCGACAAGTTGAGCGGTGTGGCTTTGTCGGTGGATGCGCCGTAGTCGATGATCAGCTCGTTGTCGTCGGTCAGCGTATATCTGACCTCTAGCGACACGGTCCCGGGAAATCCTTCCTCGCCGTCCGGGCTCACGTACCGAAACACCACACCCGCGGCGCGGGTCTCGTGAAATGGCTCCCCACGCCACAGCACCTTGTCGTAGCCGCGCACCCCGCCATGCAGGCTGTTCGGCCCGTTGTTGCGCGCCAGTTGGTAGGTCGTCCCATCCAGCGTGAACCGCCCGCCGGCGATGCGATTCGCGTAGCGACCCACGACGGCGCCAAAGTACGGTGATCCGGCTAGGTATCCGCTGAGGCTGTCGAATCCGAGCACGATATCGGCTCGTGTACCGGAGCGATCCGCAGTTCGGATCGACGTGATGGTCGCGCCGTAGGTCATCGCACGGACTTCGATGCCGTGCGCGTTCGTTAGAGTGAATAGCTCCACAGGGCGCCCATCCGGTAACTGACCGAATGGAGCGCGTGCGACACCATCACGGGGCATCGTGCACGCGGATGAGAAACTGACGGCGCCGATGGCGATCCACGAGACCGGCGGACGCATCGATTATCGCAGCACCAGGATGACTGTAGGATCCACGGGATAGCGACCGAACCGCGCGCCGTAAATCGCCAACCCTCCCGGAAGCGCTGTATCGACTTCCAACCGCACGACGATTTCCCGCGTGCGTGCCGCCGCGCTCAACGCCGCCGGTGGCAGCGGGATGCGCAGCAACTCGCCATAAGAGCCCGCCTCGTACAGATGGCCGTCGCGCGGCTGCGCGTGCCAGCTGAGAATGCCGCGTGAGTCGGCTGGATCATCGGGGAGGTGCACCCGGCCGGCGACGACCCCGCTTACCCGCACGGTCACCGCGCTCGGGAAGGGGTGCTCGCCGGTCATCGGATAACTATTGGGATTGCGGCTGGGATCGTGGAAGCCCCCGCCTCGCATGTAATCGCCGTGCTCGGCAACGGTCGAGTCGCGATCCTTGCCGTTCAGGCGCTTGGCTGACGCCTCGACGATGAATGCCGCGCTCTCCACGGCGCGCGCGTCGAGGCCTGCGGGCCAGGGAATGCGGTACTCGAAGTAACCGCTCCCGGCGCCGTTCAATTTGCGATCGCCGAGGATCGTCCATTGCTTGAGAGTCCAGTGCCCGTCACGCACCGCGGTCGCCGGCACGCGTGCGACGCGTGCGCGGCGTCCGTCGGCCAGCCGCACGGTGTCGGGGGGGGGCCGATCGCCCTCGACCACGAACGTCATGAAGTTGCGCTGCAACGTCACACCGTCGTCACCTTCGAGTCGAGTGGCGAGCACCACAACGGCAGGCTCATCCGGCAGGGTTACCGACAGCGGGGCGAGTGGTTGGGACGTCCACGGCTGGTACGGCAGACGGCGCATCGACGAGCCATAGGACTTCTCCTCGCCCAGCGTGTTCCAACCGCGCAATGTCGTACGAAGCGTCAACGAGTCGCCGTGCTGCGCGCTGGTGAGGAACGACGCATAGAGCGGTACCTCGACGCGCTCGCCTGGGCGCACCCCAAGACTCAGCGCGGAGTCACCGACGCCGATGTAGAGCGGCGCATGCAGGTCCCGCAAGGTCATGCCCCGCACGATGTCGCCGAAGCCCGTTTCTTTGCGCGAGCGATCGAAACGCCAGTAGCCGTTCCACTCATTGATCACGTCATGGTGCTCGGTGTACAGCCACCCCGCGAGCTTGGGGTAGCGGCGAAACGCATTGATCGCCCGGTGATAGTCCCAGCTCCAATCCACATCGCCGGTGCTGCCCTCGTAGCCCCACACATTGCCGAATTCGGAATTGAGCATCGGCTGGCGTCCCTGCCGCCAGGGGGATTCGAAGTTCCACGGCGATCCCGCGTACGTGCTGTCACTGATCAGCCGCAGCCGCTGCTCCCAGCGCCACCCCGGCAGATAGTCGTGCCAGGTGTTGAGATCAGTCTCCGTGTGTCCCCGGCCGCAGCAGGGCGAGTTGTCCTCGACCAGACGTGTCGAGTCGAGCGACTTTGCGAGCGCGTAGTCGCGCGCGACACGGGCCTGTGTTTCCGGCAGGTACCGCTCGTTGCCGCCATCCTTCGTGAGAAGTCCCCACGTTTCGTTGAACAGCACCCAGGAGAAGATGGCCGGGTGATTGTAGTCCCGCTCGATCATGCGACGAAGCGCGACGTCGTGCTCGCGAAAGGCGGCCGAGTCCGGTGGTCCCCACCAATTCGGCACGTCGGCCATGATCAGCATGCCGAGCCGGTCGGCCCAGTAGAGCTTCCGGGGCGACTCGATTTTGATGTGTTCCCTAAGACCGTTCAAACCGATCTGCCGAGCCCGGAGAATCTCATCGCGTAGCACGCTGTCGGTCGGGAACGTGTAGTAGCCCGTCGGATGGTACGCCTGATCGAGCGCGAGCTGCAGGAAGACGGGCGTCCCGTTGATGGCGACGTACGGATAGTTCGTTCCCGGCAAGTCGACGACCGAGATCGTCCGCATCCCGAAGTACGACGTGACGCGGTCTTCGATCACGCCGTCGCCAGCGACCCGCACGGTCACGTTGTGGAGGAACGGGTCGTCGAGCGACCAGCGACGCGCGTTGGGGAGTGGGATCTCGATCCGTGCCGACGCAGCGCCACGCGGTATGCGGCTCGTAAAAACCGGCTCACCGTTGCGATTGTCCAGCGTGATGCTGAGCGTCAGCGGACGGGACGCAGCCTCCAGCAAACGGGCGTCGACGCGCACCCCTCCGAGATCACGCCACGGCGTGAAATGCACCGTGCTAAGCGGGGCGCTGCCGCGTGCCTCGAGATAGATGGTCTGCCAGACTCCGCGAGCCCGACCATATCCTTGCTTTCCCTCGAGCTTGAATTCGTGCGGCGTATCATCCACGCGGAGGACCAGCCAGTATGGGCCGCCGTTCCGCAATCGCGATGGCAACTCGAACGAGAACGGCGTGTAGCCACCCTGATGGTCACCCAGCTTCGTGCCATCGAGCCAGACGCTGGTACGCCAGTCGCAAGCCCCAACTACCAGAAAGACGCGCCGGCGGTGCCAGGACTCCGGAATCGTGATCGGGCGCGCGTACCAGGCGATGTCGCCGCTGTCTGGAACTCCCGAGAGGGGCGCGCCCCAGGAGTACGGCACCGTGATCTCGCGATTGCCTGGGAGTACGCCCCTCGCCCAGCCTGCACGTTCGCCTTCATCGCGTGGATCAAACGCGAAGCGCCACCGACCGTTGAGGTTGTGCCATTCAGCGCGCTGAAGATCGGGGCGCGGATGCTCAGGAAGAGGGATCTGATCGGTTTGCAGCAGGCCGCTGATCACCCAGATCGCCGACAGATTCACGCCAGCGAATTTGGGCGCTACGGTCACCCACGTCGAGAGGCGAGCACAACCCCCCCGATTCTCGATTGAGTGCTTTCCACTGGTTCAAGCCCAGCAATAATCCCGCACGTCGCAGTCACACTCGGGTTGCCCGCCATCGCGTGAGGCTCCTCACTTCGCCGCGCGTGTCGTTCGGGGCATACTGTCGACCGACCCAACGGCATCTCCGTTCTCACACCGCCCCGTTTGCGCCCGCAAATCGCAACGGGGCATTTTCGTCTGGGGGAGCTGCCGAGCCCTGCGAGCGTGGGTCGAGCCAACCTACCAAGGGGGTACGGATGCGAAGCATGCTGGGCAAAGTCATCGGCCTCGCAGCCGCGATGACGGCCATTGCGGGCACTGCAGCAGCGCAGAACGGGAACGGCGCGCCGAATGGCTCGCATTACAGCCTCAACATCATTGGTGTCGCACGCGAGAAGAATGCGCAGCCGGACTGGTCGAGTGGCCACGTGATCTTTGTGGCGTTGGGGGGCAAGCGCGGCGGTGATACCGCTGTGACGACGAAGATCCTCCTCAGTCAAAGTGCGGACGGATCGTTCGACGTGCTCGACAAGAACGGCACCGATGGTGAAGCGTCGTTCTCACTGCCGGCGCCCGGCGGCTATACCGTCTGGGCCCGCGCCCTCGGCAAGCCGGGCGGCCGGGCCAAGATTACCACCTGCGCGACCGACTCAACGTTGGCCGACGGGGCCACGGTTTGCTCGACGCAGAACGAAGTATTCGTCCGCGGGACCGGCAAGAGCAGCTTCCGTAACGTGACGGCGGCCCTCACTACGATCGTGCTCGATCCGGTGGTGGATTCTGCGGTGGTGGCGGCATGTGGCAGTACGACGGTGGACCTTTTCGCCGCGTGCCTCATCGGGTACTTCTGGCAGTATGACAACAACGGGTTGAAGCTGTTGCAGGTACGGTTCTATCCCAAGCAGAGCTGAACGACGGGGGGCGGGGAGCGCTATTGCTCCCCGCCTTCCGTTCGATGCAATTGATAGGTGGGCAGCCTCAGAAGACGTCGACCCAGCCTCGCTGCCTCGCCGCTTTAGGATAGGCGTTCGCCGAAAGCGCCGCCAACAGGGCGCAGGACGAGTACTGCATTGATGTGTTACCGCTCAGCGAGACGTTATCGTCCACCGACACCGACGCCGCCATGGTCGCGCCGACGATCTTGTTCCCGCTGCCAGACATTTTCAGTGCACCCCGGACAATGATGGCGCCCATGAATACGAAATTACCAGCTACTTCCAGGTTGCCGTCCACCAATAGAATGCCCTGCCCGCGTCCCGTTGCAGCCTTCAGGTCGCCCCGGACGTGGATGATCGGGAAGTATGTCTCGCACGGACTGGCCGGTACCGCATGCTCGGGCTCCCCCCAATTGGCGGGAATCAGGCTCGCGACACAGGCGGCACCCGCTGTAATCGGCGCGATGCCGATCAGGTTGGTGCTGCCTGGATACACCAGGTCCGCGGTCGCCGCCAAGGACGCGTAGTTCGTGTTGCCGTAATTGAAATAGGTGTTCGTATCCGACGCCGCTGGAGTCGTCAGGACCTCCGGATTGCCGTCCAGCGTCACGCTGCCGTTCACGGTCGCGGTGGTCGTCGGGGAGATCGCTGCGCCGGCCACGTTCGCGCCTGGTGAGCAGCTCGACCACGACGCCGGCGGCGCGTCATTGCCGTTTACAATCACGTTACCGTTAATTTTCGTCGTGCCCTGGGTCGTGATGGCGCCGAGGAAGTTGATTTGCGGCGTATCCAGGCGCAACAGCACGCCGTAACGCCTTCGGGCGAGGAAGGTGCTGCGCGTCGTGCCCGACAGGCCCTCGGACACCACCCAAAAAAAGGGCCCGTTCAGCCGCGTCACCACGACGTTCGCGATCCCGCCGCCGGACGCTGTATACGACCGCTTCATCGTATCTCCCGTGACCCTCTGGTTATAGGCCAGGTTCCACTCGGCGACGATACGATTCAGGCCGAGCTCGGCGGTCGACGTCGCACGAGACTGGCGTAGCGCGTTGTCGCTGATGCGGTAGTCCTGCGTGACCGAGAACAGCCCGCCGGCGATGATGACGCCGATGAGGACGATGGCTCCCAGCGCCGCGAGCAGCGCCACGCCGCGTTCCGACCCTCGTATCCAACTCATAACGGGCCTCGTTTCCTCAGTGCTAATTGCGGTTGCGCAGGCCCACTTCGATGCGCATCGAATCGCGCAGCGGAATCGCCGCGGCGCCCGTGAGGTTGATCGTCGTCTGGCCCTGCCCGCGTACAACGACGCTGATGCGCGCAACCTGCAGACGGTTCGCCGTAACCGCGCCGGTCGAGTCGAAGTACGTGAACTCGAGGCCGCTCGTCGTCCCGGGCGCTGCGTAGGGACGCAGCGGCCCGGCGATCGGCTGTGGCGTCGTGCACACCGGCACGCGGTTGGGCACGCAGTCGTAATACGCGAGATACCATTGTCCGTCCCCGGCCCATCTCCACAGGCTGTAGTGCACGCGCCGGAAGAACCGAACCGACGCGCCCGGCAGGGTCGAGGCGATCGGCGCCGGCGACAGCGTGAACCGATAACTCGGATTGCCCGCGACCAGATCGACGGCCTGCGTGAGCCGGGTGCTGGCGGGACAGCCCGCGGTGGCGGTGTGTGCCGTCACATGCGTCACGGCCGTGATGCGCGCCATTCGCCAGCTATCGTCCAACGGGCTGATGGTCGCACCCTCGTCGTAGACGGCCACCGAGTCGTTCACGGCCGGTGGGATCTTCCAGTTGGTCATCGAGGCGCCCGACGCCAGTCGGACGGGAACGGTCGAAATCCATCCTCCCGCGACGTTCACCAGGCAGACGATCGAGCTGCCGAAGACGGATCGAATCTCGATCGATGAATCCGTCATGATCGCGATGTCGCCGCCCTGGCGCGAAACGCCCCGCAGATCGGCAGGCAGCATGAATGCGGCCTGGCGAATTTGCGAGCGCGTCTGAATGAGCTGTGACGTGCTGTTGTAAAAGCGCTGCTGTCGCAGCAACAGCTGCCCCACGGCGGCCGCGACAATTCCCATGAGTACGAGCACCACGAGGATCTCGACGAGCGTGAAGCCCGCGCGGCAGCGCTTGCAGGTCATGGTCAGCATGGGATATAGGTGCGGAAGCTCTGGGTCCGCGTCCGGCGATTGCCGATCATCGTGACCACGACGGTAACGTCGTTCGCGCGGGCCAGCGGCCGGACACTCCAGTCTTCTCGGACGCCACGCGTGACCGCGGTGCCGCTGATGTGTGCCGAGCACGTCTGCGAGCGCAGCCGGTCGAACCGTGACTCCGCAACGGCAGCCGCGATGCTGCGCGTGCGCGAGCCTGCGATGGTCATCGTGATCAACGACGCGGTGCCCGCCATCGCCAGCAATCCGACCGTGAAGAGCATGATGGCCACGAGCATTTCGACGAGTGTGTAGCCGCGACGCGAGCCGCCACTGCGTCGCAGGGCGCGCCGCAATCGAAGGAGCCATCGAGGGGCCACGGTCAGCAGCCTCTCACGGTGATGCGGCCGAGCCCGGTCACGCAGAGCGTGTCCGCGGCGGACGAGCGTGTGACGATGATTTTCGGAGTCGATCCGGGCAGCACGACAAAACCGCGCGGATCGAACTCGATGCTGTCTTTGGGTGTCGCGCTCAGGGTCGCCCCGTGACGGACGTTCAGGTCGATGGTCGTGCCGATCTGCACCTTCGTGCCGGCGGAATCCACGATGATCGTGAGTGTGTTGCCGGCGCGCACGACCCACGCGCGGCGGCTCTGCTGCACGGCGATGGCACGCGCGCGGAACAGGTAGGACGTGACGTCACGTGTGGCAGCCCGGCGGGATCCGGCAACAGAAGCTCCACGCACCAGCCTGGCCGCCATGGCGTACAACAGGCCGGCGATGACCAACACGATCAGAATTTCGATAAAGGTGAAGCCGGTGCGATTCTTCACCGCTGTTCCCCTGCCTAGCCAGATCTAGCGCGGTACCCGAGCTGCAGCATACGGGATATCCTGGAGGCACTCGCCAGCCTATGACAAATCTACGTGTTATTACAAATCTATGTGTTATAGTCGATAGCGTTGAAAATACCCACCTACGGTCCTTCTGTGGCATGGGGGAGGGTCTTTGGTTACGTATCGCGGGCAGACGATTCACACACGTCGTCAGGGCTCACTGCGATTGCGGCTACGACTCATTCTGCAGCAGCGAAACATCACCCGCTATGGATTCGCGAAGTATTCGGGTCTGAGCCTGAACACGATCTACCGGCTCACTCGGCCTCACGGCCGCTTCGAGCTCATCCAGGCCGACACCCTGGAGAGACTGTGCGGCGCGCTGCGACTGACGCCGGCGGAGTTATTCGACTACCAGAAGCCAGCCGTGGGGAAGAAACGGGGGGACAGCGCCTGAACCACAAAGCGCCCATCCAGAGTTGATGTGGAAGGGCGCTGTCTTACGTGGATCGCCGACTGATCGGCATGATCTGTGGCAGTGGGCCTGGGTAGAGTTGAACTACCGACCTCACGCTTATCAGGCGTGCGCTCTAACCACCTGAGCTACAGGCCCTTCTAGGGGCTGGGGATTGGGGGCTAGGGGCTCGGGAAAACCCGCTGGCCTTTCCATCTCGGGTGTTCCCGAGCCCCTAACCCCTAGCCCCTATTCCCACTCCCGCTTCGGTCCCTTCTTAGGCCGGAACTCATCCTCATCCGTGTCGTCGAACTCGTCGTCGAGATCGTCGTAATCGTCATCGTCCATATCGTCTTCGTCGAGCTCGTCCTCGTCCAACTCATCATCGAAGTCTTCGTCGAGTTCCTTGTCCTCTTCGAATTCTCCGAACTCCTCGTCGACGTCGTCGCTCCTGCGCTTGAGCGACCAGGCCATCGACGTCTCGCGGGCCAGCATTGCCACCTCCGGCTGAGGTTACACGGACCTTCGGGATCGCTGCCCTAACTCCCAACTCCTAGCTCCCGCCTCCTACTCCAGCGCTCGCTTCTCGCTCCGAGCCAACTTCCGCCGCTCCGTCGCGCCGAGCAGCCGCTTCCGCAGTCTGAGCGCCGACGGCGTCACTTCGATCAGCTCGTCGTCCTCGATGTACTCCAGCGCCAGCTCCAAGGTCATCTGGCGTGGGGGTTCCAAGATAATCATCTCGTCCGCCGCCGTGGTGCGCATATTCGTCAACTTCTTTTCCTTCGTGGCGTTCACGTCGAGATCACCCGGCCGTACGTGCTCGGCGATGATCATCCCCTCGTAGACGGGATCCCCAGGCTGCACGAACATCGTGCCGCGCTCCTGAAGATTGAAGAGGGCGTACGCGACGACGACCCCCTCCCGGTCCGCCACCATCACCCCGCGGTTCCGGCCTGAGAGCGGGCCAGCCCACAAATCGTACTCGAAAAACCGGTGGTGGATGATCCCCGTTCCCCGCGTATCCGTCAAGAACTCCGACCGGTACCCCAGCAGGCCCCGCGCCGGGATCTTGAAGCGCATCCGCACCATCCCCAGGCCCGGGTTCTTCATGTCCAGCATCGTCGCGCGGCGCGGTCCCAGCTTCTCCATCACCACCCCGACATACCCTTCGGGGCAATCGATCATCAACTCCTCGTACGGCTCGAGCCGTTCGCCGTTCGGTCCCTCGCGTGGAATGATGCGCGGCCGGCTGACCTGGAACTCGTACCCCTCGCGCCGCATCGTCTCCATGAGGATACCCAGGTGCAGCTCGCCTCGACCCGAGACCGTGAACGCATAGGGGGTGTCCGTATCTTCGACTCGCAGTGCGACATTGCGCTCCAACTCACGGTACAACCGCTCGCGCAGCTGCCGCCCGGTCACGAACTTCCCCTCGCGTCCCGCCAGCGGCGAGTTGTTGACGAGGAAGTCGACTGAGATCGTCGGCTCCTCGACCGCGATGCCCGCCAGCCGGTCGAGATGGTCGGGCGCCGTCACCGTCTTGCCGATTTCGACCCCCGCCAGCCCCGCGATCGCGACGATCTCACCCGCCGCGGCGCTTTCCAGCTCGGCACGCTCGAGCCCCTCGAACGCGAAAAGTCTTACGATGCGCGCCTGCTCGAACGTCCCATCCCCTACGGGCCCGGGCTCACCGATCGGCAGGAGCGCGACCGTATCACCGACGTGGACCTGGCCGCGTTCGATCCGCCCAATGCCGATCCGGCCCAGATACGATGAGTAATCGAGGGTCGAGATCAGCATCTGGAACGGCCCTTCGGCATTCGCCTTGGGCGGCGGAATCGTTCCGAGGATCGTCTCGAACAACGGCTTCAGATCCGGCCCCTCTTTCTCCAGCTCCAGCGTCGCGGTGCCCGCCCTGCTCGAAGTATAGAGGAAAGGGCAGTTGAACTGTTCGGGCGACGCGTCGAGATCCATCAGGAGCTCGAGGACCTCGTCGTGCACCCGCAACGGCTCGGCGTCGGACCGGTCGATCTTGTTGACCAACACGATCGGCTTCAGACCGAGTGCCAGGGCTTTCCCGGCCACAAACCGTGTCTGAGGCATCGGCCCCTCTGCGGCATCAACCAGCAGCAGGAAGCCGTCCACCATCCGGAGGATCCGCTCGACCTCGCCACCGAAATCGGCGTGTCCCGGGGTGTCTACGATATTGATTTTCGTGTCACCCCAGCGTACCGAAGTATTCTTCGCCAGGATCGTAATCCCGCGCTCACGCTCCAGCGGGTTCGAGTCCATGACCCGCTCGGCAACCTGCTGGTTGGCACGGAAGACCCCCGCCTGGCGGAGCATCTGATCCACCAGCGTCGTCTTCCCGTGATCGACGTGGGCAATGATGGCGATGTTGCGGATTTGCACCGAATTACGTCCTGTGAGGTCCCTGAATTGAGGGGCGCAGTATAAATGGGTGGCTGAGCTCAAACAAGGGCGGCGAGGTGAGGCGGCGGCGTGATACTACGGCGGCGTGGTACTACGGCGGCGTGGTAATTCGGCG
>DATFEG010000147.1:0-3876 GCA_035251445.1 Gemmatimonadales bacterium | reverse complement strand
CAATTCGCGATCATCCGAGACGCCGAACGCAGGCATTCCGGGGTGGTGTTCGTCGCCTACCACCGTCCTCTGATTCCACGGAGACATTGAAAGCCATGGCATCGTCGCCGCTGATTCCATCCAGCCTTGAGACGCCTCGCCTCACGCTTCGCCAGTTCGAAGAGGAGGACTGGGACGCGCTGCACAGGATCTTTGAGGATGAAGAATGCGTCCGCTACACCATTGGTGCGCCGCTGGAACGGTGGCAGACCTGGAGGACGCTAGCCGGCTATATCGGCCACTGGCAATTGCGCGGCTACGGACCGTACGCGGTGGTCGAGCGGTCGACTGGAACCGTGATTGGCCCGGTCGGACTCTGGTATCCGGGGGAATGGCCAGAGCCGGAGATCAAATGGTGCTTGACTCGCCGGTTCTGGGGACAGGGCTATTGGCGCATCAACGGTGGGCAATCGAACAGAAGTATCAGTAGCTGAAGGACGAACTCGGGCTCGATCATTTCGGGCCACAGCTATCTGGGATGGAATCGCCACGTCGTGTTGACGGCGCTGGCGTACGCGTCGTTGCACAAGTCACCCGGCCGCCGCAACGGCGACGGAGCTTGCGCATGCCGCCCACCGTTTTCATCCAGCGGAAGACTTCTTCGATTCGCTTCCGCATGTGTTGACTGACCGCATAGGCTGCGTGCTTTCTTGAACAGCCGGCTGTCCGGATCGGTCGTCGATTGGTGCGTCTGGTTCGAGCGCCGTTCACCAAGGAAATTCACTGTCGGATTCCCAGGGTCATCCGGCGGGCCCCCGGGCTGATCCTTGCGCCTAAAACTCTTCTGGCCGGCCCACGCTTCCCGCAAGGTCCCGTCGATTGTGAAGTGCTCGGCCGACAGCAGGCGCCGGCCACGGGCTTGCGCGACGACATCTTCGAAGAAGGGCCCGGCAATGTCACCCTCCAGCAGCCGATCCCGATTGTTCGTGAAGGTCGTCGGCGCCCACACGTCGTCATCCATCCCGAGGCGGACGAACCAGCGAAGCAGCAGGTTGTATTCCAGCTGCTCCATCAGCATCCGCTCGCTCCGGACCGAGTACAGCACCTGCAGCAACAACGTGCGTAGCAAGTGCTCAGGCGGAATCGAGGGTCGGCCCGTCGCGGCGTAGATCGCGTCGAACCGCGGCTCCAGACGGCGCAGCACGTCGTCGGTCATGGCGCGCGGATGGTCCGTAGCCATGAACGACCGGCACCCGTTGCTCCGGCGACAGGTAACTAAACAGGTGTCTGCTCTGCTCTGCTCGTCGCTCCACGCCCTCGGTGGACAGGTGAAAACCGGCAATTTGTGGACAGCGCAAAACCGGCAATTTCCGGTGCGGCCGAGACCAGTGAGTTCTACTTCGTTCCCTCGTCTGTGCGCAAATCGGTCTGCACTTTGGTGCGCCAGCTCCGAGGTCCACATTTCAGTACGTGCGCGTGATGCAGCAGCCGATCGAGCAGTGCCGTGACCGCTGCTGTGTCCCCGAGGAGCTTGCCCCAATCATCCACCGGACGGTTCGAGGTCAGAAGCGTGGACGCGCGTTCGTACCGCCGCATGACGAGCTCGAGGAGATCTTCGGCGGCCGTGTGCGCCAGCTTCCGCATGCCGAGGTCATCGATAATCAGCAGCGGCACGGTCGCCAGCTCCGCGAGATAGTCCTTGCGGGTGCCGGCGAGCGTCGCCTCGGCGAGTTCTTCGAGCAGCGTGTGGGCCTCACGATAGACGACGCGATAGCCCTGGAGAATCGCCGCGCGGCCGATCGCTTGGGCCAAGTGGCTCTTGCCGGTACCTGGCGGGCCGAGGAAGAGAACGTCCTCGCGCTGGGCGATGAAGCGCGCTGTGGCGAGCTCGTACACGAGCGCGCGATTCATCTTCTTGTTGAAATCGAAATCAAACGTGTCGAGCGAGCGCTCCGGGTCACGAAAGCGCGCGAGTTTGTGCCGGCGCTCGAGCAGGCGGTCTTGCCGCCGGCGGAGTTCGTCGGCGACGAGGGTCGACACGAGGTCGAGGGGCGCCATCTTCTCGGTCTGCGCTTGTCGGAGCCGTGTTTCTAAGACGGCGGCCATGCCCGAGAGCCGGAGTTGCCGAAGCGCCCGATCGAGTTCGACGAGATTCATTGCGCGTCTCCTGTGCGATCGATGAGATCGCGATAGAGGGTGAGCTGCCGAATGAGGGGATCGACCTGCTTGAGTGTCAGCGGCACCGGTGGCCGGCGTTCGAGATAGCGGCGGAGGAAACGATACGTCGGCATACCGAGATCGAGGGCAGCCTTGGCGGCGTCTTCGATGACGGCCGGCCCGTGTTTCTTGGCCAGCGACAGCACACCGAGGATGCGACGGACACCGGCTGCCCCGTCATGACGGTGGATGTGATCGCAGATGGTGCTGACCGACGGCCCGATGCGCATGGCCGCTTCGAGGAGCGCCACCGTCTTGGGCGGCGTCCGTCGCGGGCGATCGGCATCGGCAATCCGGTGCCAGCCGCGCGGGGCGCGCACGTGCTCGCGCAGGAGCTGGCCGGTCTTGGGATCGAGCAGGCGCACGAAGAGGTCGTTCCACTGCACGTCGACCCGACGACCGATCCAGCCCGGAGGCGTGCCGTAGTACGCGGCCTCGACCTCCACGCACCCATCGAGGTGGACCGTGCGGACGCCGAAGCGGTAATAGCGAAACGGCTCGAGCGGCAGCGGGCCGAGCGCCGGTTGCTCCTCGGCAAACATCGCGGCGACCTGGCGTTTCGTCGTGCCGTGGATTCGGGTATCGGCCCAGTGCGCTTCCCAGCGATCGAGGTACGCTTGCGCCTCATCGAGCGATTCGAAGCGCAGGCCGCGCAACGGCGTCTTCTTCGCGTGCCCCACGCCGGCTTCGACCTTGCCTTTGCGATCAGGATCGCCGACGCGACACGGCAGCGCGACGACGCCGTAGTGCGCGAGCACGTCGCAGTAGAGGGGATTGAGCGACGGGTCGTAGATGTCCGGCGTGAGGACCCCTTCCTTGAGATTGTCGAGGACGATCACGCGCACCGTCCCACCCAGTCGACGAAAGGCCCGCTCGTGGAGCTCGGCCCAGACCTGGGTGCTCGACTGCCACACGAGCAGCCGCACCGCTTTGCGTGAGTAGCCGAGTGTCAGGACGAAGAGCCGCGTGCGCCGGTACTTGCCCGTTTGCGGGTGGCGGACCATCGGACCATCGCCGTAGTCGACCTGGGCTTCCTCGCCGGGCGCGGTGGTGATCACGACGCGGGCCTCTGGTGAGGCGGTCCCGCGGAGCCTCACGACGAAGCGCCGTACGCTGGCATACCGGGCGGTGAAGCCGTGGTCGTCGACGAGGTCCTGCCAGATGGCGACGGCGTTGCGGCCCCGCCGGAGGGCCTCGATGATCAGCTCTCGATAGGGCTCGCACGCGCTCGCACGCGGCGCGCGACCCGGGCGCGGGACCGGAGCCGAGTCGGTGGACACCTCCGCCCTGGTGGCCGGTTTTGCTTCGTCGGAGTCGGTGGACACCGCCTCGGAAATGGCCGGTTTTGCTGGACCAAGGTCGGTGGACACCGGCGGCGGGGAAATTGCCGGTTTTGCCCTCGATTCGCTCGGGCGCCCTCGTCCACGCACCGGGATCCCCGCGGCTTTCAGGTACCCGCTGACGGTCTCTCGGCGAACCCCCGTGCTCTGCTGGATGCGCGAGAGCGTCCAACCGAGACGGCCCAGTGCGAGGATCTGCTGTCGTGTCGTGTCGCCCAAGACGTTGCTCATGCCGGCGACAGAACCTGCGTTCTGCGCCCGCGTCAACGTCTCGGCCGTCGTCAGCTAATTGCCGGTTTTCAGGTGTCGATTAATTGCCGGTTTTGGGTGTCCACCGAGG
>DATFEG010000140.1:0-25845 GCA_035251445.1 Gemmatimonadales bacterium | reverse complement strand
CGTATAGGCCAGATACGGATTGGTTGGCTGGTGAATCCGCCGGCGCAGGGCCAGGACCTCCCGGTATGCGACTTCGGCGCGCCGGAGCTCGCCGCGCGCCCGGTAAAGGCCCGCGAGCTCGTTCATGCTGATGGCGGTGTACGGGTGCTCCGGTCCGAGCGCGTTGCGGCGGATCGTCAACGCGCGCCGCAGATACGCCTGGGCCTCCGCCAAGCGGCCCTGGTCGATCAGGATCGTGCCGATACGACCCATGCGGGCCGCGACATCAGGATGGTCCGTCCCCAGCCGCACCGTGTCGTGGGCGAGCGCGGTGATCGCGAGTGTCTTGGCTTCATCGAGTTTCCCGGCCGCATGCAACGCCCTCGACAAGCCCGTGCGCACTTGCGAGACCCAGGGATGTGACTCGCCCAGAAAACTGATGTAGATGGCGAGCGCATCGCGGTACAACAGCTCGGCCTCGGCGAGCGCGCCCAGATCGGTGAGGGATCCGGCAAGATTGTTGGTCGCCGTCGCCAGAATGATGCTGTCCAGCGGCTCCTGTTTCCTGACGAGCGCCATCGATTGTCGGAACGCCTCCGCCGCGCCGGCGTAGTCTCCGTCTCGCTGGAGTGTCGACCCGAGGCCGTCCCACAGGCTGGCCATGCGACCGCGCGCGTTGCCCAACCGCTGCTCCATCGCGATGGCTTCGCGGTATAATGGTTGCGCCTCGTCGAGTTTCTGCGCGCGCATCAGAACGAAGGCGAACCCTTCGATCGCGAGGGACACATGGGGATGGTCGGCCTCGTGCAGCGCGCGCTCGATCCGGAGGCCTTCCCCGTACGCACTGATTGTGCCGGGGAAGTCTGCCTGGTTCAGACGCGCTTCACCAAGGTCCCGATAGCTCTCCGCGACGTCGTCATGCAGATCCCCGTGCAGCACGCGCCTTACCGCCAACGCCTGCTCGGCCGTGCGCGCCGCTTCGTCGTAAATGCCGAGGCTGTGATAGACGCGACTCACGACGGCGAGGAGATTCCCCTGCACCGCGGGTTGGCCTGTCAGGTCGCGACCGACGCGTTCGGCGCCGCGATCGAGCAGCTCTCGCGCAGTCACGTCGCGTCCCCGGGACTCGCGCGGCCCTGACTGCTGAAACAGATCGATCAGAAATGCTGAGACTTCGCTGGCCTTCACGGCTTCGAGCCGGGCGCGGTCGCGCTCACGCGCGACCCGGCCCGTGTAGAATGCCGTGAGCACCACCACGCCGAGCGCGACCGCCACGCCCGCCCGGTGACGCCGAACGAACTTCGTGGCACGATAGGCCAGTGTGTCGGCGCGCGCGCGCACCGGCAGTCCCTCGTCGTGGCGGCGCAGGTCTTCGACGAGCTGCTCGACCGAAGCGTAGCGGCGCTCCGGCTCCTTGCGCAGCGCCTTCAAGACGATCGTGTCGAGATCGCCCCGCACGCGGCGGTGCCACTCGATCAGCTCGTCACGGGCCGCAGTAGATGGCGGTTTCGGAAGCTCGTCGCAGATCCGGCGCTCGATCTCGCCGGCGCTGACTCCCCCGACGTCGAAGGGAAGCCGTCCCGTGATCAAGCGGTACAGCAGGACACCGAGTGCGTAGACGTCGGTGGCAACCGTGATCCGGGCACCTCGGACCTGTTCGGGAGCCGCGTACGCCGGCGTCATGAGCCGCAGCGTGCCGGTCGCCTGCGGGTCGTCCACGGTCGCCAGGAGCTTCGCAATCCCGAAGTCCACGAGCTTCGGAGTTCCGTCCGCCGTCACGAGGATGTTCGACGGCTTCAGATCGCGGTGGACGACGAGAGCCTGATGCGCGTGCTGAACGGCGGCGCAGACTCTCTGAAATAGCGCGAGGCGGCCGGTCAGTCCGAGGCCTCGCGCATCACACCAGCGATCGATCGGCTCGCCCGCCACGTACTCCATCACGATGTACGGCGTGCCGTCGGAGGCGGTGCCGCCGTCGAGCAGCCACGCGATGTTGGGATGCGTCAGGTCGGCGAGGATCTGGCGCTCGGCCCGGAATCGCTGCGCCAGCTGCGGCGCGGCGAGCCCACCGCGCATGAACTTGACCGCCACCTGCGCGCGAAACTGTTCGTCGATCCGTTCGCCGAGATAGACCGTGCCCATGCCTCCGTGGCCTATCTCTTTCACCAGCCGGTAGGGGCCGACGCACTCGCCCGAACGCGTCGGCGCGGCGTCCTCGGCGAACGCCCGCGCCGCGGTAGACACGGCGGCGGTGATGAACCCGCCCGCGTCGTCGCGAGCGACGCGGTCCCCGGCGGCGAGCAGGCGCTCGACGTCGTGCCGCAGCGAGTCGTCGCCGGCGCACGCGGCGGCGAGCAAGTCGAGTCGCGCGGCACGATCCAGATCCGCCGCGGCCAGGAACAACGACTGGATCGTCGTCCAACGCTCAAGGGTCACCGGCGCTCAGCTCCTGAAACAGCCACGCCTTGGCGACGCGCAGCTCACGGTCCACGGTGGCGGGCGATACCCGCAGTACCGCCGCGGTCTCGTCGTACGTCAGGCCGCCGAAGTAGTGCAGCTCGACGGCGCGTGCCTTCCTCTCATCTAGCGCCGCAAGCCGCTCGAGAGCCTCATCCAGCGCGAGCAGATCCGCGCCGCGGCCCGGCGCCGCCAGCAGCGCCTCGTCGAGAGAAACGGGATGCTCCCCACCACCGCGCTTGGCTCGGCTGCGTCCCCGCGCGTGATCGACCAGAATGCGCCGCATCGTCTGGGCAGCGACGGCGAGAAAGTGTCCACGACCTTCCCACGCCACGTCGGTTCCGACGAGCCGAAGGTAGGCTTCATGGATCAGCGCGGTGGTTTGGAGGGTGTGGTCAGGCCGCTCGCCGCGCAGGTGACGACTCGCGAGGGCATGAAGCTCGCCGTACACCAGCGGCACCAGTCGTTGCAGCGCCGTACCATCGCCGTTCTTCCAAGCGATCAGCAGCTGGCTGACTTCGCCGGACCCGGTGACCATGGTTCTGCCGAAGATACGTCCGGCGGCGAGACCGGCTAGGCTCGGACCTCCGCGCCCACACCTACTCCCAGCATGCGGGCCGCACTGCCGTCTCGCACGGCTATCTCGACGGTCCCACCCGATCCGACGAACGCCACTAATACCCCGCGCGCGACGTCGCGGAATGTCCGCGACAGCGGGCCGATATCCGTGTCCCCGACGCGTATTCGCACACCGGGCTCAACGACACGAGCTGGAATGTTGGAGACCAGCGTGCCGAATCGATCGATGTGAATCACTTCGCCAACCACGGTGGTCCCGTCGTGCTGCGCGGCGGGGATTGGGGTCTGATATGGATCAATGATCAGCGTCCCAAGCGCGTCCAGCGCGGCGCCGTCCGCAAGAGCCGCCGCCACCGGTGCGAAAACGTCGCGGCCATGAAATGTTGGCGAGGCGTGTGTGGGCACCGCCAACGATACAAAGCGCGCGCCCTCGTGCAGAAAGGACAGCAGGCCATTGTCCGGTGCCACGAAGCGATGACTACTACTGTCCGCCGCGATCGCTCGGCGGCTCGATCCTACGCCGGGGTCGACCACAGCGAGATGCACCGTTCCTTCCGGAAACCGCCTCCACGTGCGTTCGAGCAGATATTGGCCTGCGCGAATGTCACCAGGATCAATCTGATGGCTAATGTCGACGAGTGTCGCATGCGGAGCACGCGACAGCAGAACGCCTTTCATCTCGGCGACGTAGCTGTCGGCCGTGCCGAAATCGGTCAGCAGCGTGATGATCACACCCTCACCGCCCGCCATTTCCCACCTTTCCAAAACAGGATCATCGCTACGCCGCGTGCGACCGCGGTCACGCTGAGCGCCAGCCAGATCCCGATAAGGCCGAACGGCCGCGACCACCACGCCGCAAGCGGGATGCGCATCGCGGTGAGGCCCGTGCTGACAATCTGCGGCCAGAATGTGTAACCCGCGCCCGCCAGCGCGCCTTCGAGAATCAGCTCGAAACTCTGTCCGATCTGCGCGAACGCAATCACCCGCAAGTACAACACACCGTCGACGATTACTTCCGGATCACGCGTGAACAACGCGACCAATCGCTCGGGGATGATGAGAAATGCGAGAGCGGTGGTAACCGTTACAACGAGACAGTAGCTCACCGTCAGCCGTACCGCCTCTCGGGCACGCGCTTCCTGCCCGGCGCCGAGGTTCTGGCCGACCAACGCACCGGCGGAAAGCGCGAAGCCGCTGATTGCGATGAACCCGAGCCCTTCCATCTTGTGGCCGATGCCCAGCGCAGCAAGCGCCGGCGTGCCGTATTGGGCAGTGAACCGCGTGAGCCACATGTAAATGACCGAGAGCAGCACTCCCGCGAGCGACAGCGGCATCCCGATTCGTACGACCGTTGGCACCGCGCGCCAGTCGGGGGCCGAGACGCTGAGTAAGCCGCGCCGGAACGCGATGATGGTTCCGATCACGAAGCCTCCGGCGCGAACCATGAATGACGCGAGCGCTGCGCCTTCCACACCAAGCCGCGGAAACGGCCCGATGCCGGCGATTAGCAGGGGATCGAGCGCGATCGATATGCCCACGGACACCGCGAGCATCATGAACGGCGTCCGGGTGTCTCCCGCGGCCCGGAACGTGGCTTCCAGCGCGAAGAAGCCGAACACGAGCGGGCCGCCGAGGAGCCAAGTCGACAGGTACGCATGGCCGAGCGACGCCACCTCCGCCGGCACTCGCATCACGCGAAATAGCGTATTGGCGACGAGCAGCCCCACCACACTCACCACGAGTCCGGCGACCAACGCGTACGCGACCGCGGCCGATGCCGCGCGTGCCGCGCGCTCGGGATGTCCTTCGCCATGGCGCCGCGCCGCCACGGCGATCAAGCCGATCTCCACCATCTCGCCCAGGCTCAGCGCCACCCAAACGTAAAAGCCGGCCGTCGACACGGCGGCCAGCGCGGCCGGGCCGAGCAGTCGTCCCACCCAGATACTGTCGATGAGATTGAATGAGAAGTGACAGGCCATCATCGCCACGGCGGGCGCGGCCAGCCGGAGCACGATAGGCCGCAGCGGCCCGACAGTGAGCGCGCCGGCGGCGCGGCTCGTCGTCGCTGCTATGTCGGGCGGGTTAGGCGCCGTAGCGCGCTACCAGCGCGAGCGCGTCGTCGGTGCCCTTGATATGGCGGGCGATGATGTAATCGGCGATCTGTTGCGGTGAATTCGCGAGCACGAGCGACTCGGCAAAGCCGTCGTTTACGCCGTCCGAGTACAGGATCACGGTGTCGCGTGCGCTCAGTGGGACAACACGCACGGTGGCGTTGGGCAGCTCGCCGCCGATGAACCCCGCGCTCGCCACGAGCGCGATGCGCGATGGTCGTGCCTTGACATCGGCTCGCAGCAAGACACCGCCGATGTTGCCAACGGCCAGCCACGTCATCGAGTCTGCCTGCGTATCGAGATACGCGAGCCCCAGCACGACGCCCCGCATCCCCATCAGCGCATGGTGACAGCGCTTCACGAGCTCGACGAGCGGCTCACGGGAGTAGCGGTCGATGGCACCCACAGCGGCATGCGCGGCGGACGCCGCTTGCTGACCGTGGCCGAGGCCATCGACCACGGCGAGCAACGTCCCTTTTCCGACACGTTTGGTGAAGCACAGATCGCCCGACTCGCTTTGGCCGGGCAGCGGCAGCTCGGCAAACGCCGTTTCGATTCTCAGATCGCGCGGCGCCATTTTTTCATCGTGACGGTGGTGCCTTGCCCAACGACCGACTTCAGATCGAATTCGTCCATGAGCCGCTTGGCGCCGGGAAGTCCTGCGCCCACGCCATGCGACGTCGAATAGCCGTACTGCATCGCCCGTTCGATGTCGGGAATGCCGGGCCCCTGGTCGCGCGCCACGATGGAGACTCCCTGGCGATCCCCGTTCTGGACGAGACTCAGCGTGATCTCGCCCTTCTTGGCGTACATGAGGATGTTGCGGGCGATCTCCGATATTGCGGCGGCAATGACCGTTTGCTCGCCACTCGAAAACCCTGCGACTGCCGCGAGCGCGCGTCCTTGTTGTCGTGCTTCAACGACATCGACGTCCGCGGCAATGGTCAGGCGAAGCTCTTCACCCACGGAACGGACGGCCCGGCGGTCGGTTAGGCTTGGATTCGAGCCCGCGGTCCTTGGTGCGCCCGTCGAGGAACGCGAGGCCTTCCTCGAGATCCAGCACCGTAGCCACGCCTTTGAGCGTGAGGCCGAGCTGCACCATCGCAAACGCTACGTCCGGCTGGATGCCGACGATCACCGTTTCGGCACCGCGCAGACGCGCCATGTGTGCGATGTCGCGCAGCGTGCGGACCGCGAAGGAGTCCATCACGTCGAGCGCGGTGACGTCGACGATCACCCCGCGGCACCGCGACCGCCCGACTTGGGCGATCAGCGCTTCGCGAAGATGGGAAAGATCGGCGTCGGTAAGGGCTGACTGAATCGACGCAATGAGATACTGCCCCTGGCGCAGAATAGGTACTTCCACTGCGTCCTCCGGAGGGGAGTGTTACCGGTTCGTTTCTGGCGGGAGCTCGCCGCGAATCGGTGAGGTCGGCGGCGCGCGATCGGCCAACAACCGCTCGGCTTCTTCGATGCCTCCCTGCAGGTCACCGACGGTGGCCATTTCGCTGAGGTCGACGCCGATCGTCACGAGCGTCTGCGCAATTTCCGGCGACAGACCCGTCACGATGACCGTCGCACCCAGCAGGCGCGACGCTTCGACCGTCTGGACGAGGTGGTTCGCTACGCCTGAGTCCATGGCTGCCACACCGGTAACATCGATCACGACGACTTTCGCGCGGTTGGCCCGAATGGCACGCAATAGCTGCTCGGTCAGCTGGCGCGCCCGTTGTGGATCGATGACGCCGATGATCGGCAGAATGAGGAGCCGCTCGCGCACCTGGAGCACCGGCGTCGACAGCTCCCGGATCGCTTCCTGTTGCTGGCGGATAATGCGCTCGCGCTCTTCCACGAATCCAACGGCCACCGTGTTCGCGATACGGTTCGCTGCGGGCTCGTAGGAGTCTAGAATCCGGTTCAGCTTCTCGACGTTGTCCTGGTATTTATTGAAGAGGGAGCGGGCGAGCACGTCACGGAGGAGGAGCACGATGCCGACGACTTCGTCGGTCTCGACGCCTCGCGGAATGATTCGCTCCGACAGTCGCCGCGAGTACGCCTGCAGAGCCTCGAAGGTCCCCGTCTCGAGTGCTTCCACGTAGTTGTCGTACACGGCTGTGGCCTCGGCGAAGATTTCCTCTTCCGTCATTGCCGTCAGCAGCTCGGCGCGCGTGATGCGGCGCGCCCACTCCTCACGGAGCTGCGTCCGGTTCTGGCGCAGGTGGGCGACCAGCTCGCGCAGCAGTCCCGCCGATGACTCGCTGAGCCCGCCGCCGGGCCCTTCGGAAGGACGCGTCGTCGTGATGCCCGTACTGCTTCGTTTGGTGTCGGCCATGTTCCAAACCTAGTTGGGAGAGTTTAGGGAGCAAGACCCGCGGACTTAGTTTTACGCCGCTCCTTGGTCTCATAGAGCGCTACATCGGCTGCGTTTAGCAATGCTTCGACCGTCTCACCGTGTCCCGGGTACACTGCTACCCCCACACTGATCGACAAGTTCGGCTTCTCGGCGTCGGTGGCCAGCCGGTCCACCACGCCACGCGCCACGTGCCAGGCGGCAGCCTCGCCGGTCTCTGGCAGCACGAGCGCAAATTCATCGCCTCCGAACCGCGCCGCCGTATCCGTTGCGCGGCAGGAGCCCAGTAACGCTTCGGCGACGCGGCGGATCGCGAGGCTGCCCGCCAGGTGCCCGTGCCGGTCGTTGATCTGCTTCAGGCCGTCGAGATCCAGCAGTACCACCGCCAGCGGCTGCGCCGTCCGGCGCGAGCGCTTGATCTCGGCCTCGAGCGCGTTCACGAGCTGCCGATGATTCGCGAGGCCCGTCAGCGGATCGGTGACCGCCAGCTCGCGCCACGTGCCTTCAATGTCACGCTGCGCGGCCACGACGGCGGCGAGCACGAGACTGGTCACGGCCGTGATGCCGGTCCAGACCTGCAGCAGCGTCAATGATTCGACGATCGGATACTGGCCAAACGGCCCATAGCCGTTGACGGTGCGATAGATCGCCAGGAGCGAGATGATGAGGATCGCGGTGGCCGCCTCGCGCGGCCCGAAGCGGAAGGCGACCCAAATCAGGACGGGCCAGAGCAACACCGTCAGCGAGTAGTTGCGTGACGGGTACAACCCACCGAAGATCGCGAACGTGACCAATGCGGTGACGAGCGCGGCGGCGAGCGCCTCGAGGAGTTGGGCCCGCGTCAGACTGACCGTCGGCTTGACGCCGATCCACAATATCAGCGCGGGAGCAATGACGATGTCGCCGACCGCGTCACCCAGCCACCAGGTGAGCCACACGCGCGAGGCAGCCGACAACGGAAGCAGGCCGCCGGCGACGAGCGACACGACTCCGATGGTCGCGCTGACCGTCGTACTCAGCAGCGCCGCGAGAACAGTGAAGCGGAAGATGTCGCGCACCCGGTCGAACACGCGGCCGCCGCGCGCGAACCGATTGACGAGATAGGCGCCGAGCAAACCTTCCAGGGTATTCCCGACGCCGATGCCGATCGAGGGCAGGATCGCACCGGTCGTCGTGAGATTGGCGAGCATGGCGGCGCCGAAAATCGCCGGCCACACGCGATAGCCGAGCAGCACGAATGCCGCGAGTGCGATACCGGTCGGCGGCCACACGGTCGTGACGGAACTGTTGATGAATGCGAATCGGAGGCCGACCTTGGCGCACGCGTAATAGACCGCCGCGAGCCCCACCAAGAGTGCCAAGCGGCGTAGTGATTGGCTCATCGGACCTAAGCTAAAGGAGCGATTCACCACGGCTCAACTCCACCTCACGATTACTGCCATCGTCATTTGGCGGTGAATACATTGCGGGCAAGAAAGGGGGGAGTGTGCCTTGGACCATTCGCCGCGTCGAGCGCCGGGTGTCTCCGCCACGCAGACGCGGAGTCGATAATCGGATGATGGAACGCGACGGCGTGAACCGCCGTCGTGGAGAACGCCGCGTGGGATCCACGCTCGCGCCCGCTGCTCGAATTCGCGTGCTCGTCGTGGAGGACAATCGGTTGATGCGTGACGGGCTCGCGCGCTTGCTGGCGGCGTTTCCCGACGTTGAAATCGTCGCCAGCGCCGAGAACGCCACGTCCGCCGGCGCGGCGTTGCGCGATGCGCGACCACAGGTCGTGCTGCTCGACGCGGCCCTCGCCAATGGCGAAAGCCAAACATTCCTGAGCAACCTCAAATCGACGTCGCCCGACGCGAAAACGATCGTCATCGATTTCGTGCCGGCGCAGCAAGACGTCCAGCAGTTCATCGAACGCGGCGCCAATGGGTTCATCATGAAGGACGCGACCGCGGAGGACATCGCGAAGGCCATCCGGTCGGTGGCGAGCGGTACCGATCTGCCACCTCCGCCCGCCCCACCTCGCGTTGCCGATGGTGGGAGTGGCGCCGGCTCGACGATATCCGGAGCGGGCGGCAGCACATCCGTGCGACTCACCAAGCGCGAGCACGAGATTCGGGAGTTGATCGCGGCGGGGCTCGGCAACAAGGAGATCGCGCAGCGGCTCAACATCGCAACCAATACCGTGAAGAGCCACGTGCACAACATGCTGGGTAAGCTCGCGGCGCTGACGCCCCCCGATCGGCGCCAGGGCAACCGCAGCCGGCGAGGCTCGAGTCGCAGGTCGTATCGCTTCTCCCGCTGACGGCGCGGCGGTCTCTTTCAGGAATCGCTGAAAAACGGCATTTTGCGGGTAGCGCGCGGCGAGCGTTTCGACGTAGCCGCGCGCTTCCCGTTCGAGCACGGCACGCCCCGCGTGATCGCGCGCGGCTTCGCGCATCAACGCGGCGGCCAGGACCCAGGTACTCTCGACACGCGCCAGATCGCCGTCGTGCGCTGCGCGGCGCATGTAGCGAATGCCTCGCTCCGCATTCCCGCTACCCAGTCCAATGAGCTTGGCAAAGAAGCGCGCCACCGCGCCGGCGCGGGCCAGGCCGTAGTCATACACGCCCAGTCCCAGATAACAGTCGAAGCAGCTGGAGTCCGCGGCGAGGAGGCGGCCATAGATGTCGCGCATCGCCTTCGCATCCTTGGCTGCGCTGAACCCGTGACCGTTTTCCTCGCGCTGCCGCGCGCGATAGCCGAGCGCGGTCGCGAGCCAGAAGTCGCCCGTACCCGCTCTGCTGCGCGCGCGACTCATTGCGAGCGCGAGGAGTGAGTCGATGCGGGCCATCTCGTATGCAGCCGAGTCGAGCGCTGAGCCCCACCAGATGTACGCGCCCGCCTGAAAGATGAGGGGCGCGGGATCGGCGGTGTCGCGTTGGCCCATTGCCTCGAAGTACGCCGCCGCGCGCGCGAAATAGCCGCCATACAGCGTGTCCAGGCCGGCGCGGAGCGCATCACGGGTCGTGTCAGGAGGAGAGGCGGCCTGCTGAATTACCAGCGCAATGGCGGCAACGATTCCGATGCTCCCCATCCCGACCTCCCGGCTCAGCGCGGAGCGCTAAGGGGGAACGCCGGCGCCAGGCCTGCTACCCGCTCGACCACCGTGCGGGCGAGACTGCGCAACGCGACGGCGGCGGCGGACTCGGGCTCGCCCAGCACGATCGGCGTACCGCGATCGGCGAGCTCGGCCATGCCCGCCTGTAACGGCACCTGCCCGAGCAACGGCACCCGCAGCTCGTCTGCCAGTCGCGCCCCACCCCCCGCGCGAAATAGTTCGGAGCGGGTTTGGCAGTGCGGGCAGACGAAGTAGCTCATGTTCTCGACGATGCCGACCACCGTCACGCCCACGCGCTCGAACATCTTGGCGCCGCGCAGCGAATCGCCGACCGCCATCTCCTGCGGCGTGGTCACGATGAGCGCGCCGTGCAGCCGCACGATCTGCGTCAGCGACAGCTGCGCATCGCCGGTGCCGGGTGGCAGGTCCACCAGGAAATAGTCCAGCTCGCCCCAGGCGACGTCGCGCAGGAACTGACCGATTATTTTCATAATGATGGGCCCGCGCCAAATCGCGGGCGCATCCCGCTCGACGATGAAGCCGAGCGACATCAGCTTCACCCCGTGGGCCTCGAGCGCCTGGATCTTGCCCCCCTGCACTTCGGGTTTCGAGTCCACGCCGAACATTCTGGGAATGTTGGGACCGTAGATATCGGCATCCAATAGCCCCACGCGATGTCCGTCGAGCGCCAGCGCCGCCGCGAGATTCGCGGACACCGTCGACTTGCCGACGCCCCCTTTGCCACTCGAGACGGCGAGGACCTTGCCGAGATTCGGTAGTTCGTCCGGCGTTGGAGGGGCGGGGGGACTGGGCTGTCGGGCTGCCGGGCGGCCGGACGCTCCCTCTCCGCCCATCGCCGCCGCATCCACCACGTTCATCTTGACGCCGGTGACACCCGACACGCCCTCAACCGCTTTGCGCGCCTGGCGCGCCAGGGAGCCGGGATCTTCGCGCGTGAGGACGAATGTGAAGCTCACGATGCCTTGTTCGTCGACGGCCAAATCGCGGACCATCGCGGCGGCGATGATGCTCTTCCCCTGCCGAGGATTAGTGATCTCCCCGAGCGCGTGCTCCACGCGGGGCTGAAGATTCGCCGCGCTCATGGTTTCCACCGGATGTCGGCGATAATCATCCTCGAGACTGGCCGTTGGTCAAAAAGCGACGCGCGGCAGTCAGAACTTTCTCTTCAACGTCGGCCATCGAGCCAGGGAGTGACGCGCCGGAGGCACGATGATGGCCCCCACCCCCGAACTGGTGCGCGAGCGCGGCGGCATCGACTTCGCCCATCGAACGGAACGAAACTTTGATGCGCCCGCTGCCGATGTGTCGGAATAGCAGCGCGAGCCGCACACCGGCGATTGACCGTGGAAACTCGACGATGCCGTCGAGGTCGTCCGGCGTCACATCATGGCGGCGCAATGCGTCGGCCGGCACGCTGACCCAGGCCAATCCGACGTCCGGCTCGACGACCAGTGTCTGCAGGACTTCCGCCAGCAAGCGCACGCGGCCTTCCGGCGCGCTGGCGTAGACCGACGCATAGACCTCTTCGGGATCGACGCCCTTTTCGAGCAGCGCCGCCGCGACGCGCAGCGCGCGCGCCGTTGTATTCGAAAAACGAAATCCACCGGTGTCCGTGAGCAGTCCAACGTACAGCGCCTGCGCTACCTCGGGTGTCAACGGCCATCCCGCGACGCTCGCAAGATCGAAGATCAGCTCGGCAGTTGCGGTCGCCTCGGGCGCGATCAGGCAGGGACCTGGCGGCAGTTTGGGAGAACCCACGTGGTGATCGATGCAGACGAACCCTGGCTCGTGCTTGCGGATCACCGTCGCCAGCTCACCGAGCCGCGTGATGTCGCCGATGTCGAGGGAGGCAACGATGTCGGCACGCTCAATCTCGCGCACCGCCTGCAGGCTCGCGTCTGCTCCTTCAGGAATGAGGAAGTGGAATCTCTCGGGAATGCGGGTGGGATTGGCGATTCTTGCCGATATGCCCTGCGCCTGCAGCATGTACCACAGCCCGATTTCGCTGCCGATACCGTCGCCGTCCGCATTCACGTGCGTGGTGAGCACGACGTGGCGCGCGCGGGTGAGTGCCGCGGCCACCTCGCGCGCAGCCTTCGCTCGCTCGGCCGGAATGGGGACGCCGTTCGAAGTCATCTTGGGGAAGATAATCGCGTTTTGAACGTCGCTATCCGCAACCAAGCTAAGGAGCTAGCTCTTTAGATCGGGTTTGAGGTCTTCACCAAAAGCATGCGCTCGGCAGAGTCTACCGGTAGGCAGTTCATACCGAGCGCACGCGTTCGCCGCTGACTCACTGCCTCCCTGGCGTCGTCCCCCCGCCCAACTCCCGCTGCAACCGGCTGTGCCGCCGGCTGTATCCGAAGTAGATCACGAAGCCAATGGCCAGCCAAACGAGCAGACGGAGCCACGTATCGCCCGGGAGGGTCGCCATGAGACCGAGGCAGCAGACGACACCAGCGATGGGAACGAACGGCACCCACGGTGTCCGGAAAGGCCGTTCGAGCTCAGGGCGCTTCTTGCGCAGCACCAACACGCCGGCGCATACGAGGACGAATGCGAGCAGCGTCCCGATGTTGACCAGCTGTCCGAGCAATTGCAGCGGCAGCAAGCCGGTCGCGAAGGACACGGCAATGCCTGTGAATATCGTCGACAGATACGGAGTGCGATAACGTGGGTGGACCGCGCTTGCCCACTTCCCGAGCAGTCCATCACGCGACATCGAGTAGAAGACGCGCGACTGGCCGAGCAACATTACCAGGATCACCGAGCCCAACCCCAGCACGGCACCGATATCGATCAGAATCCGCACCCAGTGCGGCGCGCCGATTCTCTCCATGGCGTAGGCCACTGGCGCGGGCAGGTTGAGCTCCGTGTAGGGCACCATACCCACCAGCACCGCGGAGACGATCACGTAGAGCAGTGTGCAGATGAAGAGCGAACCCAGGATGCCGATCGGCATGTCCTTCTGCGGATTCCGCGACTCCTGCGCCGCCGTGGAGACGGCGTCAAATCCGATGTACGCAAAGAATACCAGTCCTGCCCCGCGGAGCACGCCAGAGACACCGAACGTGCCCCACTCACCGGTGTTCGGTGGAACGAACGGCTTGTAATTCTCGGGGGTGATGTTTCCCAAGCCCACCGCGACGATCAACAAAATGATCGCGACTTTGAGGATGACGATGAAGTTATTGACGGTCGCCGATTCCTTGATGCCGATCACGAGTACGGTGGACATCACGATGACGATGAACACTGCCGGGAGGTTGATCCATGCGCCCGTAAAGTTCAGACCCGCGTGGGCACATCCCATTGCTCCGGCCGCGACCTGGCCGTCGGTACACCATTGGGTCGGTGAGGCGGCCAGATGCGCGGGAACTGAGATGCCGAACAGGCCCATGAGGGAAACGAAGTGCCCGGCCCAGCCGACTCCCACCGTCGCCGCGCCGGCGGCGTACTCAAGGACCAGATCCCAGCCGATGATCCAGGCAATCAGCTCGCCCATCGTGGCGTAGGAGTATGTATAGGCGCTGCCGGCGACCGGGACCGCGGCGGCCATCTCCGCGTAACAGAGTCCCGCGAAGGCACAGGCAACGCCCACCAACGCCATCGAGATCGGCACCGCTGGTCCCGCGTGCAGCGCCGCCGCCTGGCCCGTGAGCACGAAGATGCCGGCACCGATGATCGCGCCGATGCCCAGAGTGATCAGGTTCATTGGTCCGAGCGCGCGCTTGAGCTGGTGCTCGCCGGCACCGTCAGCTTCGGCGCGGAGGGTCGCGATGGGTTTCGTCGCCCACAAATTCATGCGGGACTCCGTTCAGGTTGGTGACGAATCGACGGTGTAGACGGCCCCAAGGTTCGCCGGGGCCGTCGATCTGTCAATAGAGGCGGCTGTTCGAGCTGTGATGATCAGTAGGCCATACGGATGCGCAGCATCCACGTGCGCGGGACAGGCACGGTGGCGAAGTCACCGATCAGGACTGGCTGGGCGACTTCGTGCTGGCCGTAACTGCCGGACTCGGGATCGGCCCCGGTGTATCTGGTCCACGTTGCCAGATCGCGCCCCCCAAGCATGATGGTCGCCGCGCGAGCGCCGAGCGTCGAGGCAATACGTTCCGGGACATCGAAGGCAATGGCGACCTCGCGCAGCTTCAAGTAATCGGCGTCCTCAAAGTAGGCAAGCGGGAGCTGGCTGGCTGCGAGGGCGTTGGCTTGATCGGCCGGCGCCGTGGCCGGATCGAACCGTTCACGACAGCGTTGAAACATGCAGCGGCTGTTCGCGATCTGGTTAAAGAGCGTTTGGCCGGCCCGGTAATCGACCGTCGCCGTGACACGCCAGTGCCGCAGCAACCGCCACGACGAAGTCAGCTGGGCGCCTTGAGTCGGATACGGCGTGCCGGCCCATTCTATGCCATTGGGAGCGATGAGCTCGGAAGTGGCAATGATTCCGTCGCCATTCGCGTCGACAAACCGGGCTGGTCTCGACCAGTAGCCATTCGCTGGAAAGCCCTCGAATGAGCCTTGGCCCGTGGGCGTGCCGCCCCAATAGAAGAAGGGGGGCACGCGTTGCTTGGTCAGGCGGTTGCGATTCCCCCACAGCGACAACCGTACGTCCCACGCCAGGCTGGCGCGATCGACCACGCTCGCCCATATCGTCGCGCTGATTCCCCGATTGCTCAGCTCGGCGCCGGGCACATGGGCGTAGCGGCTGAAAAAGGGGACGCTGCCAACGGGCACCAGTTGGAGTCCTTTCGTGCGGAGATCATAGACGGCGCCCTGTGCGCGCCATCTCCCTCCGAGGCCGGCCGCTTCGGCGCTGAACTCGAATTCGCGCGCCGCGTCCGGTTTCACCGGCGCCGCGGGAGGCAGGGCCGGCCCAACGAAATAGGTCGGCGGGATGTCGGGTAGCGGCGGCGCCGCCGACCCATACGCGGCGCGCAGTGCCACTCTGCCCAGCGTCCCCGGTCGATCAGACCGTGCGATCCAGTCCACACTCAGGCTGGGGTGCGTCGCCGACCAGGCATCGAAGTGCGCGAAGTCGTCGTGCCGCAGCGTCCCGGTCACCACGAGACGTTCACCGATGGCGACGCGCTGCATGGCGTACAGACCCAACGAGTTCACCTCGCGCAGGATGCGCTGGGACGTGAAAGAACACGGGAAGGGTCCGCTGGGACCGCAGGACGTCGCCGTATCCGGCCTGATCTGCATCAGCCGAGTTTCGTCGCGCAACTCGAGTTTTTCGACGCCGACCGCCGTCGTGAGATGCATCCCCCGCCACGCGATGTTCGACGCGGTCGCGCCGAACGCGACGGTTTGATCACGGCCGCTGCGCTGGCCGGTCGTTCGGAATTGACCTGGAATCACCTGCATCTCATGCTCGTCCACATTGTCCCGACCAAAAGCGGCGTGGAGCGCGAGCCAAGGTTGCGGGCGAACGTGAACACCAAACGCGAGCTGCGTGCGATCGAGATCCTGGGTGCCGGGATCGTCGAACGGCGCCCAGCTGAACCCGGTACTGTCGCTCGATCCCGTCAACGCCCGTCGGACCGGCTGGTACATCGGCAAGCGCAGCGTGCTCGACATCCGCGCGACACTCGCAGCGACATCTACGATCTCCGTCGGTTGAACAGTCGTATTCGCGCGGAGATTCCACTGGCGATAGTCATCCGCCCACGTCACAGCCGGGACGGAGTACACGGCCGCATCGCCATCCAATGAACCGGAGACTCGAAACGTTCCCCAGCGGGGACCCCCGCTGGCACTAAGGCCGAGTTGCCGGTGCGGCGCGCTCGTGAACGGGTTGCGTTCGACGAGTGGATTGAAACTGCGGATGAAATCCTGGACACAACCACCCGCGGCCTGGGTCGCGAGCGTGCATCCTCCGTTCTGCATGAACACGTTCGGATTATCCGCGTCCACGGCGCCATAGTTCGCCGGCCAGCGAGACGGCAGCTCGCGCAACGCCCCTTGCGCGAATCCAGAGATCCGCACATCGCCCGATTGTCCCTCTTTGGTGTGAATGAGAATCACGCCGGCCGCCGATCCCGGACCGTACAGCGCGGCGCTCACCGGCCCACGCAAGACCTCGATGACCTGCACATCCTCGACCGGAATATCATCCAGGCGTGATGGGCCCGGCCCGCCGGAAAGCAATTGCGAATCATCCTCGCGCGCGTCGATGCGCATGCCATCCAGGAAGACGAGCGGAGGGACATCGGCAGCCAGCGAGCGCACACCGGCAAACCGGACGCTCGCGCCGCCGCCATTCAATCCGCTTCCGGGAATGACCAGCAAACCCGGTATTTGACTAATCAGCACGTCGCTGATGGTCCGAGCCGTGCCGTCGCGAACGAGCGCGACGACATCGATCGTGTAGCGGTCCAGCGTGATGGGGGCAGGATTTGGGCGGGGAGAGGCCGATGACGAGGCGCTGTCGACAGTTTGGCCGAACAGCAACGACGGCAGCGAGAGCAGCAGGACGAGCCCGGCCCTACATGCTGTAGTTCGGCGCTTCCCTCGTGACGACGACGTCATGCGGATGAGACTCGCGCAGCCCCGCCGTGGTGATTCGGATGAACTCCGTCTCAGTGCGCAACGCAGCGATATCACATACCCCGCAGTACCCCATTCCGCTCCGCAGGCCGCCCACCATCTGGAAAACCACGTCCGCGACGGGCCCCCGGTACGGAACGCGCCCTTCTATCCCCTCGGGAACGAGCTTGTGCAGCGAGACTTCCCCCTCCTGGAAGTATCGATCGGCGGAGCCTTCCTCCATGGCCGACAGGCTCCCCATGCCGCGGATCACTTTGAACCGCCGTCCCTCGAGCAGGAACGACTCCCCCGGACTTTCCTCTGTGCCTGCGAGCATTGAGCCCATCATCACACTCTCGGCCCCCGCCGCGAGCGCCTTCACGGCATCGCCCGAGTATTTGATGCCGCCGTCTGCAATGACCGGGATGTCGCCAGCGCCGCGCACCGCCTCGACGATGGCGGTGATCTGCGGGACCCCGATCCCGGTGACGACACGCGTCGTACAAATCGATCCCGGTCCAACCCCGACCTTCACCGCATCGACGCCCCGCTCGACCAGCGCGCGCGCGCCTGCCTCGGTCGCAACATTCCCCGCGATGATCTGCGCGTCCGGAAACGCATCCCGCAGGCAGGCAACGGTGTCGAGCACACCCTGGCTGTGCCCGTGCGCCGAGTCGACGACCACGACATCGCAGCCGGCATCGAGCAGCGCCTGGGCGCGCGCCCGCGCGTCCGGTGTCCCACCCACCGCTGCCGCCACGCGTAGCCGGCCGTGCTGATCCTTGTTGGCATCGGGAAACTGGCGGCGCTTGAAGATGTCCTTGATGGTGATGAGACCCTTGAGCAGTCCCTGCTTGTCGACGACGGGCAGTTTCTCGATGCGGTGCTTCGCCAGGAGGCGCTCGGCTTCGTCGAGCGTCGTGCCGACGGGCGCGGTGACCAGCCTTTCTTTGGTCATCACATCGCGGATCGGCCGCTCCAGCTCGCGCTCGAACTGCAGATCGCGGTTGGTGATGATACCCACCAGCTTCCCGGCTCCGTCGACAATCGGGACGCCGGAAATCTTGAAGCGCACCATGAGCTGGTGCGCTTCGCGTAACGGCCGGTCGGGACCAAGCGTGATCGGATTCATGATCATGCCGGACTCGCTGCGCTTCACCCGATCGACTTGAGCCGCCTGGCGGTCGATCGACATGTTCTTGTGGATCACGCCGATCCCGCCCTGGCGCGCCATCGCCATGGCCATTTCCGCTTCGGTCACGGTATCCATGGCGGCCGAGACCACCGGAATGTTGAGCGGAATTCCCCGCGTAAAGCGACTGACGACCGAAACGTTGCGAGGATGGACCGTCGAGTGACGCGGCACAAGCAGGACGTCGTCGAACGTGAGAGCGACGTCGGGTCGGAAGGTTCCCATCTCGAAAGTTATTCGCCGGGCTTGGTTTCCTCAACCGGCTTCGTCTCAATGGAGACCGGCTTCTTCTTCGCCTCCTCGACCGCCGCCCTGCCGGCCGCCGCCAACCCGCCCAGGAACCGCCCCGCCTTGCCGACTGCGTCCATCGTGCCCCGGATGATGTTCACCGGCACGCGACCGGCTCGCATCGTGTCCTCCAGAGTTTCGGCGACCTTCTGGAACGCGGGAGCGCCGGCGGCGCGCTGCGAGTACTTCGACTCGAGGAACTCGATATAATCGAGCACCTGGTAGGCCTGCTCGTCCGGCATCACCTCGAGCTTGCGGCGGATGCGCTCGGCCAGCACGTCGTTCACGGGGTCGGCCCTCCCTCCAGCGATATCAGATCCACCACAGGATTGCCCAGGTAGCGGCTGCGTCCGCTGCGCACCCGCGCGGTGATTTGCAGCTCGGCGAGCGGCGGCAGAGCCCGAAAGGCCGCCAGCCTGGTCTCCGCCACGATGACGTACACAAAGCCGCGCTCCGGGAGTGGCCCGCGCGCGAGCACGTAGGTCGCGCCACTCGGAATGTCCGGACGCAGCTCGTCGGCCTTTTGGATCGCGATGAACTCGAGGCGCCAGCGCAGCACCTGCCCCACGTAACGCTGCGGCTCGGCGCGCAACTCCGCGGCGGTGACGCCCAACATGACGCCTGCAGGCGCCACCTGGAGATCCCCCCCCTTGACCCATCCCTCGTACTGCACGCGCGTCCATTCTCCGTTGCGGCTCAACACGCGTACCGGCGTATCGGTGGAAATCGTGCCGGCCTCGGGACCGTCGGGGGCACGGTACAACGTCGTCATGCGCATCGGCTGGGCGCGGCTGCTGTCGACGGCTTGGGTGGCCCCCGGGCTACCGCCCGGGGTTAACGCAACAGTGTCGCTGACCTCCGATGCGTCGGCTGTGCGCGTGGCGACCACGTCCGGAATAGGCACCAGCGCGCTGCGCTGGACCCAGCCGTCGCGGGTGACGTGGATCCAGCGACTGCTACTCCCCGCCGTATCGGTCCCAACCCGCTTCAAGCCAAACCCCTGAGCCAGCTCCGCAACGAGCGGACCGGCGGGCGCGGCACGCAGGTTTTCGTTGGGCGCCTGTGTGACGAGCAGGTCGAAGTCGGGACGGTCGCTGGGACCGACGGACGTCGCGAAGATCCAGCCGTCCAGGGTGATCTGCATCCAGTCGTTGCGCGTCGCCCGGGCGGTGACCTCTGAGCCGCTCGCCAAGCGCGCGATCCGGCGCCCGGCGACCTCCTGGTAGAACCAGGCGTTATCGGCGCTGACACGATATCGCATGGCTCCCTGCGCGCTCGCGGTGTGTGGTGTCGCGAGGCTCAGCGCCGCTAGAAGCCCAGGAATGAACCGGCTAACTTGCATCCCCTTCAATATGACAGTGAGCGGCAGCAGGCGCACCCTAGTGGTCTTGATCGTGCTCGACGGCTGGGGCTTCCGCCCCGGGCGCGAGGGCAACGCGATCGAGCTCGGCCATACGCCGACCTGGCACCGGTTGTGGGAACGGGCGCCGCGCACCCTGCTCGAAGCATCGGGACTCGCCGTTGGACTCCCCGAAGGGCAAATCGGCAACAGCGAAGTCGGCCACCTGAACCTGGGGGCTGGTCGCGTCGTGTCGCAGGACCTCGTTCGGATCTCACAATCCATCGAGTCCGGCGAATTCTTTCGCATTCCCGCCCTGCAACAACTGATCGAGGATACACGCCGGAACCACGGCACGCTGCACATCATTGGATTGATCGGGACGGGTGGGGTACACGCGCTCGACAAGCATCTCCTCGCCGCCGTGGAACTCGGTCGTCGCGGGGACGTGCCCGTCGCGATTCACGGTTGGCTGGATGGACGGGATACCCCACCGAAATCCGGTCTCGGGTTCATGGAAGAGTTGCTGACGACCATCGGAGTTAGGAGTCAGGAGTTTGGATCTAGGGAGGCGATCCCCAACTCCCAACTCCAAACTCCTAACTCCGATGTCATGATCTCAACAGTCATCGGCCGCTACTACGCCATGGACCGTGACAAGCGGTGGGAGCGCACCAAGCTCGCGTACGATGCGATGGTGAACGGCATCGGCATTCCCGCTTCCGATCCCATCGCGGCCATCAAACAGGCATACGCCGCGGGTGAGACTGACGAGTTCGTCAAGCCGCGCGTGATTCCCGGCGCGCCTCTCATTAAGGAAGGCGACGGCATCTTCTGTTTCAATTATCGCGCCGATCGGATGCGGCAAATCGTCCGCGCGCTCGCCGATCCAGGTTTCGACGCCTTCGATGTGCGCGGCCGACCGGCCGTCAGGCTCGTCACGATGACGCGCTACGACGAGACACTGCCCTTCCCCGCCGCGTTCGAGCCGATGGTGCTGTCGCGCATCGTCGCGGAGGTCCTCGCAGAGCGTGGCAAGACGATGTTTCGTACCGCCGAGACCGAGAAATACGCGCACGTCACCTACTTCTTTAATGGAGGGTATGAGCCGCCGTATAAGGGCGAGGAGCGGTTGCTCGTACCGTCGCAGAAGGTCGCCACCTACGATCTCATGCCGGAGATGAGCGCCCCGGGCGTCACCGACGTCCTCTGCCGAGCCATTGCCGCCAAAGAACACGATTTCATTCTGTGTAACTACGCGAATGGGGACATGGTGGGGCATTCCGGGGTATTGGCAGCTGCGATCAAAGCCGTCGAAACAGTCGATCAATGCCTGGTGCGCGTGCTGAAAACGGCAGAAGACGCCCGCGCCACGGTTCTGATCACGGCCGATCACGGCAACTGCGAAACGATGATCGATCCGGCGACAGGTGGTCCACATACGGCGCACACGACGAACCCAGTGCCGCTGGTCATAGTGGGTGACGGCGCCAGCCCTCGCCATCTGCGGCGCGGCGGCTCGCTTCGCGACGTCGGGCCGACGATCTTGCGGATGATGGGGATTGAGCCGCCCGCTGAAATGACGGGGCGGGATCTCAGGGAGACTGACTAAATGATAAGAGTGTTGGAAGGTTGGAAGGTTGGACTGTGTCTCGGTATTGGGGTGTTTCTTTCCAACATTCCAACCGTCCAACTGTCCGCTCAAGTCGGCCACGACCCCGCGAGTTCTCCCTACCGCGACGTGCGGCTGCGCGCCGGTCCTTCGTTCTATGTAGGCGAGTTCAACGGCAGTCGGGGAGCTGCGGACGCAGCATTCAGTAACGCCCGCACTGCTTCGGTGCGATACGAGATTCCGACGGGAAAAACGCTGCTGCTCCAGTTCAACGGGGCGTATCTCCAGGGGGACCGCTTCATTATCAACCCGGGGGCCGATTCGTCGTCGCCCAATCGCAAGACGGGCCCCGAGCAGGCGACGGTCGTCCTCACCGATCTGATGCTGCACCTGCGGCTCACGGGTCCGAAATCGTGGCGGGGGTTCGCCCCATACGCCGGCGCCGGGATCGGATTCGGGTGGGAGTCCGAGGCCCCGCGTGACACTACCGGGAGCGGCTATCAATTCGGCACCAAGTTTACGGTGACCGGCGCCACCGGCATGCGCTGGCATCTGTTCCGTCACCTGTGGTTCAGCGGCGACGCGCGCTTCGTGTTCTGGAAGGAGAGTTATCCACGTTCGTTCCAGTCGACGGCCCCGGACGGGTCCCGCGTGCTGTCCCTCCTTCATGATCGCGGCGAGTGGATCATTCATCCCTGGTTCAGCGTCGGTGCGGGATGGAGTTTCTAGCCGAAGGGTTTCGGCGGGCCTGGGATCTGCTCGCCGGCGGTGACGCCGACGTTTACGGAATCACGCTTCTCACCCTGAAGGTTGCCGTCGTTGCCACCGTCATATCCTGCGCTCTCGGTCTGCCGCTCGGATATTTTCTCGCGACACGCCGCTTCTGGGGACGGCGCGCCGCGCTCACCGTCGTCAACACCGCGCTGGCCTTTCCCACCGTCGTGGTCGGGCTCTTGCTCTATGGCATGCTGTCGCGGCGCGGCCCGCTCGGAGAGATCGGCTGGCTGTACACCTGGCAGGCGATTGTCGTCGGCGACGTATTGCTAGCGTTGCCCATCGCCGCCGCGCTGTCGGCGGCAGCAATCCAGGGCGTCGATCCGCGCATTCGCCGCACCGCGGAAACGCTGGGTGCGGGACCGTGGCTGACCGCGTGGACGGTGACGCGCGAGGCGCGCTTCGCACTGGCCGCGGTGATCACGGCTGCGTTCGGTCAAGTCGTCGCGGAAATCGGCACCGCCATGATCGTCGGCGGCAACATCCGCGGCTCCACGCGCACCCTGACGACGGCGGTCGCGTTGTACACGTCACAGGGCGATTTCGGCATGGCGCTCGCGTTAGGTCTCATACTTCTGGCGCTGGCGCTACTCGTGAACATCGCGCTGCAGGTGTTGCAAGGACGGGGGGGCAGTGGTTGAGCTGCGTTATGTGCGGCACCGCTATGACGGACGCGTGGTGCTCGATTTCGAACAGTTCGCGCTCTCCAAGACCGGCATCGTCGGTCTGGTCGGCCACAACGGCGCCGGCAAAAGCACGCTGCTGCGGATGCTGGCGCTGCTCGAGGCGCCGACGGAGGGCTTTGTCCTCTGGGAAGGCAACGCCGTAAAACCACGCCAGCGTGCCGCTCTGCGCCGCCGGGTAACCCTGGTCGAGCAGCGCCCCGTGCTGTTTCGCGGCACTGTGCGAGAAAACCTCGAATACGGATTGCGCGCGCGAGATATCCGGCACGCGGCGGCGCATGGGATGGTCGGTGACGTCGTCGATCGGCTGGGACTCTCGTCGCTTTTGAATCGCCGTCGCCACGAGCTGTCCGATGGTGAGGTGCAACGCGTCGCCGTCGCGCGCGCGCTGGTGCTGCGAACCGACGTGCTGCTGCTGGACGAGCCCGCAAGCTCCGCTGACCGCGCAGCGGCCGGCGCGCTGTACCGTGCGCTCGCCGCCGAGCGGGCCGAACGTCCGTTTGCCGCCTGTATCGCGTCGCATCAGCTGGAGGACGCCTATCGTTGGGCCAATGACATACGCGTGCTCGTGGAAGGGCGACTGTCTTCCGTCTCGCCGGAGAATCTGTTTCGCGTCGAATTACCGGCGGGTGAAGGGGTGAAGCAGGCACGCGTCGGCAATGTCGATTTCGCGGTCATGACGGACCGAAACGGCCCGGTCGTGCTCGCGATTCCTCCCACAGACATCTTCGTCAGCCGCGAACTGCTCGCGTCATCGGCGCGCAACGTTCTCCGGGGACGTGTGGTTGGCATGTCGATCGAGCTGCGGGGAGCCGGCGTGCAGGTCCGGGCCGATGTCGGAGGCGTCGAGCTCATCGCCACGATCACCGCTGAAGCGGCGCGCGAGCTCGCGCTCGGCCCCGGCAGCCCGGTGGTCTTCTCTTTCAAGGCTACGGCGGTCCGCGTATTCTAGAGGATGCCGATCGCCTATCTCACGAGCGTCGTGGAGTTTACGGCAACGCACCGCTTCCCCGACCTGCCGGACTTTGCCGGCGCGACTCGGGACCACAGTCATCTTTATAAGTGTGAGGTCACGGTAAAGGGCCGGTTCGACCCGACGCGCGGCGGCGTGATGAGCCTCAAGGTGCTCCACGCGTTGCTGAAGCGCGAAGTGATCGCTCGATTTGACGGCCGGCACATCAACGAAGACATCGACATCTTTGGCGCGGGCACATGGCTCGCGACCGGCGAAGGGCTCGCGGTGTACGTGTGGGAACGGCTCGCCGAGGCGGGTTTGCCGGCCGGCGTGGCGCTGCACCGTGTGCGCGTGCAGGAGGGAGCGAACCTCTATTCCGAATACTACGGCGAACCGTAGGGGTCGCATGCAGGCCGACTCGGCCGTGGTGGAAGAATGGCCGGTCTGGCTCGAAGTCAATGGCGAACCGGCGGTGACGTGGATGTGTACGCCCGACCAGCTGGAGGAGCTTGCCGTCGGCTGGCTCCACGGAGAGGGATACATCGCGTCGCTCGACGATCTCGTGCAGCTACGGCCGTGCGCGCCGGACCTCGGCTTCTGGGCCGACGTGAAGCCCGAGCGCGTCGCGCAGATAAAGGGTGAGAACCGCACGCGTGTGCTCGCATCGGGCTGCGGCGCCGTTGCGACCATGCTGGCAGACCCCAACGCGATGTCCCACACTCCTCCCCCAGCACGCGGTGAGGCCCCCCAGCCCGAAACGCTGCGCACGCTTTTCAAGCAAGTATTCGCGAGCGGCGTGCGATACAACGAGACAGGCGGCATTCATGCCGCCGCCCTCACAGACGGGGCGGCGCTGTTGTTCCACGCCGAGGATATCGGACGCCACAACGCGGTCGATAAGGTGATCGGCGCCGCGGTGCTCGCGCGCAGCTCGATCGTCGGACGTGGCTTGCTGGTGACCGGTCGTATTTCGGCCGAGCTGGCGTTCAAGGCGGCACGTGCGGGCCTCGCTTGGGTCGCCACGCCCAGCGTCCCGTCGACCTTGGCAGTGACGATCGCGCGCCGCTCGGGCATGCTCCTGGTGGGCCGCGCCGTCAGCGGTACGCCTCATGTCCATCGGCCCGATGGATGATGGTGTCCGAGGACGAGCTAAGCGCGCTGCTGGGGCGGGCGCGCACGATCGCGGTCGTGGGGTTATCTCCCAAGCCGGATCGGCCGAGTCACTCCGTCGCGCGCTATCTCCAAAGGGCCGGGTACCGGATCGTACCGGTCAATCCGGGACACGACACTGTCCTTGGTGAAAGGAGCTATCCCAACCTTGCCGTAGCGGCGCGCGATCACACGATCGACATCGTCGATGTCTTTCGGCGGAGCGAGCATGCGGGCGGCGTGGTGGATGACGCGATCGCGATTCGCCCGCAATTGATCTGGCTGCAGCAGGGCGTCGTGGACGCCGCGGCTGCGGCGCGCGCCGCGGCTGCGGGAATTCCTCTTGTCATGGACCGCTGCCTGGCCGTCGAACACAGTCACCTCGAGGCCCGATGAAACCTGGCGCGTGCGCACTTGTGCTGTCGCTCTTCGTGTCCGGCGCTGTCGCGCAAACTCCTTCGCGCGCGCAGCTCGTGCTGACGATTCTGGGTGGGGGGATATCCGGGCACTCGTTGTGGAACGTCGGCAAACAGCCCGTTACGGTTCCCGGCAATCAGTTCGACACGCTGCATCTAAGACGGGAAGTGTCATCGAGCGTCGTGCTCGGCGCGTCGGCCACCTACTTCTTTTCGCCGCAGTTTGGCCTGCACGCGGAGATTTCGTACATGGGGTTGCCAATGGACGATGGCTGCACCGAGGTCTACATCGCGCCATCCGACACCGCCAGGATT